>JAILEN010000119.1 GCA_024687655.1 Lachnospiraceae bacterium | reverse complement strand
AGGCACATGCTTATGTGCCGCAGCATGGTATATCATGTCAGGCTTGTATTTCTCCAGGACGTAGTTGACCCTGTTGGTATTTCTTACAGATCCGATCAGTGTCACCAGGTCAAGCTGGGGATATTCCCTGACCAGCTCCTGCTGGATGGCATATGCATTGTTCTCGTATATATCAAAAATGATAAGCTGCTTTGGATCCGATGCTGCAATCTGACGGCAGAGCTCTGAGCCGATGGATCCGCCACCGCCTGTAACCATAACTACCCTGCCGCTGATATGTGACAGGATCTCGTCGTTATTAACATGAATTTCATCCCTTCCCAGAAGGTCCGTAATATCAACATCTCTAAGGCTGGAAACGGAAACCTCTCCGTTTAAAAGCTGATAAATTGCAGGTATGGCCTTAAGGGAAGCTCCTGTCTCCTTCGCAATATTAAGGATCTCACTCCTATCCTTAGGCTCCGCAGAAGGGATTGCATATATTATCCGGTTGATACCATATTTTTCTACCATAGCCGGAATGTCATAGCGTCCACCCACAACGGGCACACCCTCAAGGGACCTGCGCCATTTGTTGGCATTGTCGTCGATAACGCAACAGATACTCCCCCCCACCTCATCAGACAGTTGGATCTCCTTTATAATGTTTCTGCCGGCAGCTCCCCCACCAATCACCATGATACGCTCATCATTATCAGAATGTCCCCTGAACCTGGAGAAATACAACCTCACAACTCTGTAGGATAATCTGATCCCAACACAGCAAACGAAATCCATAATAAAAGTAATAAAGAAAAAGCTCCTGGGCAAGTGTATCTGCAGAATCAGTGTCTCAAAATAAATCACCGGAACCAAAAAAATATAGCATCCCACTGCCCTGATGACTTCCATCACACCCGCATATCTCCATATGCTGTGATAAAGTCTGAATACATAATACATAACTATGAATGTGGCTATATAGATCGGAAGGTAACTGAGCATGCTCTCCACATATCCTGTCTGTAAAGTAGCATACACGGAAAAGTCAAACCTCACCCACAAAGCCGCCAGGGCGCAGAGTATCATGGCGACCACGTCAAGAGACGCCACACCGACTGCTCTCATAATCCTGGGGAAAATGGTTCTTTTGTATTCATCAGTAAAAATAAGCATACTAACTCCCTAAATTACAATCTTATCCATTATAGCCTAAAATGTCGAATAAGCCAAATTATTTTTTCACTTTTTTAATCCATCATACTGTGTTATACTTGTAGCAAATAAGCCATAGGGCACACTGTTTACCAGCATATTACCGGAGGATGACATGGCTGAAAAAAATTCCACTAAAAATACATCGAAAAATGCCAAAAAAATCGGCGTTTTGTTCTCAACTTCTGAGACACCATTTTACAACGGTCTTTTACAGGGGATCCGGGACCAGCTTGAGCTTTCCGGTTTCGATGGGGAGATAGTTTTCGAGTTTACCCCCTTTTCCGCAGAGGCCCAGTGCAAAAAGCTCTTCGAATTTTCACAGATGGGGCTGTCGGGGCTGATACTCACTCCCATAGACAACCCGGAGGTGCAGGAGCATCTGCTACCCTTTTACGATAAAAAGGTTCCCATCATCACACTCAACACAGACCTTCCCCGGTCCAGCAGACTGGCCTTTGTGGGCTGCGATAATTACAAATGTGGCAGGGCCTCGGGGGAGCTTTTATCCATGATGACAGGAAAAAAATGTGAGGTTGCCATCATCACCGGCTCCCGCGATTTTATAGCTCATGAGCAGCGTATTTCCGGCTTCAAGGATTATATCAGGGAAAATGCTCCCAAGATCGTCATCGAGGATATCATAGAATGTAAAAATGACGACTACACCGCCTATGATCTGACCAACAGACTGCTTCTGGCCCACCCCACCCTAAGTGCTTTGTTTTTCACTGCCGGTGGCGTCGTCGGTGCCTGCAAGGCCCTCGAGCAGATGACGGTTCCCAGGAATCTTTCGGTTGTTGCCTTTGATGTCATGGAGAGCACCAAGGAGTATCTGAAAAAGGGTATCATTTCAGCAGCCCTGGTCCAGCAGCCTGTAGACATCGGGAAAAAGGCAATGGAGATACTCATCAGTTACATCTCTACCGGAATAGTTTCTGGATCGGATGAGGTAACCTTCCCGGTTACGGTTATGCTACGTGAGATGGTATAAATGTAAAAAGTCACACATCCTTTGATGCGTGACTTTTCTTTTAAGCTCCAAATCCGACTTGAACGGACGACCCCTTCATTACGAGTGAAGTGCTCTACCAACTGAGCTATTGGAGCATGCTTTGTTATTTTACTATTATGGATAATGAAAGTCAATAAAAGATTCTTCGGGCAGTCGCCCTCAGAATGACATCTATGCCAGCCAAAGTATTATATGTCATCCTGAGCGCAGCGGGATCTACATGTCATCCTGAGCGCAGCGAAGGATCTTTAAAGGAGGTTTTGTCATGAGGATAATGGGCGTGGTAGCAGAATACAATCCCTTCCACAACGGTCATGTTTACCAGATCGAGCATGCAAAAAATGACCTGATCGCCGATGGCGTCATCGTCGCAATGAGCGGTGATTTTGTCCAGCGTGGCGAGCCTGCCATCATCGACAAATACACCCGTGCAAAGCTGGCCACGGAAAACGGTGCCGACCTGGTGATCGAAATGCCTACGGTGGCCTCCACCGCTTCCGCCGAGATCTTTGCGGAAACCGGAGTCTCTCTTTTACTTGCCACCGGCGTGGTCACTGACCTGATGTTCGGTTGTGAAGACGAGGATCCCGAGATGTTCGCAAAGGTGGCCAGATATTTTCTGGATGAGCCTCACGGCTTCAAGGAGAGTCTGAACAAACAGCTTCGAATGGGTATTCCTTTTGCCAAGGCCCGGGCCAACGCCATTGTGGAAAACTGGGATAATCCCGATGAACGTGAGAAACTGTCCAAGTTTTTGGAGGCTCCCAACAACATCCTGGGCATCGCATATACACGTGCCCTTTTAGCCCACAATGACAACATAGGGCTCCACCCCATCCATCGACACGGCGTATCCCATGATGACTCCACCTTTTCCGCCAACTTCGCTTCCGCATCCCTGATACGCCGCATGCTCTTTCAGGACACTACTCAGGACAGTGTCCGCTCTCTTCTTGCGGACCGCGATACCCGTCATGCAATAAACGGAGACAGCATAGCGATGTTCATCCCCGAAAACGAGGTGCCGGTCATCAATACCCTGGTTGCCAAAAATATGCTGGTGGGCCCCGATGATTTCTCTCTTCTTGTGCATCAGGCCCTTTTATATCACAACAGTCTCTCCGAGTATCTGGACTGCAACGAGGATATTTCCAATCGGATACTGAACGAGCGGAACGAATTCATATCCTTTACCCAGTTTGCGGATCATCTCAAGACCAAGAATCTGAACCATTCCAGGATACGACGCATCCTGTGTCATCTGGTGCTGCGCCTGCATCATAACGAGCTGTCACTTTTAAAGGCAGAGAACTTCGCGCCTTATATCCGTGTACTGGCCTTTTCGGATTCCGGCCGGGCTCTGCTTACTGAGATCCGTGATCGTGCCACGGTACCTATTATCGTGTCTCCTCAGGAGATGAAAAAGGATCCCCGTTCCACGCGTGAAAAGGAGATCCTTATGAACAAAGATATCTATGCTGCCGATCTGTATCGCGCCATCCTCACCGACCGCCTCCATCAGGCATATCCTACGGAATATACAAGAAAGTTTTCCAACTGATTGCTCTCGTAAAAATAGAGTACTTTCTTGACCCGCTCCGCTCTACCTCATCCCGTTGAATGTCCGTAAAGCCCTCACTCCTAAAGTCGTGAGGTCAACGGACATACAAAGTGTATTCGGAACGCTCTCGCTTAAAGGTCTTCGAAAGCACTCTATTTCTTACTCGGCAATCATCGCCATAGTTAATGATGGAATAAGCGGAGGCCGGTGAATGCCATCACCATATCATACTTATCAGCGGTGGCGATGACATGGTCATCACGGATGGAACCGCCCGGTTCGGCAACGTATTTTACACCGGACTTATGGGCGCGCTCAATATTGTCCCCGAAGGGGAAGAACGCATCTGACCCCAGGGTGACGCCGCTCATCTGATCCAGCCACGCCCTCTTTTCTTCGGGAGTAAACTGCGAGGGCTTCTCTGTAAAGATATTCTCCCATGCACCATCAGCCAGCACATCCATATACTCATCTCCAATGTACAGATCAATGGCATTGTCCCGATCTGCTCGACGGATGTCGGGCTTGAATGGAAGCCCCAGTACCTTGGGTGACTGACGCAGCCACCAGTTATCAGCCTTCTGTCCAGCCAGCCTGGTGCAGTGGATACGGCTCTGCTGTCCGGCACCGATACCGATGGCCTGGCCGTCCTTTACATAGCAGACGGAGTTGGACTGGGTATACTTAAGGGTGATCATGGAGATGGCCAGATCTATCTTAGCCTGCTCGGTCAGCTCCTTATTTTTTGTAACAATATTTGAAAAGAAGTCATCATCTATCACAAGCTCATTCCTGCCCTGCTCGAAGGTGATGCCGAAAACTTCCTTCCTCTCAATCTCTTTGGGCTCATAGTCCGGATCGATCTCGATCACGGCATAGCCCCCCTTCTTTTTCCCTTTGAGGATTTCCAGAGCCTCAGGCTCATAACCGGGGGCAATGACTCCGTCGGAAACCTCACGGGCAATGATCTTTGCCGTAGACACATCGCATGTGCGGGAAAGTGAGATAAAATCACCAAAGGATGACATGCGGTCTGCGCCACGGGCTCTGGCGTAGGCGTTGGCTATGGGCGTGAACTCAATATCCATGTCGTCTACCCAGTATATCTTTTTTTCAATATCGGAAAGTGGCTGGCCCACCGCTGCTCCCGCAGGTGAAACATGCTTGAAGGATGTGGCGGCCGCCAGTCCTGTGGCACGATCCAGCTCCCTTACCAGCTGCCATCCATTGAAGGCATCCAGGAAATTGATGTAGCCGGGCTTGCCGTTTAAAACCTTTATGGGTAGTTCTCCCTCCTCCATGTAGATCCGGGACGGCTTCTGATTGGGGTTACAGCCATACTTTAATTCTAACTCTTTCATTTTTCCTCCTTTTTTAAGATCCTTCGTCGCTTCGCTCCTCCGGATGACAATTGTCCTGTCATTCTGAGCGAAGCGAAGAATCTTTATACATTTTTATTAATGATCCTTGTTTCGTATTTTCCTGTCTCTATATCAATATACCTGACGAAAAGTGAAACCTTATTATCCTCATTCAAACTGTTCCATACTTTTTCGGCAAACTCATCAATATCTCCTGCTATATCCACCCTCTCCGGCTCTCCTGTAAAGCTGGGAAGCGGGTTACCGTCACCCATGTAGGTATGGATGAATCTGCCCTCTCCCCCATGGGGATTGTCATAGAAAAAGAGGTTTCGGATATTACCGTCTTCACGTCCCTCATCACTTTTTAAAATGGACATGCGGTACTCGAACCTGCCGTCCTCCACATGTATGATACCGGAAATACGCGGAGTAAAATTGGGGCCGTCCGGCTCAAAGCATCTGGTCTCAAGAGCCTCATCAAATCTCTGTCCCTCTCCCATCAGATCGTATACCGTATCGGTCTGGTCTCCGTTTGTCACTATTGTGTCATTTCCTCTGACTCTCACCGGCGCATAAATGATAAGGCTGGGGTCCGACAGCTTAGAAGGATCAAAGGCCTCTGTGCGTATACCCTCGCCCTCCTCCACAAACACGCGGTTACGGCTGTTTTCGCTGCGGCCCATGAGAAAATAGGCGCAGACTGCTTTTTTCCCATCCTCGGACCGTCCGATGACAATACCGCGACCGGGGTATGTGTTTTCGCTAAGCAGCTTCTTCAATGATAAAATATCCATGTTTTCCTCCTTGATAATATTAACTAATTCTATTATAATAGCATTCGTGTCTAAACACATTCGGAGATGTAGCGAAGTGGTCATAACGCGGCGCACTCGAAATGCGTTTGTCGGTTTATCCCGGCACCAGGGTTCGAATCCCTGCATCTCCGTTTTTCTCTATCAGAAGTTATCCGTAATATCCTTCAGCACGATGCGCATGGCATCCCAGTCGTCCCCTATATCGAACCATATCTTCGCCGGACTGATGAGGGTATCATCCTTGAGCTCATAATCAAACACCCGTGTAAATATCAGATTCCCCTCTTTTCTGATCCAGGTGCAATCCGGCAGAAAGATGTTTCCGTCCACCACATCACCCAAAAACTTATTATTGTCATAAAGCTTGCCGTAAAAGTCCCGGATCATCCCCGAATGACCTCCGATCACGTAGTGCAGATCCTTCATTATCCGGCTGTATCTGCTACCATCACTTCCGACTATCATATTACACCCCCTGTAAAGATCCTTCGTCGCTTCGCTCCTCAGGATGACAATACGCTTTGCTCCTCAGGATGACAATACACCGTTGTTCCTCAGGATAACAACACTTATCCCTGTCATTTAAAGCGCCCTTTGTCATTCTGAGCGTAGCGAAGAATCTTTTTTACATCCTCTCCAGTATCTCCGCCCGTTCCGTCATGATCTGCTGAATGATAATGGTGGAACGTCTGTTATCCGACACATCCGGATGATACATCTTCACCAGCTGCCTGTACTCTTTGTTCAGAACCTCCAGATCATGATGCGCCTCGGGTGAAAACCATCCATCCGATGTGGGCATTACGGCCTTATCTGCCTCCTGCTCCTTCTTCTTCCGACGCGCCTCCTCTTCGGCACGCTTTCTCTCCCTGGCGGCAGAGATGTCCGGATTCTCATAGGTATCCCCGTCATAAAAATGCCGACTGCCTCCATCCACTCGCTCCGTAGAGAGCCTGGCGTCAGCCCTTTTTATATCATGGTCTCCCATGACGCCGTCCCGCCATTCGTAGAAGGACAGGTCCAGATTCTCTTCCACCGAAGTCACGAAAAAGTGATCCTTATACTTATACAGCCTGTAATCCGAAATAGTATCCGCTATGGAACGGTAAATGGAATCCCGATCCAGATACATATGCAAAATATGTCTGGCAAAAGGGTGCTCCGCCTGGATTATCATGGCGGCTATCTTTCTGGCCTCCTCGCACCTGCGCCGCGACAGATTCGCCAGCTCATCCACCATCTCATCCCTCATATCCTTGTACTCTGCCTCTTTTTTTGCATATGCCAGAGCCTCCTGGGGATGCTCACGCAAAAGGGTCCGCTGAATAAAAATCAGGGAGTCCATCTTTTTTATGGCTCTATGGATAGGCACAGCCTCCTTGGTGGTGTATGAATAAACTGCTCTGATAAGCTCCTCATCATCGTATAAAACAGAAGCCAGAAACACAAAATCATATACCGCATCCACCAGCCTGTTACCCTTGAAGGGGCTCTCCCAGCTGATCCAATCCCGCTCGTGCAAAAGCTTGAGCACCACGTCCTCCTGACGTAGGATCAGTGCATAATGAAGAGGCGTAAGTCCCAGATCGTCCTCCCAGAAAAGTTCCGGCTTGGACAGTTCGTTGCCGCTCTCCATTTTTTCATATATTAGGGATAGTTTTTCCTTCATAAACCGGGCCTTGAAGCACTGCAGCTTCCAAAACTCCTCCGCAGGCAGATCCGGCCCTATCATATCCATCAGCTTTTGTCCGTAATCTATATCCTCCAGCCTGATACACAGGAAACTAAGTATCAGGCACTGCTCCAGCGTCAGCCTCTCTGTTTTTTTCAGATTGAGATAGGGAGTGATCAGATCCTTTGTCATATAGAATCTGGAGGCATCCGAAATATCCTCGATATAGGATGAGAAGAAAAGCTCACCGGGATTTAAAAGGATGCGTCTCACATCCTCGTCCAGCCTGCCCTTCAGGCTGTCTGCATAGGCAAAATAGGCAATATCATCGCATCCACGGTAGATGTTTTCCGCACGTAAAAATGCGATCTCTTTGAAAAATGTAGGCATCTCCTCTGCAATATCCAAAAGTTTTTCGTCCCTGGCAGTCAGCCTGCCGTTGGTGTGAAGGCTTTTTCTGATAAGATCCAGCATCCAGCCCAGGGTCAGCTCATAGGCGTGACGCTCGGCCATATTCATATTGGTAAGATTCCTCTGGAGGGAACGCAAAAGCTCCACCAGTTCCATGCCGGTGGTATCCCGGGGCGCCACAGTGCGCCCGAATATCCTGCACTCCCTCTCCTGGGAGATCAGGGATACGGAATCTGAATTGTCCTCCTGGAAAACAACGAAATGACAGATGTCGGAAAGAGGTATCCTGTTGGTGGATGACCTGCCCTTTTTGGCGGGATCCACATAGATGGCGCGATCTGTGATAATGGTGCCGTTGCCCTCGAGGGAAAACCCGGAATACTGGCTGCTGTAGGCATAGACCATCATCGTCTCCTCTTCGGGAATACGATAATTCTCATAGTACTGATCAACATTGTCCACGCCGGCAAAATCAAAGATCAGACTCTTGTATTTACTTTTCCCGCTGACCAATAATTCCGAATAGTTGCTCATAATAATAACCAATCCGCGAAGATAAAACTCGAAAAGCCTTTGGCTTTTCTCGTTCGCGGATGCGCTCACATCTCAATAACAGTCCCCTCGTATGCAAGCATCCGAGTGGACTATTATTTCGCTGTTTACTTTATCTTCGCGGAGATTATACCACAATATATGGATAAAAACCATATGATTTTAACAAAATATGGGGCACAAAAAAAGATTCTTCGGGCTTGCGCCCTCAGAATAACAGCGCAGTGGGCTTCCCCTGTCATTCTGAGCCCTCTCCCTGTCATTCTGAGCGAAGCGAAGAATCTTTTAAAAAACTAAACTGTCGGAAGCTTGGCAATGGATGCCGCGATATCCTCATCCGAAGGGATGTAATCGGACATCTCGCCGTTGTTGAACTTCTCGTAAGCCACCATATCAAAGTAACCTGTTCCGGTGAGTCCGAAGAGGATCGTCTTCTCCTCTCCCGTCTCTTTACACTTGAGAGCCTCATCAATGGCAACCCTTATGGCATGTGAGCTCTCTGGCGCAGGAAGGATACCCTCCACACGTGCAAACTGCTCAGCTGCCTCAAATACGCTGGTCTGCTCTACACTGGTGGCCTCCATGAAGCCATCATGGTAAAGCTGTGAAAGTGTGGTGCTCATACCGTGGAATCTCAGGCCACCTGCATGGTTGGGTGAAGGGATGAAGTCCGAACCCAGGGTGTACATCTTTGCCAGAGGACAGATCTTTCCGGTATCGCAGAAGTCGTATGCGTACGTGCCTCTCGTAAAGCTGGGGCAGGATGCAGGCTCAACTGCAATGATCCTGTAATCAGCCTCGCCGCGAAGCTTCTCACCCATAAAGGGTGCGATGAGTCCACCCAGATTGGATCCGCCGCCTGCGCATCCGATGATAACATCGGGATGGATGCCGTACTTGTCCATGGCGATCTTGGACTCCAGTCCGATGACCGACTGATGCAAAAGTACCTGGTTGAGAACGCTGCCCAAAACATATCTGTAATCAGGATCCTTGACGGAAACCTCTACTGCCTCTGAGATAGCGCAGCCCAGGCTGCCTGTGGTTCCGGGATGCTCAGCAAGGATCTTGCGGCCCACCTCGGTGGTATCGGAGGGTGAAGGTACTACAGATGCTCCATAGGTCCTCATCACCTCACGACGGAAGGGCTTCTGCTCGTAGTAAAGCTTTACGATGTATAGCTTACAGTCCAGTCCCAGATACGCACATGCCATGGAAAGTGCACTTCCCCACTGGCCTGCTCCGGTCTCTGTTGTCACACCCTTAAGGCCCTGCTTTTTTGCATAATAAGCCTGGGCAATGGCGGAATTCAGCTTGTGGCTGCCGCTGGTGTTGTTGCCCTCGAACTTGTAGTAGATCTTGGCCGGAGTCTGGAGCTTTTCCTCCAGGCAGTATGCGCGTACCAGAGGTGAGGGACGATACATCCTGTAAAATGAAAGGATCTCGTCAGGGATGGGGATAAAGGGCGTGGTCTCGTCCAGCTCCTGCTCCACCAACTCACGGCAGAAAATGCCGGAGAGCTCCTCAACCGTAAGGGGCTGCAACGTGCCGGGATTCAAAAGGGGTGCCGGCTTATTCTTCATGTCCGCACGGAGGTTGTACCACGCTTTGGGCATCTCCTCCTCTTCAAGATAGATCTTGTAAGGGATCTTGTTGTCTGACATTTTATATTTCCTCCTTATCATAATAAATAAGATCCTTCGCGACCCTCAGGATGACAATAAACTGCATTCAAAGCGAAGCGAAGAATCTTTATTAACTTTTTTACAGGAATATATACTTCATCACAAACAGAATTGCCAGTATATACATAAGAGGTGTGATCTTTTTAGCCTTGCCTGTGCAAAGATTGATAACAACGTAGGAGATAACACCTACTGCGATACCCTCGGAAATGCTGTAAAGCAGGGGCATTGCAACCATAGCAAGGTAAGCGGGGATGGACTCCGTAAAGTCTGCAAAATCGATCTCCACTACTGCTGTGATCATGAGGAAGCCTACGAAGATCAGAGCCGGAGCTGTAGCAAAACCGGGGATAGCTGTAAATACAGGTGCAAAAATGATAGCCAGAAGGAAAAGTACGCCTGTGACTACTGATGAAAGACCTGTACGTCCGCCCTCGGATACGCCTGCTGAGCTCTCTACGAAGGTAGTCGTGGTGGATGTACCCAGTACAGCACCTGCGGATGTAGCGACGGCGTCAGCCAAAAGTGCCTCCCTGATGCGGGGCAGCTTGCCGTTTTCATCCAGCATGTTGGCCTTGTTTGCGCAGCCGATGAGAGTGCCAATGGTATCAAACATGTCAACGAAAAGGAATGCCAAAACGATAACGATGAAGTTAAGTACATTCACGCCCTGTACTGCAGCACCGTTGAAGCACTGACCGAAGGTCTGGCCGATGGCTCCGAAGGAGAAGGTGCTCCATGAAGGATAAAGTGAATAGAACCCGTTCTCGGGATCGATGGTGTAAAGGCCTGTAGCCTGGCAGATCATGCCAAGTACCCATGTTGCGATGATACCGATAAGGATGGAACCCTTAACGCCCTTTACATGAAGTACAACGATGATGAAAAGACCGATGATGGCCAGAAGTGCTCCGATACCTACGGTATGGAAGTCCTGTCTGAAGTCAACAACGCCTACCAGAGTGGAAGGATTGTCTACAACGATCTTGGCATTCTGCAAACCGATGAATGCTACGAAAAGTCCGATTCCTACGGAAATACCCTTTTTAAGCTGAAGGGGGATGGCGTTGAAGATCGCCTCACGCACATTTGTCACGGAGAGGATGATGAAAATGATACCCTCTACGAATACTGCCAAAAGTGCTGTCTGCCAGGAGTATCCCATGGCTCCGCATACGGTGTATGCAAAGTATGCGTTGAGTCCCAGTCCGGGAGCCAGTGCAAAAGGATAGTTGGCTAAAAGTGCCATAAGAAGTGTGCCCACGAATGCTGCAAGTGCTGTAGCCATAAGTACAGCCTGTGAGTCCATACCTGAAGCAGATAAGATGCTGGGGTTGACGGCAAGGATGTATGCCATCGTCATGAAGGTTGTGATGCCGGCTACGACTTCAGTTCTGACGTCAGTGCCGTTTTCCTTCAGTTTAAAAAATGTTTCCACTGAAATGTCCTCCTCATTTTCTTTATTTCATATGGTATTTGGTTAAAGTGTACCAGAAAAATTTTACCCCATTACAGTACTGCAGATTGCACACTATTATGGGGTAAATGATGTTTTATTTTGTTAAATATAACCATGTCACGATAAAGATTCTTCGCTTCGCTCAGAATGACAGGGGGCTTGATCATGATGATAATCCAGTCATTCTGGAATCCTATCACATCAACTGCTCCATCAGCGCAGCATACACATCATAATAATGCCGCCTCCAGTTCATGCATATGGTCTCCGCCTGGGCCCTATCCGAGACGTGGAAGGACAGGTCCATGACATTCCGCTCCTCCTCGGACATGCGGCAATGCACATAATACCCTCCGCCGGAGGATTTGTAATAATCGGATATCAGCTGTGAGTCCCGTCGCATCTCCATACCCTTTTTTTCAAAAAAGGTCTTCACATCCGCCTCGATGGACTCAGTGATCCTCTCGGAAAAAAGCTCCAGTGTAGACAGCCCCTCATCCGTGATCTTGTACATGTCGGACTGGTCTGACACTGTCTCCATCATGCCCGTATCCAAAAGATTTCCGATGGCCTGCTGCACGTTCAGATAATCCGTATACCCACCGTCGATGAAAAACTCGCACAGCACCTTGTTGGAAATGGGATAATCCGCCTTTGACAGTATATGTAAAGTTGTGATCTTGTAAAGCAGATCCGCTTCAGCCATTTTTCTCTCTCCTAATAAGATTCTTCGTCAGGTTGAAGTCATCTCCGATGACTTCTTCAGGCTTCTGTCTCTGACAGAAGCTTCACCCTCCTCAGAATGACACTCCTGTCATCCTGAGCGTAGCGAAGGATCTTTATACCAACGCTTTTACCGCGTCGGCTACGGTACGCGCCACCCTGGGATCAAAAGGCTCCGGCAGCACAAAGTCATCCGTCAGCTTGTCATCATCCACCAGTGAAGCTATGGCCTCTGCAGCAGCCAGCTTCATCTCTTCGGTGATCTGAGGCGCTCTGGCCTCCAGGGCTCCCCTGAATATGCCCGGGAATGCCACCACGTTATTGATCTGATTGGGGAAATCACTGCGTCCCGTGCCCACTATCCGGGCCCCTGCAGCCTTGGCCTCGTCGGGCATGATCTCCGGAATGGGATTGGCCATGGCAAAAATGATGGGCTCATCATTCATGGAGCGGACCATGTCGGCAGTCACCGATCCCGGTGCAGATACACCGATAAAAATGTCTGCACCCTTTAATGCATCAGCCAGTGATCCGTCTATATCATCAAGGTTTGTGACCTTCAGCATCTCACGCTTCATATCATTGAGGTTATCCCTCTTTGAACTTATGATACCCGTCCTGTCACAGAGAATGGCATGCTTGAAGCCGTATCTGAGCAAAAGCTTTGTGATGGCTATGCCTGCAGCTCCTGCGCCGTTTAATACGATGCGGCAGTCCTCCTTTTTCTTGCCCGTAAGCTTAAGCGCATTGATGATGCCTGCCAAAACCACTATGGCCGTTCCGTGCTGGTCATCGTGGAAAACCGGAATGTTTAAAGTGGCCTTGAGCCTCTCTTCTATCTCAAAGCATCTGGGAGCTGAAATATCCTCCAGATTGATACCACCGAATGTGGGTGCCAGTGCAGTAACTATCTTTACTATCTCATCCGTATCCTGGGTGTCCAGACAAATGGGGAATGCATTCACATCTCCAAACTCCTTGAAGAGAACGCACTTGCCCTCCATCACCGGCATGGCCGCCTCAGGACCGATATTGCCCAGTCCCAGCACAGCACTGCCATCGGACACCACCGCTATAGTATTCTGCTTGATGGTATACTTATATGCCAGTTCCCTGTCCTCGGCAATCTCCCTGCAGGGTGCCGCCACTCCCGGCGTATATGCCAGTGCCAATGCTTCTCTGGAGTCCACCTTGGACTTTGCAGTGGTCTCGATCTTGCCCTGCCACTTCTCGTGCAGCTCTATTGCTCTTTCATCATTCGTCATCTCGTTATCTCCTAATAGTTTCATTAATAACGTCAAAAACCCGCCGTTAGACCGGCGGGTTTTATTATAGCATATATTGATGGATATGGAAGTATTGAATAAAAATCAAATAATGATATTATCTAATTCTTTTTTTGTGACCTGCTACGATATTCTTTAAGTTCTATAACATCATTCCGCGTTTCTTCATAGCGCTCATGATCTTTTTCATTATCATGCAAAATCACCTTAATCTCTGCCATATCAGATTTAATATCGGCTAAATCAAGTTCTATTCTGTCCAAGCGATTTTCCATTCGGTCAAAACGATTATTTGTTTCTACCCTGAAATCTGACAGGTCGGTTTTAATTTGTGTAAAACCATCATTGATCGTTTCAAATAATGCTTTAATGTCCAGTTCATCCATACCCATACCTCCTCGTACTCGATAAGCGTACGAGCATTATAACACCATCGTACTCGAACATCAATCGAACAAATTATTAACAAAGGTAAACTTTTCTTAATAATTATTAATTTACGCGTTTTTATTGATACGGTTTACCAGGCCACCGGCATCTATGAGCTCCTGCATAAAGGGCGGGAATGCCTGCCCCTGATACTCGCTGCCGGTGGTGATATCATAGATCTTGCCGGAATCAAAATCCACCTCCACCTCGTCACCCTCATTGATAGCTGCCGCAGCTTCGAGGCACTCTATGATGGGGAGTCCGATATTGATGGCATTTCTGTAAAAGATCCTGGCAAAGGTCTCGGCGATCACGCAGCTTATGCCACTGGCCTTTATGGCTATGGGGGCATGCTCTCTGGATGAACCGCATCCGAAATTCTTGGTAGCCACCATGATATCCCCGGCGCTCACCTTCTTTGTGAAATCGGCGTCTATATCTTCCATACAATGTGTAGCCAGCTCCGCCGGATCACTGGAGTTTAAATACCTTGCGGGGATGATCACATCAGTGTCCACGTTATCCCCGAATTTATGTACTTTACCTTTTGCGTTTTCCATATCTATATCCTTTCCGGATCACTGATGAATCCTGTTAGAGCTGAGGCGGCGGCTACAGCCGGGGAGGCGAGATAAATCTCGGAAGTAACATCTCCCATGCGTCCCACAAAGTTACGGTTGGTAGTGGACACGCAGCGCTCACCGTGAGCCAGGATACCCATATACCCACCCAGGCAGGGCCCGCAGGTAGGCGTGGAAACAATGGCTCCGGCCTCCACAAAGGTCCTAAGATACCCAGCCTCCATAGCATCCAGGTATATCTGCTGTGTGGCGGGAATAATGATGACACGAATGCCATCGGCCACCTTCTTGCCCTTCATGATCTCTGCAGCCACAGCCAGGTCAGAGATACGCCCGTTGGTGCAGCTTCCGATGACCACCTGATCGATCTTGATCTCATCGATCTCATCCACCGTATGTGTATTCTCAGGCAGATGAGGGAAAGAAACGGTAGGCTTTAAAGTAGAAAGATCTACTGTAAGCTCCGAAGCATACTCCGCATCAGCATCCGCCTCATACACCTTGTACTCACGGGTCCCATGAGACTTCATGTAGTCTATAGCCTTATCATCCACCGGGAAGATACCGTTTTTGGCACCGGCCTCGATGGCCATATTTGCAATAGTAAAACGATCGTCCATGGACAAATTGGCAATGCCATCACCTGTGAATTCCATGCTCTGATAGAGGGCTCCGTCAACTCCGATCTCGCCGATGATGTGAAGTATCACATCCTTGCCGCTGACATACTTGGCAGGCTTGCCGGTGACATTTATTTTGATGGCCTGGGGCACTTTAAACCATGCCTTACCCGTGGCCATTCCGGCAGCCATGTCGGTGCTGCCCACTCCAGTGGAAAATGCGCCGAGAGCGCCATAGGTGCAGGTATGGGAATCCGCACCGATCACCACGTCGCCAGCCACCACCAGACCCTTTTCGGGGAGCAGTGCATGCTCTATCCCCATCTGTCCCACATCGTAGAAATGAGAAATGCAGTTTTCACATGCAAACTCACGAACTTCCTTTACATGCTCGGCAGACTTGATATCCTTGTTGGGAACAAAATGATCCATTACAAGAGCGATCTTGTCCTTGTCAAAAACTCCGTCCACCTTCATCTTGTCGATCTCGTGGATAGCAACGGGGCTGGTGATATCATTGCCCAGCACCATATCCAGATCAGCCTCGATGAGCTGTCCTGCCTCCACATGATCCAGTCCGGCATGGGCTGCCAGTATTTTTTGAGTCATGGTCATACCCATAGTTTTTCCTCCTTTATAAAAAAATCGCCCGCCTTAGCGGGCGATTTTTTTATATTAATTATTTATTAACTTGTCATCCTCATTGTTCCAGCTATACAGCTTGCGGACTTCCTCGCCAACCTTCTCGGCGGGATGCTCAGCAGCCAGCTTTCTCATGGCCTTGAAGTGAACCTGACGTCCGGCAGGTGACATATCCTGAAGGAAGT
>JAILEN010000048.1 GCA_024687655.1 Lachnospiraceae bacterium | reverse complement strand
CGATGACTTCTTCAAGCTTCTGTCTCTGACAGAAGCTTCACCACGCTCAGGATGACATAACGCGAGATTGATGCTCGAAGAATATCATTCAAATCTTACTGCTATTGAATTGGCATGAGCCGTGAGTCCCTCCATTTTTGCAAAGGTCTCTATGGTCTCATGTATCTCTTCCAAAGCTTCTCTGCTATATGATATTATACTCGATTTTTTGATAAAGTCATCTACTGAAAGTGCCGAAAAAAATCTGGCGGTTCCGTTTGTAGGTAAAATGTGGTTGGGCCCGGCCATATAATCTCCCAAAGGTTCCGAGGACCAGGTACCCAAAAAGATGGCTCCGGCGTGCTTGATCCTGGTCATAACATCAAAGGGATCGGCAGTCACTATCTCCAGATGCTCGGATGCTATGGCATTGACTGCCTCTATGGCAGAGTCCATATCAGCGGCCACCAGAAGATGTCCGTAGTTATCCAGAGACTTTGTGATAATATCCTTTCTGGAAAGGGTCTCTACAAACTTATCTATTTCCACGGAAACCTGCTCTGCCACCTTTTTGCTGGTTGTAATAAGGATGGCGGAAGCCAGCTCGTCATGCTCAGCCTGGGATAAAAGATCCGCCGCCACATATCGGGGATTGGCCGTCTCATCAGCCAGTACCAGGATCTCACTGGGTCCGGCGATTGAATCTATGCTGACATATCCGAATACAGCCTTTTTGGCAAGGGCCACATAGATGTTTCCGGGGCCGGTGATCTTGTCTACTTTTTTGATGCTTTTGGTACCAAAGGCCATAGCCGCTATGGCTTGGGCTCCTCCCACCTTGTAGATCACATCCACTCCCGCCTCATGGGCAGCTACCAGCGTGGATGCAGGCACCTTACCGTCACGTCCTGCAGGTGTGCACATATAGATGTGTTCTACTCCTGCCACCCTGGCAGGTACCACATTCATAAGAAGTGAAGAAGGATAGGCTGCTTTACCTCCGGGCACATATACCCCCACATTTTCCATGGGAATGACCTTCTGGCCCAGGATCACGCCGTTGTCACTGCTGTCAAACCAGCTGTTTTGCTTCTGCTTCTGGTGGAAAGCCGTGATGTTTTCGATAGCCTTTTTAACCACCTCGATAAACCTGGGGTCTGCGGCCCTGTAAGCCTCCTCAATCTCTGCCTCTGTAACGCACAGACTGTCGGGTGACAGCTTAATACCGTCGAACTTTTCCGTGTATTCAAATACCGCCTCATCACCACGGGCACGAACGTCCTCTACTATACCCTTAACAGTATCCTCATACTCGCCATAGCTTGTGGGAGAACGCTTCAGCATATCCTCCAAAAGTGATTCAATCCTGTTTTTATCTAAATTTTCAATTACCATTGTTATTCCTCTCGATCACATTTTTCAGATCCGTGATGATCTTTGTGATCCTCTCATTTTCCATCTTCATGGACACCTGATTCACCACCACTCTGGCGGACAGAGGTGCCACCTCCTCCAATATGGTAAGACCGTTTTCACGAAGAGTGCTTCCGGTCTCCACAATATCCACGATCACCTCGGACAGCCCCACTATGGGCGCCAGTTCTATGGAGCCGTTCAACTTGATGATCTCCACGGTCTGGCCCTTCATATTGTTGAAATAGTTCTTGGCAATACGGGGATATTTTGTAGCAACCCTGATAAGCTCCTGATGCTTTAAGTACTCCGCTGCCTCCGGCGGTCCGCATACACACATCCTGCAGGCTCCGAAGCCCAGATCCAGTACCTCGTATATGTTGCGTCCCTCTTCCAAAATGGTATCCTCGCCCACTATGCCGATGTCGGCGGCGCCGTATTCCACATAGGTGGGTACATCGGGACCCTTTGCCAAAAAGAACCGGATCTTGTGCTCCTCATTTACAAAGATCAGCTTTCTGGTATCCTTGTCCTTCATCTCATCTGCAAAAATACCGATCTGCTCAAAGTACTCCATGGCCTTTTTAGCCAGCCTGCCCTTACCCAGAGCCACGGTCAGATATCTGTCATCGTCCTCGACAGGCTTGTCATGAGACTGGCTGGTGTCCGCCATCACAAGGATATCAACGGAAACCGCAAAGCCCACCGCACAGGCATCCTTGCCGAAGTATCCCAAAAGCTTGTCATAGCGTCCGCCCTTTACCACAGGCTCGCCCACATCATAGGTATATCCGTAGAAAATGATGCCGGTATAATACTTGTAAGGTGAGATCAGCCCCAGCTCATAGGTCACATACTCATCCCGTCCGTCCTTTTTAAGAAGCTCATCCAGCTTTTTCAGATACAAAAGAGCATCATGGATCTTGGGATAGTTCTCTGCCAGAGGCATCATGTCCGCCCACTCATCGGGACCGGAATAAAATGAAGTCAAAAGTGTAAACAGCTTCTTTTTATCCTCGGAAATACCTGACCTGTCCAGATACTCAATGAGTCCGAAGGTATTCCTGTTGTTAATGAGATCAGCGATCTCCCCTGTCTCAAACTCAGAAAAACCGCAGGCCTCCATAAGGCCGTAGAAAATGGCCGCATGTCCCAGGGAGATCTTGATGTCTCCGAAACCGGCTGCAGTCATACAGGAAACGGCTGCGGATACTATCTCAGCATCACCCTCAACCCCTGTATCACCAATGAGCTCGGCTCCCAGCTGGGTGCTCTCCTTGAGCCTGCCCTGGAGGCTCTCGTTATTGATATAAACATTGCCCTCGTAGCAGAGGCGAAGCCATCCCGTATTGTCGGAAAAATACTTGGATGCCGCCCTGGCGATGGATGGCGTGATATCCGGTCTCAGTACCAGTGTATTACCCTCTTTGTCAAAGAACTTGTACAGATCCTTTGAAGGTGTGGTTCCCACGTCATGACCGAAAATGTCGAAAAACTCAAAGGTGGGAGTCTGGATCCGCTCATAGCCGAAGCTGCGGATGGACTTCATCATGGTACCTGACATCTCCTCCTTCCTAAGGAGCTCGCCATCGTATATATCTCTCACTCCCTCGGGAGTATGAAGCATTTGATTCATATCTGTATCTACCTCACTTTAGTTCGCTAATGTGCTACTTCGGTAGTATTATAAAGCATCTTGAATTTTTAGTCAACCCTTTGCAGTCGGTCAGATGATGTGATGGAGCCGATTAAGGGCAGGTGATGTGGATGGAGTGTGCTTTCGCAGACCTTTAAGCGAGAGCGTTCCGAGAATCCATCGTACAGCCGTTAGGCATACGACTTTAGGAGTAGGCCTTGCGGATGTTCGCTTAGTGTGCCCGTAAAATAGCTATACACCACGATCTAAATCCTGCTGGATCAGTTCTAAATACGGCACCGGGACTCCGGGGCGGGCGGCGAAGAAATACTCCGGCTCCAGCTCATTTATTCTGAAACTCTTGCGTCCTCCGGCTTCCATCCGGTCAAAAAAAACCCGGGCCAGATCATAGGTGAGATAATAAAACTCATCCCTGTCGGTGAAATAGATAAGAAAAAACGCAACTCCCTCCTGCTGTTGCCACTGTCTCATGAACTCCAGCTGGTGTTCATGGATATTGGCAAGGGGAAAGGTGTCCGCATTACACTCCTTTGCATCAAAACAAACCGGCACACCCTGAACCACACCGATATAATCCACGGTGCTCTTCTGGTCAAAGTAAGCCAGCGTAATATGTCTGGTA
>JAILEN010000037.1 GCA_024687655.1 Lachnospiraceae bacterium | reverse complement strand
ACCAGGCCACCTGCATATAAGGTAGTATTGGGGTATGCATATATCTTATAATCTGCACTGCTGCTTCCTGCTCTGTCACCGGACAAATAGTAACCGGCTATGGCACAGTTTGTGATCTCTCCCTTATTGTATCCCGAAAGTACACCAAGATGCAGTACATCATTGGCCTGGACAGCCCCTTTGCGCTGAACATAGTAATGTTTACTGGACTTAAGATCAAAATCCGTAGTCAATACTACATTTTTTATCTTACCCTTATTGTAGCCAATAAAGCCCACATAGTCTCCACCATCAGTAACAAAGCTGATATTGGTTATCCTGTAACATCCGCCGTTGAATACTGCACTGAAGGCTTTTGCCTCAGTACGACCTATAGGTTTTTGCTCTTTTATTTTGTCTATGCCGGCAAAAGTGCTCCAGTCATATCTATCGAAATCTGCATCACGTTCCTGTAAATACTCAGCCAAAAGCGTGGCATCACTATAGTAATCATCGTAATACTCGCTAAGATTGTGTAGCTGCCTGGGGGTACGTATGTATATCTTACCCTTTTCCTCAGCGGGAGCATCAGCTGAAGTATCCTCAAGTGTACCGTATGTCTTGGCAAAATGCGGATTGAAATAGTAATAGTCCTTATGGGTAGGGCCCAGTTCTACTACTGTCTTTTGATAAAACGAAGTAGATAAAGGTGCCGAATTAACAACAGCAACCGGGAAAGGATATATCCTGTACTCCACGCCATCATCAACAACCGGATAATAATTTATCGTTGCAAGAGTAAAAGGTTCCTGATTTCCTATGGTAACAGAAATACTCGCAGGAAGAGTGTCAGTAGAACGATAAACCAGTCCATATCCATCACCTACGACAGTACCCTTGGTTTCAATAGTGTCAGGAACGTTAGCTCCAGAAAAACCGTACTCACCTGTCAGATATTTCTCATAGTATACAATACCACCTTGCTTGAACTCTGCCTGCCAGTCACCGTAATGTGGCAGGTTCTGAAGACATGGATATGGATAATTGCTAAGTGTCCCCCTAAGATCATAGGATACTGTATAACGCGTATCTGTCTTAAAGGCATCACCTATTAAAGCCAGCAGTTCAGCACTTTTTTTCGGTCCTATCTCATGAGTACCTGAAGCATGGATTCCACTCGTAACAAAATAATACACCGATTTTTCTGAAGACGGATCCGTTATGCTCCTACAGGTGCTATATATTTCCGGACTGATACTGTCTGTTATGTTCTCAGGATTAACTATTGTATAGCTGTCGCTTATTATCCCTACAGTTCCGTTAACTAGACCGGCGATACTTGTTCTATCTGAATTTTTGGCCTTAGCTTTAAGGAACCCAGCGGTATAGCAACCCTCTATCAGAGACGCATCCCCATTGATAAGTCCGGCCACATTATGCCCCATCATATAGCTGTCAGAATATGACTGATTAATGTTAACAATAGATCCCGCTTCAGCTCTTCCCACGAGACCACCTGCATCTGTTGTACTGCTTATCACAGAAGATGCAAAGCTGTCAGAAATATCCAGTTTTGACACTCCTCCCGATGTTGTAACAACTCCTACCAGACCTCCAGAAGTATCACCATTTATCCATATATCATTTTCTGTCTTATTAGCAACATCCTTTGTCTTATCCAGATAAACCCAGCAGTTCGTAATAGTATTATTTTGTCCGGACACTGATCCAACCAATGCTCCTGTAGTACCTGAAGTCAGCCCATCAAGCATCGCACCTTCAAGCCTAATCCTGCTAATAGAAACCCCGCCACCAATTGATTCGAAAAGGCCTAAGCATTGTGAGGCCTGAACATCATTTGTTGATTCGAAAAGACCTGATATAGCATGACCATAACCATTAAAATCTATTAAATTGTTATTAACTATGGGCTTAAAGTAAGGCCTGCTATTATCACCTTTTCCGTTAAAATATGACTTTATCGTTACTCCAGACTTGCCATATGTATCATACCATCCATCGGGCGTATCATCTGCCCTCATGTTAATATCGCTATGCAGTACAACATTTTTTATACTGCTGGTTACACCTGATGAACTATCCAGATTCTGAAGATGGCGTGTGCAAACTATATGTGCCGTCTCCGGATTTTCAGCACCCGTTTCGCCAAAATCAATATTATAATCAAACAAGCTATTGGTAAATGCAGTTGCATTTCCCTGATCTACGAGACCACTGTTCTTACTATATGCTGTAACTTGTATAGTAAGTCTGGTGCCTGGAACCAGATCATCCTTTGGGTCAAGTGGAGTGGCTCTTCCTCCATATTTTGCAGCAAAACGCTTTCCCGAACTCGAAAGGTCATCTATATCAAAGTGATATGAATATCTGATGCCAACATGATGAACTAAGTTATTAATATCATCAGTGGCTGCCTTCCACGAGTATCTGTGCCCCTGAGTATCAGAAAGAGTAATAAGGAACTCCACATCATTGATCCCTGTTGGTGCGGTACACTGTATATCTGCAGACAAAATCTCACCATTGTTAACAGAGATCGTGGGCACCAATTTGGTTGTACTAGTTGAGGCTGAGATAACATCTCCACCATAATAGCCTATCAACGCACCGTTTTTTATTCGTGTCTTACTGTCCTTTCTATACTCGTCATATGCCTCGGGGTTTTCCCTATAATCGTCTTCTAAATCATCTTTTTTCTCACTGTAATATACCGAATAAACATACCCGCCGGAGGGCTCATACTCTATTACCCAGTGATTTGATGTAAGCGAAGCATCTACCACCCCAGGCTCCATCAAATGCTGGGTCAGATAGCTGTAATTCCTGTTAAAGAAATATAGATCCTTTTGGTTTCCAGGATCCATGTCCAACGGATAATAGGTCAATTTTGTGGCAGTTGGGACACCCTCTAAAGCCGTCGGAAAATAGATGTCCTCATTGCCGCTGGCTCTGAGCTTTGATATTTCATTCTGAACAGCCAGATAGATTGTTTCTGCCTTCGCATCCAGCTCCTTCTGATCCAAGCTTCTTTTCATGTTTACAAGATTAGGTGTTGCAAGCGCAGCAAGAATGCCGAGGATAGCTACAACAGCCATTACCTCAACCATGGAAAAACCTGCTTTTCTTTTAAGCTTATTAAGTTTTGTCGCCAAAGATGTCATTTTCATATTATTACGCCTTCTTTTTCCTCGCCCTGTCCCTAGTGTCTCCGGATTCTAACCACTCAACTGTAATGTCGTATGCTTTCTTGATTGCATCCCTTCTAACCATCTTCTGCGGATAATATCTGCCGTCAGCTTCCCAGAGGGTAATAACATCTGCTTTTTCTTTTATATACTCTGGAACATCAATATCAATCCTGTTTTCATCACACTTTTCCATCAGGCTAACGAGGTTATGTCCCCATAAGTCCGGCAAGCCTTTAACATCAGCCTTTAATTTTATCGTTTTTTCTATCGCTTGCTGCATATGAAATGCCGCCTGAAGTCTGTCAAATTTATCTACAGAATTCCAGTTGTTCTCAACTATCTTAAGGTCTGCTTTAATAAGCATTTTATAAAGTTTCTGTTCCTTTGTCATATATCGTAACCCCATCTTTTAATACCTGTCGGTACAACTTACTGTCCCTGACAGACTTTCTGTCTCTTTTCCCACCAAATACAAGCAGGTCAAACTCCATATTGTCAAATGACCTATAGAGTTCTAAATGAAAATCCCGATATTTCTTACACGTCAATATCTTCCCCGTGGTCATCTCGCTCTCAATATACAGATCGATATCCGACTTCTCGTTCTGTTCTTCCCGGGCATATGACCCGAACAAAACCACGCGGTCAAAGATATCTGCATGCTTCATGACAATAGGTTTTATTCTGTTTTCTACTTCACTTCTCGTATACACCATAGCAGCATTCTCCAAAAACGCTATACTTCATATCCTATATCGGCATAAAACATATATTTATACAGAGTTAATTATATACCAATATACGTTTTAAGACAACGAAAAACAGGGGCCGAAGCCCCTGTTTACAAGGTTTTTATCCTATTGAAACCTCATTTTTCATTTGACAGCCTTTTGGCATATTCCATAAGCCTCTTTCTGCTGTCAACATCCATGTCCTGATATGTCTCTACGAGAAACTTCTCTTCAGATCCCGATGAGAGAATCATGTAGTCGGTGCTTTTCGCTTTTTTACTCTCAGTTGTCTTGCCGGAAAGTAAAACCGACGGGTCTACACCCAGTGTCTCCGATATGATCAGGATCTTGTCCGCAGAAGGATTAGTACGTTTTCTCTTCCAGTCACTGATCGCTCCCTGGGCGATGCCCGTGGCCTCAGAAAACTCCTTTTGCGACATACCCCGTTCTTTTAGCAATTGGAAAATATGATCACTAATGGTCATGCTACACTCACTTTGTTCTCACCTATCAAAACACTCCACATCATCTGCTGATTATCGGCTATGATGTCCAAAGCCTTGTTAATACTGTTAACAGTACCATTTGTTTGCGTTGTAGTGTTGTCAATACTAAAAGATCGGCATTTGATCTCCGCCACATCTGTCTCAACGGTTGTCATGGGTAGTTTAAGATCTGCCACATCATTCTTTATGACGGCGACATCCTCTTTAAGAACCGCAACATCCTCCTTCAGAACTGCAACGTCCTCCTTCAGAACCGCAATATCCTCCTTCAGGTCTGCCACGTCTTCTTTCAATGCTGAAATATCAGCCCTCATGCCGGCCGTCTCCTCACATACCACAGCCCTGACCACTAATTCCATCTGTTCCAACAATTCCTCATTACTCATAAAACACCCCCGTTTTTTCGTTTATACGAATAATGTATCATGGAACGCGACGTTTGTCAATACGCAAAAACGAATTATTTATTATCCAATCTGTGCTGTCAGTACCTCGGAGACCTTGGCTATGGCGTCATCGATACCTGCGGGATTCTTACCGCCTGCCTGGGCCATATTGGGACGTCCGCCGCCGCCACCGCCTACGAGAGGAGCGATCTCCTTGATGAGGTTACCTGCATGGGCACCCTTTGAAACTGCTCCATCAGTAGCCATAGCCATCAGGGACACCTTGCCGCCGGCATCAGATGCCAGCACCACTACGCCCTCGCCGATCTGTGCCTTGAGCTGATCGCCCAGATCCCTCAGTCCGTTCATATCAACTCCGGGTACCGCCTTGGCGATAAGCTTCATGCCGCCGATCTCCACAGCTGATCCTGATACATCTCCCAGAGCATCCTTGGCCTGGGCGGATTTCAATGAATCATTCTCGGACTTAAGTTCCTTAACCTCCTTCTGAAGGGACTTAACCCTGTCAGGCACCTGAGAAGTGTCGCACTTGAGTGCGACTGCTGCCTGACGAAGAGACTTCTCCAGTTCATGGTAATAATCCAAAACCGCAGGTCCTGCAATAGCCTCAATTCGGCGCACGCCGCTGGCCACACTGGACTCTGACAATATTTTGAACACCTGGATATCTCCGGTATTTTTCACATGTGTACCACCACAAAGCTCAGTGGAATAATCGCCCATGGAAACCACACGTACCTCGTCGCCGTACTTCTCTCCGAAGAGAGCCATGGCTCCGGTCTTTTGTGCCTCCTCAAAGCTCATCACATCCGTACGAACCTCAACTGCCGCCTGAATACGGTCATTGACGAGCTTTTCAACCTTGAACATCTCCTCAGCACTCATGGCAGAAAAATGCGTAAAGTCAAAGCGCAGTCTGTCCTGACGCACCTCAGATCCGGCCTGCTGAACATGATCTCCCAAAACCTCCCGGAGAGCCCTCTGTAATAGATGGGTCGCACTGTGATGACGTGCCACATTCATACGATATTTTCTATTAACGGAAAGGGTAACCTGGTCTCCCAGCTTGATGCTGCCGGAGGTCATCTTGCCGACGTGAGCAATTTTACCGCCCTGTAGATGCTCGGTAGCAGTAACCTCAAACCTGCCTCCCATATAGGATACGATATCACCGATATCACCGATCTGACCACCCATGGTACCGTAGAAGGGCGTATCCTCAACTATGATGGTGCCCTCCTGACCGTTGCTTAAAACGTCCACAATGGCATCGGCAGTGGTAAGAACCGTTACCTTTGACTCGCTGATAAGTCCGTCATAGCCAATGAAGCATGAGGTGATGGCAGGATCGATCTCATCATACACACTGGCATCCTTACCCATGTAGTTGGTCTCTCCACGAGCCTCACGTGCAGTGTTCTTCTGAACCTCCATGCATTTTTTAAAGCCCTCCTCATCCACGGAGAAGCCCTTTTCCTCAAGGATCTCCATAGTCAGATCCAGAGGGAAACCAAAGGTGTCATACAGTCTGAAAGCCTCTGCTCCGTCAAGTACCTTGGAGCCCTTGTCTGCCATATCCTTTTCCAGGTCAGCTAAAATCGCCAGACCCTGATCTATGGTCCTGTTAAACTGCTCCTCCTCGTTGAGAAGAACCTTCTCGATGAAGCTCTTTTTCTCCAAAAGCTCGGGGTAGCCATCATGTGACTCCGAGATAACCGTGCCGGAAAGTTCTGCCAAAAATACCTTGTCGATACCCAGCATCCTGCCGTGACGTGCAGCGCGGCGGATCAGTCGTCTCAGCACATATCCGCGTCCCTCGTTTGAAGGAAGGATACCGTCAGATACCATGAATGTGGCGGATCTGATATGATCAGTGATAAGACGGATGCTGATGTCATCCGTAGCGTCGGTCTGATATGTCTTGCCGGCAAGCTTGCAGACATGATCCCGGATAGCCTTCATGGTGTCAATGTCGAAAACGGAATCCACCTCTTGCATAACCACAGCCAGACGCTCAAGTCCCATGCCGGTGTCGATGTTCTTCTGGGAAAGCTCAGTATATCCGCCGTGTCCGTCACCCTCGAACTGGGTGAACACGTTGTTCCAAACCTCCATAAAGCGGTCGCAGTCACAGCCAACCTTACAATCCGGCTTGCCGCAGCCATACTTTTCACCGCGGTCATAGTAAATCCCGGAACAGGGACCGCAGGGTCCTGCGCTATGCTCCCAGAAATTGTCGCACTCTCCCGTCTCGGGATCGCGATAGAACCTGGTGATCTTTTCTGCGGGAATGCCGATCTCTTCGTTCCAGATCTTGAAAGCCTCATCATCCTCACCGTAGATGGAAGGATAGAGACGATCAGCCTCCAGTCCCAACACCTCAGTCAGATACTCCCATGACCAGTGGATGGCCTCGGTTTTAAAATAATCTCCAAACGAGAAATTACCAAGCATCTCGAAGAATGTCAGATGCCTGGCTGTCTTTCCA
>JAILEN010000213.1 GCA_024687655.1 Lachnospiraceae bacterium | reverse complement strand
TGTTTTCATATTGTTACTGCTCATATCTTTTGGTATGCCATCATTTCAATGGGATACGCCTGTTTCTATCAAAGTACGCCTGAATAATTGAAAAAACCTTACGTATAGGCAAATTCTGCTCATTTGAGTAGAGTGCCTTATATTTTTGTGCGCGAAAATATAGTGATACGGAGGTAATAAAAGTGAAAAAATATATTTCTGTTCTGGTGGCCGCCATTATGATGGTGTGCTGTCTTTCGGCTTGCGGATCGGTAGATGATACATCTGCGGCATCAAGTGGTGATAAGCTTAAGATCGTAACAACCATTTTTCCCGAATATGACTGGGTGATGAATGTCCTTGGAGATAATCCGGCAAATGCGGAGGTTACAATGCTTTTGGATAACGGTGTTGATCTTCACAGCTATCAGCCTACGACAGACGATATCCTGAAGATATCAACCTGCGACATGTTCATATATGTGGGCGGTGAATCTGATGAATGGGTAGAAGATGCCATTAAGGAAGCGACAAATAAAGATATGGCTGTGATCAACCTTCTTGAGGTACTCGGAGATTCCGTTAAGGAAGAGGAAATGGTAAAAGGCATGCAGGAAAGCGAACATGAACATGAACACGAGGGTGAAGATGCCGATGAGCATGAACATGAGGAAGGCGAAGTGGAGTATGACGAACACGTATGGCTGTCACTTCGAAATGCCGCAACACTAACTGACAGTATATCAGAGGAACTTCAGAGGATAGATGCGGCTAATGCTTTAGTTTATAAGACTAACAGTGACGCATATATCAAAAAACTGAATGACCTTGACAAACAGTACAGTGAGGTTGTGTCGGCATCTAACGTTAAGACTCTCCTGTTCGGAGACCGTTTCCCGTTCCGTTATCTTACAGATGATTACGGTCTGACCTATTATGCGGCATTTGTGGGATGCTCGGCTGAAACGGAGGCTAGCTTTGAGACTATTACTTTCCTGGCAGGAAAGGTCGATGAGCTGTCATTACATGCCGTTATGACAATTGAAGGAAACGATCACAGGATCGCTGAAACGATAGTACAAAATACAGCAGGCAAGGATCAGCAGATACTTACGATGGATTCCATGCAGTCCACCACGTCAAAGGATGTGGAAGGCGGAACAACATATCTGTCGGTCATGGAGAAGAATCTGTCTGTTCTTAAAGAGGCACTTAAGTAGGAGGCATCATCATGGCTTTCATTACCGCAACGGATCTGTCACTTGGCTATGATGCACAGGTGGTCGCAACGGAGATCAGTTTTTCGGTATCCAAGGGAGATTATCTGTGTATCGTCGGAGAAAACGGTTCCGGCAAGACGACTCTTATGAAAACATTATTACACCTGAAGGAACCGATAAGCGGAAAGATCGAAACCGGTGATGACCTTAAGAAAGATGAGATAGGATATCTGCCACAGCAAACGATAGTTCAGAAAGACTTCCCGGCATCCGTAAATGAGATAGTTCTCTCGGGATGCCAGGGACGCTGCGGCATGCGTCCGTTTTATAACAGGAAAGAAAAATCACTTGCAAAAGAAAACATGGAGCGGATGGGAATTACAGATCTAGCAAACCGCTGTTACCGGGATCTGTCGGGAGGACAGCAGCAAAGGGCGCTTCTTGCAAGGGCTTTATGCGCGACAAAAAAAGTATTGCTTCTTGACGAACCGGTGGCCGGTCTTGACCCTGTGGTAACTGCACAGATGTATGATCTGATCGGAGGATTGAACAAAGAAGGGATCAGCATCATCATGATATCCCATGATATTACGGCAGCGGTAAGGTATGCGAGCCATATCCTTCATATCGGAGATAAGGTATTTTTCGGAACCAAAGAAGATTATTTAAACAGCAATATCGGCAGCTCTTTCATAAAACAGCAGAAAGGCGGTAAGGACAATGGATAAGCTTATCATGTATATGCAATACCCGTTTGTAAGATACGCTTTGATCGTAGGTGTATTGATCGCTCTGTGTTCTTCACTGCTTGGCGTAACACTTGTTCTTAAGAGGTTTTCGTTTATCGGAGACGGACTTTCTCATGTAGCGTTTGGAGCAACGTCCATTGCGGCTGTACTTCAGTTGACGAACGAAATGATGCTCATCCTTCCTGTTACGGTAATAAGTGCGGTACTGCTTCTTAGAACCGGACAGAATGCAAAGATCAAGGGAGATGCCGCAATAGCCATGATATCAGTTGCAGCACTGGCTTTTGGTTATCTGATCATGAATATCTTCTCGACATCATCAAACCTGACAGGGGATGTGTGCTCGACACTATTCGGATCGACCTCGATACTGACGCTTACTCCCGGTGAAGTGTGGCTGTGCGCCGTTCTTTCGATAGCCGTGGTTATGATCTTTGTTCTTTTTTATAACAAGATCTTTGCAGTCACATTTGATGAAGATTTCTCAAGAGCAACGGGAACCAGGACAGATGCATATAATCTGATGATCGCGGTCGTTATAGCAGTCATCATAGTTCTTGCCATGAATCTGGTCGGATCACTTTTGATATCGGCACTTGTCATATTCCCTGCACTGTCGGCAATGAGGATCTTTAATAATTTCAAAGCTGTTACAATATGTTCGGCGATATTGTCAGTGATTTGTGCTGCTTTTGGGATCATCATATCCATTCTGGCCGGAACACCGGTGGGCTCAACTATCGTCGCAGTTGATGCAGCTGTTTTTTTGATCTGTTATATCACAGGATGTTTTAAGGGAGGGGTTGGCAGATGAAGATGAAAAAAGTGTTGGGACTGTCGGCATGTACAATCGCTATCATAATTATCGCAAGTTGCGGAAAAAGTGAGAATAATACCGGTAGAACGACGGTAAACAATCAGAATAATGTACAGAATGTCCTTGAACAGGGCATAGCAGAGGCTGGAAGCACAGATGAAAACGCTTCTGACATCCCCAAACAGAATGAGCCGGTCACGGATGCTGCAAAAGAAACGCAAAGCATAACACAGGAGGAAGCTCCGCTACCGGTTCAGGTAATTGAACCCATGGATGATAAATTAACAGGAGATGACAAAGACTATGTTGATCTGACGACTCTAACCAGTACAATGGTTTATTCGGAAGTCTATAACATGATGTATTATCCCGAGAATTATGTCGGTAAGACCGTTAAGATGAGTGGAGTGTATGCTGTATATCACGATGAAAGTACGGACAAGTATTACCATGCATGTATCATATCGGATGCTACGGCCTGTTGCTCACAGGGAATAGAGTTTGAGCTGACAGAGAATTATACATATCCTGATGATTACCCGGAAGAAGGTGGACAGATATGTTTAACAGGCACATTTGACACCTATCAAGAAGGGGAATATACATATTGTACATTGAGAGATGCTGAGATACAGGAATGATACGCTAGATTTTGGAAATATTGTTCAATATGAAAAGCTGTAATGATTGGTTGTCAATTATATCGGAAGATAATTGCAATAAGGGGCTTCAGTCCAATACAGGCTGAAGCCCTATTCTTTTTATTCAGGAAGTCTGCCTTCGTACATGATCTGAAGTTCACCATAGACCTTGCCCCAGTTTCGGATCGGCATGGTCCATTTTTTTGTGGCTTCAAATGTTGAAAGGTATAGCACTTTTAAAAGGGCCTGATCACTTGGAAATACACTCCGCTGACGGTTGAGCTTACGGTATGTAGCATTCAGGGATTCAATGCTGTTTGTAGTATAAATCAGGGTTCTCACATCGGCAGAGAATTGATGAATAGTGAAGCAAAAAAAGTATTTATGAGGATAGGGTTTGCATTTTCTGTAGGTCTTTTCCTTGGATATGTATATTGCAGAACAGGAAAAGTCATCATCACAATGATCATGCACGCCGTAACCAATGGTCTGGGGTCTGTGGTCATGCTTTTGATACCCATGATGGAGAATGGGGGAGACGAGAATATAGGCATTGTGCTTGCTTTATTGGCGGCCATTCTTGTAATACTTATAATGATGATCTCGGGCTTCGTCCTTTTGTACCGCTGGATAAAGCAAAAACGCTTTCATCCGGATAACAGCATGTCCACATGTATCCCACAAAACGAGGTGGTTAAGACTATCTACTTTAACCCCGGGGTCATATTGTTCTACACCCTTTGCATCATAGCAATAGTGATGGATCTTTTTAATATCGAAATGCCATCCTTTTAGGCAAATAGACACTGGAATAAAAACAAAAACCTTGCAAAATCAATCTGAGTACCGGATACTATATATTACTGCAGAGTCAAAAATCGTCATTTGGGGCTTATGCAGAGCCCTTAGGGAGGAAAAACGGTATATTTAATATGCGCGATTACATCAAACATGCCATCGAAGTATGGAAAAAACTCGGCCAGTCTGTCTATTTTGGGGACAGATTAAAGAATAACCTTCGTCTTGAGATCTGGGTTGGCATAATAATTACAATAATAGGAACTATTATGACCACGATAAACATTGTCCAGAACAAGGGCGTTGTCACATATACTACAGCAGCTTTTGCGTGTGCGGGTATAGCGGTGGTCTTTTTTGCAGGCGTTATAAAAAAAAGAACGCCGGCTATTATTACCATGCTTTTAACCTGTGTGATCTTTTTTACGTGGTACGCTATAAGCGGAGTAAACGAAGGGTTTGCTATTTTGTGGATCATGCTTGTTCCATTGGCCTTCAGTTATTTCGGGGATGTCAGATATGGCGTTTGTCTCTCCATTTATTATCAGTTGCTTTTATTTATCCTATTCTATTCCCCGGTAAGAAGCCATATGGCAGCATATTATACTGAAACTTTTATGAACCGGTTCCCTATCCTTCACCTATGCGGCGTGGCTTTAAATTCCATTGCCATGATACAGTACCATCTCTCCTATATAAATCAGGTTGAATATGAAAAGAAACTGAAAGAGGCTGTAGACCGCGCTGTGAGGGCAGATAATTCAAAAAGCGTTTTTCTGGCGCAGATGTCTCATGAAATCAGGACACCCATTAATACTGTTTTAGGGATGAATGAGATGATCCTTCGAACATCAAAAGAGGAAGAAACCTTAGATTATGCCGAAAATATTGATTTGGCAGGAAATACGCTTCTTTCCCTGATCAACAGCATCCTGGATTTTTCCAAGATAGAAGATGGAAAAATGGAGATCCTCCCTGTTAATTATGACACAACAAACTTCATTAATTCCATCATAAATTCCATATCGCAAAGAGCAAAAAGCAAGGAGCTTGAGTTTTTATGGGAGATAGATGACAGTATTCCAAAGGAATTGTTCGGAGACGATGTGCGCCTGTCACAGGTAATAATAAACCTGTTGACCAATGCCGTTAAATATACCGAAGAGGGAAGCGTTAAACTTACTATCAGATGTGACAGTTTAATGGGTGATGATCTCAGACTTTATGTTGCCGTAGCGGATACCGGGATCGGCATCAAAGAGGATGATCTGGATCGGCTTGACGTATCTTTTGAACGCCTGGATGAAATCAGAAATCATAACATAGAAGGTACTGGACTTGGAATATCCATTGTAACAAAGCTCCTTGAGATGATGAATAGTTCCCTTATGGTGGATAGCACCTACGGAAAGGGTTCCGTCTTTTCTTTTTACGTAGACCAGAAAGTCATTGATGCCACACCTCTGGGCGACTTCGATGATTGTGTAAAAGAATCCCGTTTGCATAAGGCTTTAGATCAAGTTATTTCAGCGCCGGCTGCAAGAATACTGGTTGTGGATGATAACGAGATGAATCTTAAGGTGGCAAAAAACCTTTTAAAACTATGCCAGATAGTCCCGGATACGGCAACCTCAGGTATTGCTGCAATAGATATGATCCGCCAAAACAAGTACGATATAGTATTTCTTGATCATATGATGCCGAAAATGGACGGAATAGAGACGCTTAACATATTAAAATCAGAAGAACTGATTTCTGCGGAAACAAGTGTCGTTGCATTAACTGCAAATGCCATCTTGGGAGCCAGGGAAACCTATATCGATGCAGGATTCAATGATTATCTTTCAAAACCCATTGAGATGGATGCGCTTGTTGAAAAACTGAAACAATACCTGCCCGAAAATGAATATACCCCTGGATCTTCGGACGAGAAAACAGAAGAAACCCTTGAAGTACTTGAATTCGCCCCGGCCGGAAACGAAAACGAAGAATGCGAGGACTCTTTATCTGATAACGCATCCATACAAATAACACTGCGACAACTGGAAATTGCTGGACTTGATACCGATTCTGGCTTGAAATTTTCTGGAGGTGACGAGATGTTTTATGTCGAGGTGGTAAAGGATTTTGTGGATTCATCAGAAACAAGACTTCTTGAATTAAAAACTGCTTTTGAATCAAATGACATGAAATCATATCAGATAAGCGCGCATACCATAAAAAGTGCCTCAAAGACCATCGGCGCCAAGGAATTATCTGAAATGGCATTAAAGATGGAAGAAGCCTCCAGGAATAACGACGGGGTATATATAGGGGAAACCCATCACAAATTCATCAGTACTTTTGAGGATGTTGTTGAGAAGATAACAGATGCTATGGGACACTGATAAAAACCCATGAAATATGTTGGGGAAAAAATATGAGAGATGCAGAAAAACAAATGGCCGCCAGCGTGTTGACATTTACACGATAGCGTGTTAATGTTTTACATAGAGGAATATACTATGAACGACTATTACACAGTAACTGAATATGCGGCCGTAACAGGTAAAGATCCGGGCAATATCAGGCGTCTTTTGTGCAAGGGCATCCTCCCTGGCGAAAAGCTGGGGAAGCAATGCATGAAATGATGCTGGATCTGGTGGTAGACTATGAACTTTTAATAGCTGTCACGCTTTCTGTTGTTCCCATCGAATATGATAATTACATAAAATGGCAAAAGGTGCTTCCATTTTATAAGAATATAGACAAGGAAGGTATCGTATTATATCCATGATTATCTGAAAGAAAAAGGTATCATTGACGAATGAAAATCAATACCGTGTGCTTTATCCCGCTACCGTGGGTTAGGTTAAACAACAAGGCTGTCCTTATCGACAGCCCTGTATCTCTATTTTCTCTTCTTTTTCTCCAGGCTCTCATCCAGATACCTTTCCGGCCAAAGCTTTGCCGTAAGGTACTCGTTTATATAAAAGACATCGCTCCTGTCATCCTTGGACAGAGCCTCGTGTAATAGCTCAAGAGGCGTATTAAAACCCGGGAAATTCCCGCCTTTTGTGCCATTATCAGCAAAAACTTGGTGGCACGCACCCGGCCATCGTAATTTGCAAACGGCTACAGATCATTCTGTAAAACTGGGTGGGAGCAATAATCACCATAATAGGAACTAGCTCTTGAAAAAAGGGTTAGAATGTACTAACATATAGAATACCGATACGCTTTTTCACGACATAAAATATCTATTAAGTGGCACCCGCTCTGGCGGGTTTTACTTTCGGCATGTGGTTAGCAGTGCCTAACATATGGAGGAGATCTATGGCCGATTACAAAAACTGGATGCCTAAAGGCATGGTGTTGACGACACTAGCTGTGACATGTGTATTACTGGGGATAGCTTTGGTTCTCGGGATTACATCTGTACCGGGGATAGTATTTCTTGTACTAGCTGTATTATTTGCATTGATAACCTTGTGGATGTACCTTATGTACCGAGCTTTTTCCTACGATGGAACCAGGCAGATGTCCAGGCAGATAATTGAAGGCGTTTCATCCTATGTAAATATTCCCGAAGGCGGTAAATGCCTTGATGTTGGATGTGGGAGCGGAGCTCTAAGCATTGCATGTGCAAAGAAAAACCCGAGCGCTCAAGTTATTGGTATAGACAAATGGGGTAAAGAGTACGCTTCATTCAGCAAGAAACTCTGTGAAAGCAACTCTGTTGCCGAAGGTGTAAATAACACATCTTTTAGGCAGGGGGATGCCTGCAAGCTTGATTTTGCAGATGAAACTTTTGATGCAGTTACAAGTAACTATGTGTATCACAACATACCAAGCAAGGATAGACAGGCGATTCTTCTTGAAACATTGCGCACGCTTAAGAAAGGCGGAACATCTGCCATTCACGATATTATGTCCAAGGCTAAATATGGAGATATGGAAAGTTTTGTAGAAAAGCTTAAAAATATGGGTTACGAGGAAGTAAAACTGGTTGATACAACAAACGGCATGTTCATGAGCAAGTGGGAGTCCACATGGATGGCTCTTACTGGATCTGCGATTCTTATGGGGAGGAAATAAGATATGGGACTGTTTAAAAACTTTGTAAGTCAGACAAAAAAGCCTGAAGGCTTCTTAGGTCAGATGATGGTCAATGGCATGAACAGTGGTCACGCTAAGATGGCCGACTGGGGAATGGCACATTTAAAAACTATTGCGCCGAAAGAAATTCTTGAGGTTGGCTGTGGTGGTGGAAGAAATGCACATGAGCTGCTGCAGAAATATCCATCATCTAAGGTTACGGCTATTGATTACTCAGATGTTTCTGTTGAGAAGGCAACTGCTTACAACACGGACATGATACAGAAGGGACGTTGCAAGGTTCAGCAGGGTGACGTTTCCAATCTGAACATGAATGAGCAGTATGACCTTGCAACAGCTTTTGAGACCATTTATTTCTGGCCGGGATTCGAGAAATGCTTTTCAGAGGTAAACAAGGCTCTTAAGCCTGGTGGGACATTCATGATTGTTAATGAGTCTGATGGAACAGATGAAGCAAGTCTCAAATTTGAAAAAATTATAGACGGAATGACATGTCACACGGTGGAAGAGATTGAAGGAGCTCTGAAAGGAGCCGGTTTTTCAAAGGTTAAAACGGATCATCATGAGAGCAAACCATGGATTACGGTCATTGCGAAGAAATAAGGAGCTTGTATATGTATCATATCGGGAAAAACACAGTGCAGGAAACGCTTATAATCCCACTGTTCGGAAGAAAAGTATGCTCGGAGCATTTTCCGGAATTGTTTAAAGATCCTGAGGCAGAGCGCATATGCTCCATGCTTGATTATGATTTTGCAGATAAGGCGAAGAAGATGGAGAGTGCTGTCGGGCTTTTTGGCGCGCTTGAGGTTGCGCAGAGGCAATATGATCTCGCATGGGAGGTGAAAGATTACCTTAAGAAACATCCATATGCTGTGGTAGTAAACCTCGGGTGCGGATTGGATGACACATTCAGAAAATGTGATAACGGAGCCTGCGCGGGCTTCAATATAGATATGCCGGATGTAATAGAGGTCAGAAATGAGATCCTCCCAGCAGGAGAGCGGGAGAAAAATCTCGGATGCGATCTTAATGATGAACACTGGATGGATGAAATAGACCCATCCCATGGCGCTGTGTTCTTTGCATCAGGTGTTTTCTATTATTTTAAGACAGAGGCTGTAAGGGAACTGTTACAAAAGATGGCAAAAAAGTCTCCAGGCGGTGTAGTGGTATTTGATTCCTGTAATAGGCGCGGAGCAAAGATGATGACTAAGACCTGGTTGAAGGAAGCAGGGATATCGGACGTTAATGCATATTTCTCTGTTGAAGATAACGCTGAAATCGAATCGTGGAGTGACTATTTCGCATCGGTAACTGCACGGAGCTATATGAGGGGCTACCGAGATATATACAATGAGGTGAAGTTCCTGCATAAGATGATGATCAGGTTCTGCGACAGCCTTGTAAAGATGCAGATCATAAAGATTACATTCAAGTGAGGGCACAGTTATGATGAAGTACAAAGGAACTTACCTAAAGCTGTTTTCGATAATGCTTAAGAAATATCTGAAGGAGCAGTATGGATCTGAAGTAACAAAGAAAACTCTTAAGGAATCAAAGGCAATATATAAAGAAATGCTTGAAAAGGTTGATGATATCGGGGCGGATAATCCCATGGTGAGTAATATCTATTCCTGCTTTGTATTTCTGGCCATATGGAAAGCTGCTGAGGGAGCAATCGATGTCGAAAGCTTCAGGACTGTGATAAAGAGATTCATGAAGAGCCCGATGGTCAGCAAAATCATGGCTGGAGCAGACTTGAACAGGCCGGAAGATCTTCAGAAA
>JAILEN010000210.1 GCA_024687655.1 Lachnospiraceae bacterium | reverse complement strand
TGCTCGGGAGCCAGTACCATAAAGGTGGCACCGTAAAGTGTGTCGGGACGTGTGGTATATACAGTGATCTTTTCATCTCGTCCGTCTATGGGGAAATCAACCTCTGCGCCGTAGGACTTGCCGATCCAGTCGGTCTGCATCTTTTTAACCTTTTCAGGCCAGTCCAGCTTGTCCAGGTCGACCAAAAGCCTGTCTGCATACTCAGTGATCTTGAGCATCCACTGCTTTAAGTTCTTTTTCGTAACATCAGCACCACAGCGCTCGCACTTGCCGTTTACAACTTCCTCATTGGCAAGACCCGTCTTACAACTGGGGCACCAGTTGATGGGCATCTCCTTTTCGTAGGCAAGCCCCTTCTTAAACATCTGTACAAAGATCCACTGGGTCCACTTGTAAAAATCGGGGTCAGTGGTATTAACTTCCATGTCCCAGTCATATACAGCAGCTATCTGCTTGATCTGACGACGGATGTTGTTGACATTTTCCTCGGTAGACTTGGCGGGATGAACTCCCATCTTAATAGCGTAGTTTTCCGCAGGAAGTCCGAAAGCATCCCAGCCCATTGGATGGATCACGTACTTATTCTGCATGATCTGGTATCTGCTCCACACATCAGAAATAACATAGCCTCTCCAATGTCCTACATGAAGACCGTTTCCACTGGGATATGGGAACATGTCCAGACAGTAATACTTTTGCTTGTTACCGTCCTCTGTATTAACAGGCTTGTCTTCCCAAACCTTCTTCCATTTTTTTTCAATAGCTTTGTGATTATAAGGTGTTGACATTATTACATTTCCTCCTGCCAAAACATACTAAAAAACCTTAGATATACTAACACAAAACCTTTCATTTAGCAATAAGAGACATATGTGCCGTCTCCAAACAGAAAACGGGCACACTTAAATCTTTTATATCCTATAATGCTTTATTTTACTGCGCTTACCATGAAAAGCGGCGTGGATGAAAAATTGACTACATCCTCCTTTGTCCACAGCTTTTTCCAGACATCCACATCCGTGGTACAGTTCATGCCAAGACCAGTCAAAACATCCACATCCCATTTGGGCCTGCTGATCTTTGAAAGGGGCACCATGCGGGCAATATCCTCCATCACATCAAAGTTATCCCCCCTGTTCCTGTCCAAAATGCCCTGAGCCTGTGAATTGATCCTGTCAGCCTCAAAGCCCTCCAAGGCATCATCAAAGAAAAGATAGTGATACCAGTTGGCGTCAAAGTTTAAAAGCAGGCCGCCGGGCTTTAATACCTTTGTCCACTCCTCATAAGCTCCTTCCGGCTCCGGCAGATCCCAGGTCAGGTTCCGGGATACTACCACATCAAAGCTCTCACCTTCAAACTCCAGATCCAGTGCGTTCATCTCGTAAAATGTTATCTTATCCAAAACTCCTGCATCTGCCGAATTTTCTTTGGCTTTCTCAAGCATAGCGGCCGTAAGATCAATGGCACTGACTCTGTAACCGGCCTCTGCCAGAAGTATAGATAAAAAACCGGGGCCGCAGCCCACCTCCAGTACACTTATTTCTGAAGGCTCTCTGTCAGGAAACCGTGACTCTATCTGATCGCACAGATGCTCCTCCCATTTTTCATGGCTATCCCCGGAAAGCTCCGTGCGGTTTATCTCAGAATAGCTTTCTGCACGCCCGGTCCAGTATGCCCTGTTTTCTCCTATTATCTCTTCACTTGTTTCTGTTAACTCCATTTGTTCCATTTTCCTTTCTAGTGTTCCCGTTTTCAAATACCTGGACTTTTTACACAGATATTTTTCGATCCTGCAAGGCGTCTGATTGAGTCGATGCCGTAGCATCGGCGATTCATGACAATCGAACTACTAACGTTCAATTGTAGAAGACAATGCAGCAGGGCGGAAAATAGGCAAGTAATAAAGTCCACTTATTTGGGAACGGTCACACTTAGATTACTGCATCCAGCAGTCTTTTTGTATATTCGTGGGTGGGATGGGCGATCACTTCCGAGGTGATGCCTTCATCCACCACATCTCCGTTATTTAAAACCATGATCCTGTTGCAGATATTGCTCACCAGGGCGATGTCATGGGAAACGAAGACAATGGCCACATCCTCGGTACTGTTAAGGTCTGTTATCAGTTCCACCACCTGGGCCTGGGTGGTAACATCCAGGGCACTGGTGATCTCATCACATAAAAGGATGTCTCCATGGGTGAGAAGTGCTCTTGCTATGGCCATACGCTGGCACTGCCCTCCCGACAAAAGTTTGGGCCTGCGATCCAAAAGTTCTACATCCAGCCCCACTTTTTTTATCATGAGTTCTGCCTCGGACATGGTGGCATTGCTGCATTCCATCAGTGACTTCCTCATGGTCAGATGAGGATCAAAGGATCCGTATGCATCCTGGAATATCACCTGCAAAAACCTGCCGGTCTGTCCGGGAGTGCTGCCGGTATAATCGATGCCATTGTGCAAAAGCCGGCCCGAGTCGGGATGCTCTATGCCGCTTATCATGCGAAGGAGGGTGCTCTTTCCGCTGCCGCTCTCACCAACGATGCCGAAGATCTCACCGGGCATAACTCCAAAACTGACGCCCTTTAAGGCCTCCACGGTACGGTCCTTGCTCCTGTATGTTTTTTTCAGTTCAATGCCCTGCAAGACAGGGGCTGTTTCTGTAGTCATTAATCACCTCATATAAAGATCCTTCGCTAGGTTGAAGTCATCTCCGATGACTTCTTCAAGCTTCTGTCCATGACAGAAGCCTCAACACGCTCAGGATGACAAAGAGTGAAAAATCTATGACGTTTACAGCTTCGGAATATCCGCCATCAGTTTCTTCGTGTACTCGTCCTTCGGGTCCTCGAATATCAGATCCGCATCCCCATATTCCACCATGCGTCCGTTTTTCATGATCCCCGCATGATCTGCCATCCGCCTGGCTATGCCCAGATGATGGGTCACCATTAGGATCGCCGTATTCTTTTCTCTTCGAAGCTCCATCAGCTGATCCACCACCATTCCTGCCGTGGTCACATCCAGCGCGCTGGCAGGCTCGTCACATAACAATAGACTGGGATGCAGGGCAAAGGCAGCAGCTATGGCTATCCTCTGGTTCATACCGCCGCTCATCTCGTAGGGCCGGCTTTTTAAAATGGATGCACCGTCTGAAAGCCCAACCTTATCAAATATGCGGATCAGTTCTTCCCTGTCATAGTCCATCCCCGCCGCCCTGTAGCTTTCTTTAAACTGCTTTTCCAGAGGACGCAGGGGATTAAAGGAGCCTCCCGGATTCTGGGGTATCAGACCGATGTGCCTGCCCATATACTTTCTGCCTGAAGAAACATCCCGGGATGCGATAACATCATTTTGGAATACCACCTCACCATGATTGATATACGTCCTCTCCAGACCGTGGATGGCACGCAAAAGCGTGGTCTTTCCGCTGCCGCTCTCGCCTACTATGCAGGTGATATCTCCGGCTTCCATCGAAATATCTATACCGCAGACCACATCCACATCTCCATATGACACACACAGGTTATTTATGGTCAGTACTCTCTCACTCATTTTTATACTCCATAACCACATCACCCAGATAGTTAAATACTATGATTGTGATCACCGTGGCAGCTGCAGGGAAAAGCACAGTCCAGGGAGCAATCTGGATATAGGCTCTGCCCTCGGATATCATGGAACCCCACTCTGCCTGTGGAGCCACCACCCCCAGTCCCAAAAAAGACAGGCCAGAAATACCGATCATGGTAGTACCTATCTGGGTCAGCGCATTCACCAGCACCGGCTCCACTATATTGGGAAGTATATGGTGCAAAATGATATAAGCACCCTTTTTTCCGCTCAGCCGGGCCACTGTGATATAGGGTTCGTTTTTAATGGATAAGGTATGACTCCTGGCCAGTCTGGCAAAAGAGGTCCATGCCGTGACCCCAAGGGCCAGCAGAGCTCCGAAGAGTCCTCCTCCCAGCATGCCGGCTACTGCTATGGCCACCACCATCTGTGGGAAGGCCAGCATCAGATCCGCAAACCTCATAAGGATATCATCCACAACTCCTCCGTAATATCCGCATAGCATACCGATAAGGGTCCCGATCACAAAAGATATTGCAACCAAAAAGAAAGTGGCCGCTATGGTGGTCCTGGCTCCTATCAAAACTCTGGAAAATACGCAGCGCCCCATATTATCCGTACCAAAGATAAACTCCGCTGAGGGGGGCTTTCTGATAAGTGTGGCATTGGTGGCATAGGGATCGTTGGGTGCAATGACCCCGGAAAAAACCGCAATGATCACAAGTATGGCCGCACAGACTGCCGCAAATATCATTTTCTTTTTAAGTCTTTGCTTTTCCCTACTCATTTTCCACCCTCGGATCTATGACCTGACAAATGATATCAGACAACAGGTTCACCGCCACATAGATGGTACCCATGATGAGCACAAAGCCCATGATCACAGGATAGTCTCTGGCCGTAATGGAATCCATCACCAGCTTGCCTATGCCGGGCCAGCGGAATATGGTCTCTATCACCACACTGCCTCCCATGAGGGTACCGATCTGTAAGGCGATTATGGTAAAAATATGTCCCATACAGTTGTAGAGTACATTTTTTATCAGCACATCACTTTCCTTCACTCCTCTGGCACGAAGTCCGGTGACATAGTCACGCTCCAGCTCCTTTTGGATCTCAGCCCGGATCTGCCTGGTAAACCTGGCACACATGGGAATGGCCAGGGACAGGGCAGGCAAAAACAGCCCCTGTATACTTCCTGAGGCTATGATGGGGAAGAGATCCAGCCAGATGCAGAAAAAGTACATGAGGATGACCGATATCAAAAAGTTCGGCAGGGAATTGCCGATAAATGACAGTATCCTTACCGTATGGTCAAAGATCGAATTCTTTTTTACTGCAGAAAGGATCCCCAGTGGTATTGCAAACACCAGGGATAATATAAGAGATGCAGATGCCAGCACTATGGTATTGGACAGACCCTCCCTAAGCTTGGGTGCCACCGGCATGTCATCCTTAAGGGACAGGCCGAAATCTCCCCTTATGACACCCCATGCCCACTCTCCATAGCGCACGAAAAAAGGGCGCGCAAGTCCCATGCGCTCTCTTTCGGCATCCAGCATCTCCTTGGTCACGGCGACTCCCTGTGAAGAAAGTCTCTTCTGAGCGGGGTCGCCGGGTGCCAGATACATGAGTAAAAAGGTGAGTATACTCAAAACAATGAGCAATACCAATAATTCAGCTATACGTTTTGTTATCCGTCCAGTCATTACTTGGTTGTATTCGCATCAATTCCGTAAAAGTCAAAGGACATCTTCTCTGCAAAGCCGCTTACGCCGGGCTTTAATACCGTGGTATGATTGAAAAGTCCCACATAGCCGAAGGCATTATCATCGATGGCGATCTGGATGATCTTGTTAGCCAGCTCAGCCCTCTTTGCACTGTCTGTCTCCACGCGAAGCTCCTCGATCATCTTCTGACATTCATCAGACTTAAAGCCTCCCACATTGTAGTATGCACCATCAGCCAGGGTAGAATCGATGAAGTAAAGGGGATCACCACACTTATCGGATATCATGCAGTAAAGCGCCAGGTCAAAATCAGCTGTGGCAATATAAGTGGCATCAGGATCCTCCTCACAGGTAAGCTCGGAGTCGATACCCACTGCCTTCAGCTGTTCCTGGATCAAAAGTGCCAGAGTATCAAGTGAACGTGCAGCATAGTATGCAATATTGATCTTTACGGGCTTGCCGTCCTTTTCATAGATACCCTCGCCGTTCTTTGCATAGCCGGCTGCCTCCAAAACAGAAGCTGCCTTTGCAGGATCTGTAGCGGGAATGGTAACCTTTGCATAGGCTGTGCTATCGGGATAAGGTGCATGGGCCGGAGATACGGTACCCTCAAGGTATGCTGCAATGGCATCCTTGTCAACTGTAAGGTTTATTGCCTCTCTTACCGCATCATCCAGTCTGTTCTCGTTTAAGATGTAAAACTGGAGTCTGGTACCGGGCACGGACTCTACCACATACTTATCAGGCTCTGCATTATACACCTCAAGTGCAGCCGAGGATACGCTATTGTAGCAGTCGATCTCACCGCTTTGCATAGCCAGAAGCTTGGGATCATCCTCCTGCATGTAGTAGAAAACAGCTCCGTCCAGCTTTACGTCACCGCCCCAGTAATTCTCATTTTTGGAAACAGTCACATCGCCCTCGGGCACAAATTCCTTAATTACAAAAGGACCGGTACAGATGGGATTGTTATCAAAATCCGTTGTGTCGTCCAGATCGATCATGCCGAACTCGGGGCTGGCCAGATCACCCTTTAAGGTGGGATAAACGTCAGTACCTGTATCAATGACTATTGTCTTATCGTCGGGTGTCTCATAGGTAAAGTCCTTATAAATATCAAAGCGGCCGTTTTCCTCAGCCACACGCTGGATATTCTTTACTACCATCTCCGCTGTAAGGGGATCACCGTCGGAAAATTTAACACCGTCATTTAAGGTAATGGTCCACAATATGCCATCTGCCACAGCCTCCTTTGCCAGGCAGGGAACTACTGTACTGTTTTCATCAAATTTAAAAAGCGACTCTGAGATACCGTAGATGGATGTATACCACCCATAGTACTCCTTGTGAACATCAAGGCTGGGATATGCAAAAGATGCAGCCGTACGAAGGATATTGTCCCCGGAATCCTCGGATGTCTCAACCTCAGCGGGTGCCTCTGTCTCGGCAGCCGTCCCTTCATCAGAAGAAGCGCTCTGAGTGGAAGCATTGTTACCACCGCAGCCGAAAAGACCAAAGGTCATGGTGCATGCTAAAAGTAATGCAAGTGTTTTTTTCATGTTGTCTCCTTTAAGATAAAACAAAAAAAAATCGTGGATGAACTTAGTTTGTCCATCCACGAGATTTTATCGGGTTTTATTGTCCTGCGCAAGCCCCCCGGGGGGTTATTTCTGCCAGTGAACCCCTCTATTCCTTAATGGTCAATACCAGACGATTGCTAAAATCCTTATCATCCGTTTTCTCGTAGCTCATCTCCGTCACCTTGGATCTGATGATATTGAGACTGATCTCATCTCCATCCTCAAGCACGTTCCTTTCGGGTCCCGCATAATCAAAGGTCATGGTGACACTGTCAGAAGCTGCGGAATACTCTATGTGAGACTTCACATCCACAGAATCAGGGATATCGTAGGCATCCTTCATGATCAGGCCCACGGTCTCCTCAAAGACCAGCCTCATCTTTTTGCCGGTGGCGGGGATCACATTATTCTTGTTGCAATAATCATCCAGTTTTTCAAACACCTCAATGGCATTGTAGTCCGGTGTGTTTATATCGATCTCAAGTATCTTGAGCTTTTTGATAAAACGTCGGGTGTTCTCCTTCTGGGGATAGTCAAAGATCTGCTCCGGAGTGCCGTCCTCGTATATGCCTCCCTCGTCCATGTAAAATACCCTGTTACAGATGGCACGGGCAAAGTTCATCTCGTGGGTAACTATGATAAGGGTCTTGCCGGTCTGGGACAGATCCCTGATAACGGACTGTACCTCACCCACCATAGTGGGATCCAGTGCGCTGGTAGGCTCGTCAAAAAGGATGATATCCGGATCCATGGCCAGGGTCCGGGCTATGGCTATACGCTGCTTTTGTCCTCCGGAGAGCTCGTCGGGATAGTTGAAATACTTGTCTGCCAGTCCCACCATCTCCAAAAGCTCCATGGCACGATCAGCCGCCTCCTGTTTACTCTTGCCCAAAAGCTCCACTGGAGCAAACATGATATTTTCAATGACCGTAAGATGCTCAAAGAGATTGAAGGCCTGGAACACCATGCCCATCTTACGTCTGACGATACTCAGATCAGTGGCAGGATCCGTAACATCCACGCCATTCACCCATATCTTCCCCGAAGTAGGGGTGTCGAGCCTGTTGATACAACGCATCAAAGTGCTCTTTCCGGTTCCGGAGGGTCCGATGATGGAGATCACATCCCCGTCATTTATCTCAACACTGACATCCTTAAGGGGCGTTGCATTTTCATATTCTTTTCTCAGATGCTCAATCTTTATCATTTATGCTGACTCCTTTCAGGATGTTTTCCTTCTTTCGGCTCTTTGTATCGATGTTCACCTCTATCTTGCTGACAAAAATGCCGATGAGTGCCTCCAACACAAAGTAGATCACCGTCACGGCAATGAGAGGGAAAAACGCCTCATAGGTCCGGCTCCTGACTATATCGCCCATCTTGGTAAGATCCTGGACCGCGATATAACCCACAATGGCTGTAGCCTTTGTCAGGTCCACTATCTGGCTCTTGTAGGAAGGCATCACCAGTGGAAGGGCCTGGGGCAAAATGATCTTAAAGAAGGTCCGATTCTCCGTAAAGCCCAAAGCCCAGGCAGCCTCATACTGTCCGTGACTGATGGCACCCACTCCGGTCTCAAGCATACCGAACACAGCGGCGCCGAAGGTCAGGGTGAAGCCTATCACTGCCACAGCAACTCCGCTTATGGCAAAAGAGGCAAAAACGATGTAATAAAGTATCATCAAAAGTACCACCATGGGCATGCCCTGTACCAGCCACAGGCAAAAGCCGGTGATGGCCCGGGCCACCGGGTTATTCTTTCTGCACATCATATATACCGCAAAGCCCAGTGCAGTTCCGAAGATAACGGAAAGCACGGTGATGAGCAGGGTGTTTACGATACCTTCTATAAAAAGCTTATATCTGGACTCACGGATAAAAGTCTTTTCAAAGCTGGACTTAATGCCTTCAAAGAAACCGGCACCACCTGCCATCTCGGAGGCGTCCTTCCTGACTCCCAGTACCACGCCGCCGGAATAATTGGGATCTGAAAACAGCACGCTTTCCGCACGTTCCGGTGTGATGGTAAGTCCCGACCCGGCGAAATCACATTTTCCGGACTGTACTGCGGGCAGAACGGCGTCCAGACTCATGTTCTTGATCTCCAGACCATAACCATACTCTTCACAGAAACCGATGGCTATATCCACGTCATATCCCACTATCTCATCGCCTCTTACATATTCAAAGGGCATGTAGGTGGCATCGGAAGCCATAACCAGCTTGCCGTTAGTACCAGGCAGGGCAGATATGTCCGGGATCTCCTTTTGGGATTCGTCGCTTCCGAACCATTTTTCCTCCATGGTCAAAAGCGTACCGTCATCCCGGAGCTTTACCAGATATTCATTGAACTGTTCGCAGAGAGCCTGTCCCTTTTGATTCTTTGGAAAACCATAGGCAAACTCAAAGGTATCCAGGTATTCCGGGACGTAGGTCAGCATATCGTTCTCGCCCATGATGTATCTCATGACCGGCTCGTCCGCAGGAAAAGCATCGATCTTGTCAGTATCCAGTGCGATCAGAAGATCCGTCTGGTTGTTATACCAGGAAGTCTTTGCATCAGGCAGTTTTTGCTGCACCATATCCCCGAAGCTGGATCCCGTGGGGATACCTATGCGGCTGTTTTTAAGATCAGCCAGGGATGAAAACTCACCCTTAGGTATACTGTCTCCTGTTGCTGATGCGGCGCAAATCGACAGAGCCTGTGACAGCATTATCACAGCCGTCAAAGCCAAAAGCCATTTTTTAAAAATCCTGTTTTTCATTATCCTGTTCATCCTCTTTATATTCCAGTGGTTCTGAAATTGTGGTGTTTTCCTGTATTATCTGAGTATCCGACCTTGATAAGCCCTTGAACTTTATGATGGCCAATATGGTGATCACTATCTCAAATACAAAGAATATGATCAAAAATGCATCATATCCGGTGCTGAGGCAGAAATCATAGAAACCGTGCAAAAGTGTGGGGATGAGAAGTGCCTTAACCAGGTTCGATCTCATGCCCGCTTCATTGCCCTCTGCCTCCATCTTTTTGGCTATACCATAATAGCAGCCCATGAAGATGGCGTCTATCACATGACCGGGCACGGAAAGTATACCACGGGTAATGGCAGTGCTGACGCCGCCCTCCATCACATACAGGATGTTCTCAAAAGTGGCAAAGCCCAGTGATACAACCACCGCGTAAACCACGGCATCAAAGGTATAGTTAAAGGCAGGATGCTTCCAGCTGCCCTTTTTAAGAACGAAGTACTTTCCTCCCTCCTCCACCAGAGCCGTCAAAAGGAAGTTGTCTATGGCGATATAGACCATGCTCTCTGTATCTAAAAAGCTCTGGAAAACCATCTCACCTAACTGGCCGATGATCACGGCACTGATGATGGTAAGGGCTCCAAGGAAGAAAAGCTTCAGCAAAAGGGAAGCCGGTTCCTTTTCAATTTTGTCTGCCCGCCATACTATTACAAAAAGTATAATACTGGGCAAAATCGCTAGATTTATCATATTATCATCTCCCACAAAAGACCCCACAGGTTACTGTGGGGTCTCGTATTACAATGTTAAATACGGATAATGAAACTACTCTTCACCTTCCTCAAGCTTGGAAGCACGTCTCTCGATCTCCTTCTCCTGGACATCTGAGGGAGCCTGCTGATACTTAAGGAACTCATAGGAGAAGTCTCCTGCACCACCGGTAAGTGAACGAAGTGCGGTGCCGTATCCGTAAAGCTCTGCATAAGGTATCTCTGCCAGAACCTCCTGCTTGCCGCCGTCGATGGGGTTCATGCCCATAACCTTGGCGTGACGCTTGTTGAGCTCGCCCATGGCATCACCGGTCTTGTCATCGGGAACCACGGTACGAAGGTTGGCGATGGGCTCAAGGAGGATGGGCTGTGCCTCAAGCATACCCTTTTTAAATGCCTGGCATGCTGCGGTCTTGAAGGCCATCTCCGAAGAGTCTACGGGATGATAGGAACCATCGTAGAGATTGGCATGTACGCCTACCACGGGATATGCTGCCAGAGGTCCCTTGCCTACTGCCTCTACAATACCCTTTTCAACTGCGGGGAAGTAGTTCTTGGGAACTGTACCACCCACAACGTTCTCGGTAAACTGGTAAGCCTCATCGTAATTACCGGTAGGCTCAAACTGCATCTTAACGTGACCGTACTGTCCGTGTCCGCCTGTCTGCTTTTTATACTTGTATTCCACGTCAGACTTGCCCTTGATGGTCTCCTTGTAGGCAACCTTGGGACGATCCAGCTCGATGTCGATCTTGTAACGATCCTTGAGCTTATCCTTGATGATCTCAAGATGCTGCTCGGAAATACCATATAAAAGGGTCTGATGGTTCTCGGCATCATTTTCGTAGCGAAGAGTCAGATCCTCGGCTGCCAGCTTCTGGAGTGATGAAGCAGCCTTGTCCACATCAGCCTTATTGGGAACCTTGTAACGAAGGTAGGTATAAGGAGTGGGGATGGTGCTCCTCAGATAAACAATGGGATTGGACTTGGTGGAAAGGGAATCCGTGGTAGCAACCTTCTGAAGCTTGGAAAGTGCACCGATATCTCCTGCGTGAAGCTCCTTGACCTCGTCTGCATTTTTACCTGTAAGCACATAGAGCTTACCGATCTTTTCCTCGTTCTCCTTGTGATGGTTGTACATCAGATCATCTGTCTTGAGTACGCCGGAGTTGACCTTGATAAGAGAATACTTACCAACGAAGGGATCCACGATGGTCTTGAATACATAAGCACTCTTGGGCTTGGAGAAATCGAAGTTGGCCTCGAAGGTGTCGTTGCTCATGGGATTGATGCCCTTGCACTCTCTCATATCGGGGCTGGGCAGATACTTTACGATATCTACCATCAAAGTATACATGCCGCGGTTTAAAGTGTTGGAGCCCATAAGTACGGGAATGATGGAACCCTCAGCCACATTTACACGGAGGGTGGAACGGATCTCGTCATCGGAGAACTCCTCTCCGCCGAAGTAACGATCCATGAACTCCTCAGAGGTCTCAGCCACTGACTCCATAAGGGCCTCGCGGTAGGTTCCCAGATATTCCTGTGAATAATCGGGCACATCCATCTTTTCGATCTTGCCGTCAGCTGTCCAGCGCTTACCTCTCTGCTGGATGACATTGACATAACCGATGAACTCGCCGTTCTCACGGATGGGCAGATGGAAGGGAGCGATCTTTTTGCCGTAAAGTGCCTGAAGATCCTCAACCACCTGACGATAACTGGCGTCATCTATATCCATCTCGGTGACGAATACCATGGCGGGCAGATGATACTGCTCACATGCCTCAAATGCGCGCTTGGTACCGCTCTCAACACCGTTTTTACCGGAAACAACTATGATGGCCGCATCGGCAACTGTAAGCGCCTCGGCAACCTCACCGACAAAATCCAATGATCCGGGAGTATCCAGGAAATTGATCTTGCAGTCTTCCCAGGGAATGGGAATGAGTGATGTGGATATGGACATCCCCCTCTTGATCTCCTGTCCGTCAAAATCACTGATGGTATTGCCGTCCTCAACTCTGCCGGTACGATTTGTCAGCCCCGCCAGAAATGCCATGGACTCAACCAGTGATGTCTTTCCGCAACCTGCATGACCGAGTAATACTACATTGCGGATCTTGTCAGTCGTAAAAACTTTCATAAAAAACTTCCCCCTTAATGATTTACTTATGGGGCTTTTGACCCCACGTATGATTATAATTTTTATTGGCCAAAAAGGCAATAAAAATGTTAATCCTTACCTATTGGATGTTCTTTTTAATCGTAAGGATATTATGGCCGTCCTTGTACTCGTAGGTCACATCATCCATACTCTTTTTCACCATAAAGATGCCCAAGCCGCCGATCTGTCTGTCATCAGCGGAAAGGGTGATGTCAGGATCCTCCTTTGCCAAAGGATCATAGGGTATGCCGTGATCCAAAAACGTAAGAGACACTCCCAGGGGATCCTCAATGATCTCCGTCCTGATAGTGGCTGAACCCTTACCCGGAGAATAAGCATAGTGGGAAATATTGACAAATATCTCCTCCACAGCCACATCCACGGAGATCTGGGTCTTCATTGGGCAATCCAGCTCCTCCAGCTGTTTATTGACAAAATCAAGAACCTCATCCAAATTCTCATCCTTAGCTTCTACTATCAGCTCTCTCATCCTGATCCTCCTTATGATAAAAAGAAACTGGTGTAAAACGACTTAGAAATAGTGTATCGCAAGCATCGTGGTGTCATCAAACTGAGGTGCTTCCTGCACAAACTCCTCGATGCTGATCCTCATGTTGTTCAAAAGCTTGGTAACATCCGCCTCAGGCTCCTTGTTGAGGGCTCCGATAATACGGTCCTCACCAAAGCGCTCATTATTCATATTGGTGGCATCCGGCACACCATCGGTATATACATAAAGGGTGCTGCCGTGCTCCAGCTTGAAATCATACTCCGTATAGGGGACACCCTCCATGGCTCCCACCACCAGTCCATGGGGATCCTTGATATACTCAAACTGTCCGCCGGGATGCTTAATGCAGGGATACTCGTGTCCTGCATTGGTGGCATGGATGATACCCGTGGATATCTCCAATACTCCCAGCCATACGGTAACAAACATGTCATTTGTATTGGTCTCACAGATACGGTTATTGACCCTCTGCATGACCTCATTTGTAGGTCCGCCCATCATGGTATTGCTGTTGATAAGGGTCTTGGATACCATCATGAAAAGTGATGCCGGTATACCCTTGTCTGAAACGTCCGCAATAACGAGTCCCAGATGATCATCATCAATGAGGAAGAAATCGTAGAAATCTCCTCCCACCTCCTTGGCAGGGTCCATGGTGGCGTAGATATCGAATTCCTTCCGATCCGGGAAGGGAGGAAATACGGAGGGCAGGCTGGAGGACTGGATGCTGGCTGCAAGATTGAGCTCTGTACCTATCCTCTCCTTTTCCGCAACTATCCTGCTGTTCTCGGAAATATACTTACGAAGCTCGGCGTCCATGTTTTCAAAGGCATGGGACAAAGCCTCGATCTCATCTCCTGTATTTATACTACTGACAAAGGCTGCGCTGTCATCATCCAGCCTCTGGGTCAGCTCCCCTGCCGAAACAGTAAGCTCCTTGATGGGATCCACAATACTCTTTTTGGCATTGTAGTAGAAAAATGCGGTATATATGGCCATCAAAATCATTATGAACAAAATGGTGCCGATGATCATGTTGATGATACCCGTGACCATGTCAGCCAGCGAGAAATCGGCATATACCAGGGCTACAGGCTTGCCATCTTCATTATAAATGGGTGATGCAGCTGTACATACGGCGCCATAGGTAGGATCATTGAAGGTATGAAGTGCCCTCTCACCCTCATTGTTAAGCATCTGAAAGGACCACTCCTCACCACCCGGAGAATAGGCATCCTCAAAGCCCAGGATCTCAGATCCTGAATTAGCCTCCCAGAGATAATACAGATGTCCCTCCTCAGGAACCGCTATATACATGTACAAAAGATCGAATTCATTGGCCGCATTATACAGGATATCCTTAACAGTAGCATATACGGCGTCGTCACCGATCTCAGCCATGCCTTCTTCCTTAAAATGCTCAACAATGCTGCCATTCATCATGGAAGCCACATAATCGGATACTGAAAAGCCCACATACTCATACCTCTCCATGATCCTCTTTCGGAAGATCAGGCTGACTACCGTGCAGATGATCACTGAAAGTATGATGGTAGATATCAAAAGGCTCAGCAAAAATTTTTTACCCAGTGATATTTTGATCTCAAAACCTGTATTATTCACTGTTTCCTCCTGTTAACAAACAGTCTGTCTTTACATAGACATATGATAATAACCGCAAAAAGAACGGTCAGTCCTATGCCTGCATTGACCCATATGCTGGTCACCTGTGCCATGGACGGATATATCACGCCCAAGATCATCCACTGGACCACATATATGAAGGTCACGTTTTTACCGAGGTACAAAAAGCCCGGATGGACCCTGCCACCGGCCAGTGCCACGATCCCCATGTACAAAAGGAGCTCCAGACAGATCAGACCGAAGCCTCCCAGCATACTGCGGGTATCCATGGCGTAAAAGAAAAACTCGTCATATCCGCCTGGATTAAGTATCTCGTGGGGCAGCCCTGCCCTGGTCACCAATATCTCGGATACAACAAGAGCCGGAATGCCCAGGGCTGCCAGAAGCATGGCAAAGCGCCTCCGGTCGTCCCATTTTTTATATATCCTGCAGAGCCAGTAACCCATTATGGGATATATACCCCAGGTCACAATGGGAAAATAGGAATATTCATTTTCCCTGACAAAAAGTCCCATCAGGGTATCCAGCCAGTCATTGCCAGAGGAAAAACCCTCCGGGGTGACCATAGTATTTACTATGACAAACACAGCGACCAGGCTCCCACTGATGACGGCCTGCACTGCAGTATTATCCTCAAAATGCTTCATGACTGCAAAATACAGCATGAACAGCGCGGCATAATAGTAAATATCCACCGCCAGTATGGCGTAATAAAAGTCCGATACCGGTCCGCAGCCCGCCGGATCTATGATCCCAGGTACAAAAATCTCAAAGAAGTTAACTACCAGGCCCAAAAGCAACAGCTTTACCAGTCTCGTAAGAAACGTCTGAACCGTGGATCTCTTTGAATAAGCTGCACCCCAGCCCATGGCAAACATGAAACCGCCGCTACAGAAAACTCCGCCCGTAAATTCTATAAGATAAAACACCAGGTATCCCGGACCTGAGTCCGCGTTACTGAGGCTGTCCCAGGAAGCTTCAAGGGTATGTACCAGCACCATGCCGATGATGGCCACTGCCTTCATAAGCTCTATCTCGGGTACCCTGGATGTCTTTTTTGCCTCGCTCATTTATGAAACCTTTTTACAAAATCAGCCCACCATACTCCGATGACAACGGATAAGAAGCTGAGTATCACTCCAAGTACCAGCGCCTGGGGCCAGTCCATGTAACGACTGCCCTGTATGATGTTGACAAAGAAATCTACTGCCCACCATACCAGGACCCACTGGAAAAAGTATATATCCATCAGGGATCTGCTGATCTTTTCTATCAGGCCGATAACCTTTTTTGACATGTTTTTTTGCAAAAAATGGTATATGCCCATCATGCCGATCACCAGGATGATACAGATAAGCTCTTCTCCCAGGTTCATGTGATAAAACACGTTGACACCATCGCCTCCCATCATGCCTACCCCCATAAAGTACTCCGTAAACATGAAAGCTATGGGTACCACCAGGCACGGCAGGGTGATCATGGAATAAAACCTGTCCTCGTCCTTGACCCGGTTCATGATATTGCCGTAGGCAAAACCCCCGGCATAAATGGGAAACCATATCAAAAGCGGAAAGTCCGAATATATCCTGCCCTCACCGCCTACACCGATAAAGTGTCCCAGGATGATGTTTACCGCATCATATCTGCACTCGAAATCCAAAAATATCATGCCTATGGCATTGAGCACAAAGGCGATGTTGAGGGTGCCAAAGGGAGACAGATCCGCATAAAGCATAAGTGACATAAGTATATGGGCCAATCCGGCAAACTGCCATATATCATTGCCAAAAAACTTATAGGGCAGCGGACTGATGTAAAAACCATAATCCCCGGTAATATGGTATCCGATCAGTGAAGGTATCAGATACCGCAGGGTATTGAGCAAAAGACCCATCACAAGGATGATCACACCGCGCTTAAACAGGTGCTTGGGAGAACGATCCCTGGAATAGGTAAGCCCGATGCCCATACAAAACATAAACATGGGGGCAGCCAAAGGCCCCCCCAGAATACTGTCAAAAATGTACGGCACACCAAAGGAATCCAATACCTCGTCCGGTGTACACTCCACAAAAACATGAATGGCGGCCAGGCAACATGCAACAACCGCCTTGGCCATATCTACCTCATGCTGTCTGCCTGTATTACAGGGTTCTGGCGAAAACAGGCTCCTCAACTCTGAAAGGTGGCTCTTTTTTTCCATGAAAGTCTATCAGTCCTCTATAGTCAAAATGTCAGAAAACCCCGTAACGTCAAAGATCTCCTTAACATCATCCGTGGGATGACAAACCTTCATGCTGCCCTGCTTGTTCATAGCCTTCTGGGATGACAGAAGGACACGAAGGCCGGCACTGGAAATATACTCCATATCGGATATGTCAAAGATAAGACTGGTAATACCCGAAAGTGAAGCGTTAACCTGTGACTCCAGCTCGGGAGCTGTGGTAGTATCCAGTCTGCCGTTGAGAACTATTGTGAGCTTGTCACCATCAACAACCTTGTTAATATCCAGCATAACTTGTAACCTCCTAAAGTATAAGAAAATAATTACTAAACCATAATAACCCACTTGGAAATATTTGGCAAGGAAAACACTGCTTTACTCCCACCCGGCCCACTCTTTGAAGTTGTCCGGCTTGGAGGTGAAGCATATCAGATAACCCTCCTTTTGCTTCTCCGTGATCTTGGCGTATAAAAAGCCACCGATATCTATCATGAGATTCATAAGCAGGGGTAGGTCATTCTCGGATAAAAGCCTGGCATATCTCTCATCAGCCGACAGATCCGTAATGACTCCCTGATACTCCTGATCTCCCACAGCCTTGCCCTCCAGCTCCCTGAAGGTGATATCCACTGATGAACTGCGGTTCTGCCACCGTATCTCCTGGCTGTAATCCGACAGCTTAAGATCTCCCAATCCAACAATGGAATAGATCTGTATCTCCTTTTTTGCACCCTTTGGCATGAAGCTCTGCTCCTCGCTGATCGTAAGCTTTTGATCAATGAGATCCGCAGTGTTTTTGGTGACGTAGATCTGACCTCCCACTGTAAAGGACTCAGTACGGCCGGCGATATTTACCGTATCTCCCATGCAGCCGTACTTCATCTTTTCGGCCGATCCGATGTTGCCCACCACGCACTTGCCGGAATTGATACCGATACCCATCTCAAGAAGGGGGAAGTCATTCTCTTCGTTCCATTTGTTGACTTCCTTCATGGCGTTTTCCATTTCAAGGGCGCATAAAACAGCATTTTGGGCATGATCCGGATCGTCCTTAGGTGCACCGAATACAACGAAGATACCATCGCCCAAAAACTCGATGACCGTACCGTGGTACTTATTGATGGCATCACACATCTGCTCAAAATAGTGATTGAGCCCGGTGATAAGCTGTTTGGGAGTAAGCTTTGCGCTCATGGCCGTAAAGCCTCTGAGGTCGCTCATCAGGATGGTTACATCCTTTGACTTGCCACCCTGTTTTTCACCCTCGGGAGTGTTCAGCACATAGTCTGCTATCTCAGCCGAAGTGTATCTGGCAAAGGCTGCATTGACCCTGAAAAGCTCCGTAAGATTGGTGATGACGATAACAAAAAACTCATTTTCGTCCTCATTGGTATAGGTGATGTTTACACGAAGCTGACACACACTACCGTCATTTTTTTCATAGGATACGATCTGCTGGATGGTCTTTTCCTTAGCCACGGTGGCGTCTATAAAGACCTGGATCAGATCGTCATTGGTCTCCACATAGGGGATGGTCTTCCAGATCTTCTCCTTACCGAGATGCTTCGGTGATATACCGAAAAGCTTTATGGCCGCATCATTGGCATAGCTTAGTGTCCCCGTCTTTTCGGTAATGCAGACAGAATCATCCAGATTCTTAAAAACCAGATCCATTTTTGACTGATATGCACTGTAATCCATATACTCTCCGACAACAAAAGGCTTTTGGCAACCAGATCACAGCCGCCAAAAGCCTGTAAATCTTAATACTGAGCCTGAAAAGCCCTGACTTTTTTCTTGAGCTCCTCAGATACATTGCCTGCTTCCTCAGCCTCAGATACCTCATATACGAGCTTGCAGGCATCGGTATACTGATCCGTGAGTTTCCTGACCCTGAAGGCCATGTACTTGACCAGCATGCCGATCTTGACGGGATTCTTTTTGAAAAGATCCTTGAAATCATCCATATACAGGCTCTGGATCATGGTATGATCCATGTTTACAACAGCCGTAGCGGTACGGGGAGCATCATTGATAAGACCCATCTCACCAAAGAACTTGCTGACTCCGATGGTGGTAATCAGCTTCTCCTCAGGAGTGCCGTAGCCCGTATATATATTTACGGAACCCGTAAAGATATCGTACATGCACTTTCCGGGCTCACCCTCCTTGAAGATGATTGTACCCTTGCTGTAGGTCTCCACATTGTCTGTATAGCCGTCATTGTGATCATCCTGGACCAGATCATACAGAGCTTCCCTGGAGATCTTGTTGTTTTTTGCAGCCATCTTGTAGGCAGCCGCAAACTGCTTGATCTTGTCGGCAATGGTAGGCTTTCTGTCCGCATTCTGGGGATAGAGCTCGCCGATGGTCTCCACTACCTCTTCATAATCCTTGGTAAGGCGGCCTATGCGCTCTGACATCTCACGGATGATAAAGGTAACCTTTTCGGGATCATTCTCAAAATAGCTCCTGAAATCATCAAGAGTCAGCTCGTTGACCTTTACATCTGACTCTGCAACTGCCGTTGCGCTGCGGGGATAGGAGTCGACGAGGGCCAGTTCGCCGAAGATATGGCCGGCTTCGATGGTGGTCAGATGCTGCTCCACGTCGCTGCCGTAATCCGTATAGATGCCAACGCTGCCTGATATTACGTCAAAACATGAATCTCCCACATTGCCTTCGTTAAAGATAACCGTCCCCTTTGTAAATTCCTTTGTCATTGAATTCTATCCTCCTATATTGTTTTTCTTTGTCATCCTGAGCGCAGCGAAGGATCTTTTTTACAGATTCTTCGCTTTGCTCAGAATGACATAATCCTCAGTAAATAAATTACTGCAGTGGCTTGGGATCCCAGCCGTAGTCCTGATACTGGGTCACCAGGATGCCCTTGGACTTGACGTAGGCTGCAATCTGGTCAGCACGTAACTTCTCACGGCTGACGTCATCGGAGTGCATTTGCATGAACGCGTTATATCTGTCTCCGAAGATCCTTTTGGCACTCTCATCAAAGCTAGAACCGTCCTCACATACATCCATGCTGGTGACGGAGTATCCGGTGGCAAGCTTTTTGAGATGTACACAGCCGGGATATGAGCCTCCAGCCTGGGTCTCAAGGGTGTCACCGTTGATCTTGTAGATCATTACCCAGAAATCACCGTAAGCCTTCACATCATTTTCATCGCTGTCATCCACATCGATGAGGATGATGTTGGGAATGGTCACATCGGACTGCTCATACATTTTTCCAAGCTCATTGGTAATATAGTAGTTGATGGCATCCATAAGCTCGGGATCATAGGGTGCGTCAGCCTCTGAACCGTCATCTGAAAACGCATCAGCTGTGGCGTCTGCCGCAGCATCCAAAGCACCGGGAGCCTCTACTGCCTCAGAGACAGCGGGCTTATCACCCTTTGAGAAGGTGAGCCACATGCCGTCATAGTTCAGCATCAGATTGTCACCCTCGATGGTGTATTCATATTTATAATTGTTATCGATATCAGTAATCTCGTAGCCTCCCCAGATGATCTTTACATCATCCTGGAAGGAGAACTTGCCGTAATGATCCTCATTCAGAACCACGCTGTAGGTAGCACCGGTATCGGCGTCTATGCTGTTGTAGGTACCGGGATAATAGGCAAACATGGTCTGGGGACCGAAGTCCTCATATTTGATGGAGTCAATGATCATGGACAGATAGTCGCTGACTGCCATGTTCTGCTCATCATTCTTGCCCTTGTGGGAAACCACATCAAAGATAAGCGCTCCTCCGTTGTACTCACCTCCTATGACGGTCTCGCCATAGCCTGAGCCCTCATCCGATGACTTGAGCTCACGCCAGTATCCCCACTTGTCATCTGTCCCGGGGAAAAAGCCCTCTGTACGCTCCTGGTCCTCCCAGCTTTCAGTGATCTCGGACATGGCCTCCTCCGGCATCTTGCCTGCCACATAGCTTATGGTAACCATGTTGGTCCCCGCCGAATCTCCCTGATATACAAAGGATGTGGTATGCTCATCGTTCTCATTTACGGTAAAAAGCTTTTGGTCATAGGAAACACTCCAGCCATCGGCGCTCACATACTCACCGTCACCGTCTGCTGCAACATCAGCTTTTTTGCCCTTCCCACAGGCTGCAAGTGAAAATACCATTGCAACGAAAAGTGCTACCGCAAAGATCCTCTTAACTGTACTCTTTTTCATGATCTACCTCCTTAAGTCTCATGCCTCTGCCATGCCGCGGATAAACTCCTCCGCCGATTCATTCCTCTTACGGATACGATAACTGATGAGCAGATCTATGGGT
>JAILEN010000204.1 GCA_024687655.1 Lachnospiraceae bacterium | reverse complement strand
CTCCGATGACTTCTTCGGGTTTCTGCCTCTGGCAGAAACTACACCACCCTCAGGATGACATGGGTGCCAGCGATTCTACCTTCAGCACCTCGAAACCTTCCGCTTTGCCCTTCAGCTTTACCGTATCTCCCAAGGATGTGGTGGTGACACGGTCGCCCAAAATATCCACTACCTTCCGGCTCACATATACGGTGCTGCCGGGAGCGTTTGCCTCCAGTCTTGCAGCGGTATTGACAGTGTCTCCGATGGCGGTGTAGTCCATGTGCCTCTCGGCCCCGATATTACCCACGACTGCAGGCCCGTAGTGGACACCTACGCCCACGTGGAGCTCCTCTCCTATCTCCTCGGAAAGTTCTCGGGAAACCTCCTCGGAGCCGGCCACTATATCCAGTGCCGTCCTCACCGCATGATAAACCGCATCATCATCCGGCAGGGGCGCGCCCCAAAATGCCATTGTGGCATCTCCCACGAACTTATCCAGAGTACCCTTGTTGTTAGCGATACATTCACTGGTCATCCCCAGATATCTGTTTAGGATTTTTACCACAGTCTCGGGATCAAGCCTCTCCGACATGGTGGTAAAACCACGAACATCCACAAACAAAACCGCGATGTCCGTAAGCTTTCCTCCCAGTCCCAGGGAGTCTGTGCCCTCTTTTAAAATGTCTGCCACTATCTCAGGAGAAACATATCTCTGGAAGGTATTCTGCACCCTCTGTTTTTCCCTGAGAGCTGTAAAATATCTTATCAAAGTGGTGACTACATAGGTCACAGCCACTCCTATCGGGATCCATAAGGGATGTAGAAGCAGTCCCTTTTGATAGAACAAAAAACATACTCCGGCGTATGCTCCCGCCACAGCTACAGCCACAATGGACGAGGATAAAAGACCGGTTTTACTCAACACAAAATACAGTATCAGGATCAGGATGAACAGGATGATAACCTGTGTCAGATCGGAAACCTCACTGCGGTAGTTGCCGTCCAATATCATCTCAGTGCAGTTAGCCTGGAACTCCACCCCGTACATCTGCTCGCCACGGGCAATGGGAGTATAGACGCTGTCCTGAAGACCCGATGCATAGGGCCCGATGTAGACTATCTTGTCTCTGAAGGCAGAGGTGTCAATATCACCGTTTATCAGATCCACCAGGGATATACCCTCGTAGTAGGCGCCGGGCATACCGTAGTATGTCACGGAATACTGGCCGATGCTTCCGGTATACGGAAGGTTGATATCCATATCATGGGACTCGGCGTATTTCATGGCCGCCATGGAGGCCATGGAGTTGATCCTCTCCCCGCCATTGTCCACATATAAAAGTCCGTGACGGAGTATGCCGTCCACATCATTCATGGCGTTGATATGGCCCTGAACCGTTACATTTTTAAGCGCATCATAGGGCTCTTCAAAGCCCACTATGGAAAAATCATTGATGGCATAGGTGCCGTCATCCGCCATGGATCCCGTGGTACCGAACTGGGCCATATCCGCAGTGATGACACAGGGGAGTGACGCCGCCGCTTTTGCCAGATGCTCATCCGCATCGGCATTACCACTCTCACCGGAATAAAGTGTATCTATGGCCACCACAGCCGGCATATTGTCCGGATCAGAAGCCAGGTACTCCAGTGCCTTGGCCACATTATCCCGAGTCCATGTCTGATAGGGGCCCAGCTCCTTTAGCGCCTTTTCATCTATCCCCACTACCAGGATCCTACCGGAGGTAGCCTGAGGATTCTGGTACAGCCCGTCTGCCGCCCACTGGTCCAGTCTGAAAAACACTCCGAAATATGCCGCCAGAGCAATCACCGCCGCCAGCCCAACACCTATTACTACCGAACTAATCCTTTTATTCATAGCACCATCCCCACGTAAGCAAAAATACTGTTTTCAAAAATGGTTTTTATCTCGTGCTCCATTTTTTTCACAAACGCGTCATCATGGTCCGGAGCATGGTGAGTGATCACAAGCTGCTTTACCCCGGCACGATTCGCCAGCTCAGCACCCTTGTGGGGTGTGGAATGACCATAGCCCCTGTACATCTCGTATTCGTCTGGGGTATAGGATCCGTCATAGATCAGTATATCCGCACCATGGGCAAACTCCACCAGTCTGTCATCGCACTCACCGTTATCATGCTCATAATCCGTAGCATATACTATGGAGCTGTCCTCATAATCCAGGCGGTAAATAAAGCTGTCCCCGGGATGCGAGCCCATAACATGGGTAACACGGCAGCCGTCCATGTCAATGACCTCCGGAACCGTCTCGATCTTCAGATCCGCAGCGTAATCCGTAAGATGGAGGGGCCAAAACGGCGGAGAAAAAAGCGTATCCAGCTTTTCTATCCAGGCCTCAAAGGGAACGTAAATGGTGATCCCGTGACCACTTTTCATAAGTCCGTCATGATAGGGCAGACCTATCAGGTGGTCCAGATGCATGTGAGTGATCAGCACTATCTCTTTGGCAGCCTCAGCGCTGTAATCGCCGGTCCTGGGATCCACCATACCACTGCCGCCGTCCAAAAAGATACGGTTTTTGCCAAAGTTGACCGCATAGCAGCTGGTGCCGCCTCCGTATATATCAAAGCCCTCTCCCGATACAGACACGGATCCCCTGGCTCCGAAGCATGTCAATTGTAACCTGTTTTCTGTCATAGTATCTCCTGTCAGTAAAAGATTCTTCGCCTAGTACACTAATCCCGCCGCCAAGCACCTGATTCATAGAACATATCCAAAAGCTTTTTGTCCAGCTTGCCCTCACTCTCCATATCCCGAAGAATGGCAAAGGCCTTCTCCGTGGGCATGGGCGGCTTGTAGGGCCGATCCTCAGCTGTCAGCGCATCATATATATCCAAAATGGTGATAAGCCTGGTCTCCTTGGGGATCTCATCCCCCTTCTTTTTGTGGGGATAACCCGTCCCGTTTATAAACTCATGGTGACCCGACGCCCACTCCGGAACCCTTTCATACAGTCCCTTGAATACCATCTCGGAAAGCATGGACTCGGTATACTCTACATGGGTCTCGATGATATGTCTCTCCTCATCAGTCAGTGTACCCTTCCTGACTGAAAGGGACACCACCTCATCATCGGTCAGAAGCGGCACGGTATCTCCCTCTGAAGTAAGGCACTGTATGGCAGCTATCTGCCGGACCCTCTCCAGCTTTTCATCAGGTAAAAAACCTGCCTTATTGATATCCAGAATAAAATCTCTGGCATCATTAAGTCGTCCTATGGCCTCATCCGTACCCTCTTCTCCTGACAATCCTCTTATCTTTTCGCAAAGAATGGCTACCTCAATCCGATGCATCACATCCGGCAGGGCATCTCCGAGTCTGGACTCCTTGTCCATGACCTCAAGGGGAATGACCAGCTTGCCCAGATCGTGAAGCCAAATACTCATCAAAAGAGGATCCCACTCGTTTTCGGGGAATAGATCCGGTTCTTTTTCAGCAGCATATTTCAAAAACTTCTCCCCGTAGGACACCATGCTCTTGGTATGGTTGGCGTTGTAGGGCGAACGCGTATCAACGGCTCCGATCATAACCCGCACAAAGGAATGCAGGATGTCCAAAACCTCTTTTGCCAGCATCCTGTTGTGAAGTGATACGGACGCCAGCGAAGTCATGGCGGATATCATCCTCTCATATCCCTTGTCAAATGGGATCACATCCCCATTTTCATCTGCAGCATTGATGAGCTGCAGCACACCAATGACATTCCTATTGTCGTCGATCATGGGGACCACCAGCATGGACCTGGTGCGATAATCGTTCAGGGAATCATATTTCTTTGCACCGGAGAAATCGTACTCCTTAGAATCGTAGATATCAGGGAGATTGATAAGCTTTTTATCAATGGCGGCGCAAGCGCACACTGATGAACGGTTGAGCTGTACCGGAGGAAGGGACACATCCCCATCCAGACGTGACATATGGACACCCTTGGACCTGGTGTAGAGGCTCTCAAACTCCAGCTGCTCACCGGACTTCACATACACGGTACCGCCGTCGCAGCGGGTCAGATCCATGGACTCCGTCAGTATCATATCGAACAAAACATCAAGCTGGCGCTCCGTGGTCAGCGCCAATGCCAGATCCAGAAAACGATCTATTGGATAATCATCTTTTATGCGCATAACAAAACTCCATTAACTCCTCTGCAGGCAGGGGCTTTTCCTCTGCACTCTTAGGAACCGTAGACAAATAACCTATACATTCTGACTTGTCTTCGATTCCATCTGCTTCGTTGTCGTCAATTGTCGATGCGCCGGCATCGACTCACTCCTCCGTCTTGCATATGAAACCGAATACGGCATCATAATGCACAGGTTATTCATCTACAGTTCCTTATAGTATATACCATATATTTCCAATTATAAAGGAAAAAATAGCGCAGCCATCAGGCTGCGCTACTGTATTACTTCTGTCCGTAATATGCGTTGGGTCCGTGCTTTCTCATGAAATGCTTGTCCTGCATGGACTGGGGGGTGGTGTTGTCCCCCTTTGGATTCAGGATCTCCGTCATGAGGTTCATCCTGGCGATCTCCTCAAGGACCACTGCATTGTACACCGCGTTGGCTGCGTCCTTGCCCCAGGTGAAGGGACCGTTGTTCTTGCAGAGTACCCCGGGCACATGCATGGGATCGATGTCCCTGGCCTTAAAGGTCTCTATGATGGTAATACCCGTATTCTTCTCATAGGCCTCCTCGATCTCCTCGGGGGTCAGGTTCCTGGCACAGGGAATGGGACCGTAAAAATAATCCGCATGTGTGGTGCCGTAGCAGGGAACGTCCCTGCCTGCCTGAGCCCAGGCTGTGGCGTGGGGTGAATGGGTATGGACGATGCCCCCCACCTTTTCAAAAGCCTTGTAAAGCTCCAGGTGTGTAGGGGTATCAGATGAAGGATTCATATCTCCCTCCACCTTGTTGCCCTCCAGATCCATGACCACCATATCCTCGGGGCGCAGTTTTTCGTAGTCCACTCCGCTGGGCTTTATTACGAAAAGACCCTTTTCACGATCGATGCCGCTGACGTTGCCCCAGGTGTAGGTAACCAGATTCCTGGCAGGCAGCTCCATGTTGGCTTCATAGACTTGTCTTTTTAATTCTTCTAACATCCTGTTCTCCTCAATACAGATACTCATTGAATCTCTCCGCTACAATGAGTAAAGATTCTTCGGGCAGTTGTTGATATTCGAAGTTTATCAGCTTCCTTCGCCCTCAGAATGACAAAAAGGAATCATACCCAATGTCATTCTGAGCGAAGCGAAGAATCTTTTATCTTGCCATTCTGGGCGGAGCGAAGAATAATAACCTTTAATAATTTTCAGTTGCAGATTTCTCTACAGCTACGGCTTTTGCGTAGTCCTTGAGGAACTTATCAAAGCCTGCTGCACCATCCTTGTCGGGATCCAAGGTAGAGCCTGTCGCTCCTGCAAATACCTTGTTGTCCAGATAATCGGGAAGGCTCTCGCCTGATGCCTTGGCAACCATGTACTTAGCCAGAACTGCCATGCCCCATGCACCGCCCTCGCCTGCGGTGTCCATAACCTTCACCTGCATGCCGGTAGCGTCTGCCATGATCTGCTGACCTACCACGGGAGTCTTGAAGAAGCCGCCGTGTCCCATAAGAACATCTGCGGTAAGCCCCTCCTCGCGGGTGAGGATGTCGAGACCGATCTTTAATGTTGCAAGTGATGAATACAGATGTGTGCGCATGAAATTAGCCAGAGTCATCTTGGCATCAGGCTTTCTCATGAACAGAGGTCTGCCCTCATCCAGCTCGGTGATGGGCTCACCTGAGAAGTAGTTAAATGCCATGAGGCCGCCACAGTCTGTATCACCCTTGAGGGCGTTATTGTAAAGCAGTCCGAAGATCTCATTTTTATCCATCTCGTGACCGGACAGCTTGGCAAACTCGTCAAAGAGTCCAACCCATGCATTCAGGTCTGAGGTACAGTTGTTGCAGTGTACCATGGCAACCGGTGAACCGTCGGGTGTAGTGACCATGTCGATCTCGGGATGTGCCTTTTTAAGAGCATGCTCGATAACGATCATTGCAAAAATGGAAGTTCCTGCGGATACGTTACCTGTACGCTGGCGTACTGCATTGGTAGCTACCATACCCGTACCTGCATCACCCTCGGGCGGGCAGAGAGGTATGCCGGCCTTCAGGTCACCGCTGGGATCCAAAAGCTTGGCGCCCTCTTCTGTCAGAGTGCCTGCTGAGTCGCCTGCGTTGAGTACCTTGGGCAGGATATCCAAAAGCTTCCAGGGATAACCCTTGTCAGCGATCAGTGAATCAAACTTATCCACATAGGACTTGTCATAGGTGCCCGTGGTGGAATCGATGGGGAACATACCGGAGGCATCACCCACGCCGGCAACCTTCTCACCGGTAAGCATCCAGTGTACGTATACGTCCAAGGTTGCAAGGAATGTGATATCCTTAACGTGCTCCTCGCCGTTTAATATAGCCTGATACAGATGGGCGATTGACCATCTCTGGGGAATGGCGAAATCGAAAAGCTCTGTCAGCTTCTCGCTGGCCTCGGCAGTCATGGTATTCCTCCAGGTCCTGAAAGGAACCAGGATCTTACCGCCCTTGTCAAAGGCCATGTAGCCGTGCATCATAGCAGAAATACCGATGGAACCGATGGTGGTAAGGGTCACGCCATACTTATCCTTCACGTCCTTTTTCAGGTTGGCATAGGCATCCTTGAAGCCCTCCCAGACATCATCAAGTGTATAGGTCCATACACCATTTTCCAGTCTGTTCTCCCAATCGTGGTTTCCCTGAGCTAAAACCTTGTGGTTCTCGTCGATCAAAACTGCCTTGATCCTGGTTGAACCGAATTCTACCCCCAGTGCTGTCTTGCCGCTTTCAATTACTTCCTTCATATTCTTCTCCCTCCTTTTAATGATAATCCGTACAGCCAGTCGAAAAATGCTTCGACCGCCGCACGGAAAAACGTGCGGCTACGTCTGGTTGAAATCATCTCCGATGATTTCTTCAGGCTTCTGTCTCTGACAGAAGCTTCATCAGCAGCATTTTTCTCCTGTCTGTACTCACTGTAGAACTAAAGATTTAGTATGCTACAGAATTCCATCTCATCTCGTTGCGTAAAGTACGAATGGTAGTATCATTGTCGATGACTACTGCCTCTATCCCCATCGCAGCTGCCCAGTCAACCATCTGCTCCGTAGTAAGATCATAGGAGAAAGCGGTATGATGAGCACCCCCTGCATATATCCATGCCTCTGCTCCCGTAGACAGATTGGGTCTGGGGGTCCAAAATGCCGTAGCAACCGGCAGCTTGGGCATGGGCTTTTCAACCTTTTTACAATCAACCTCGTTGATGATGAGCCTGAAACGTGTGCCAAGATCCACAAGTGATGTGGCGATGGCGGGGCCTGTCTTTGAGGTAAATACCAGACGTGCGGGATCCTCGCGGTCACCCATGGACAGAGGACAAACCTTGATGCCGATGGGTCCCTCGGAAATGGTGGGACATACCTCCAGCATGTGAGCCTGAAGAATACCCTCCTTACCGGGGATCAGATTGTAGGTGTAGTCCTCCATAAATGAGGTGCCCTTAGCGTCCTTGACTCCGGTAGTCATGATCTTCATCAGACGGACCATGGCAGCTGTCTTCCAATCGCCCTCTGCGCCAAAGCCGTAGCCGTCAGCCATCAGTCTCTGGATAGCCAGGCCCGGAAGCTGCTTGAGCCCACCCAGATCACCGAAGTGTGTAACGATGGCCTGGTAGTTTTTCTCTTCCAAAAACTTTCTGAAGCCGATCTCGATCTGTGCCTGTACTGCCACATGCTCACGGAACTCTTTTTCATCACGTCCCTCAAGCAAAATGTCGTAGGTGTCATAATACTCATCTGTAAGAGCCTTGGTGTCTGCCTCAGAAACGGCATCCACATACTCTACTATCTCATTGACGGGATATGCGTCGATCTCCCAGCCGAACTTGATCTGAGCCTCTACCTTGTCGCCCTCGGTAACTGCCACATTTCTCATGTTGTCAGCCACCCGGACAACTCTGATGTGGGAGGACTCCATGACACCGATGGCGGTACGCATCCAGCTGGCTATACGATCCTGGATATTGGTATCAGCCCAGTGACCCATGATCACCTTTCTCTCGATGCCCATGCGGGTAACGATATGACCATACTCACGATCACCATGTGCGGACTGGTTCTCATTCATGAAGTCCATATCGATGGTGTCATAGGGTATCTCGCTATTGAACTGTGTATGAAAATGTAACAGGGGCTTCCTGAACTCCGAAAGGCCCAGGATCCAAGACTTGGCGGGAGAAAATGTATGCATCCATGTGATGACGCCTGCGCACTCGCGGTCAGCATTGGCATCTGCAAATGTCTGACGGATGGATGCGTTATCGATGAGTGTGGGCTTCCACACGATCTCAAAGGGAAGTCTGCCTGATTTATTAAGCTCATCAACGATCTGCTTGGAATGAGCTGCCACATGTGACAGGCACTCGTCTCCGTACAGATCCTGTGAACCGGTGGCAAACCAGAATTTATAGTTTCTCTTTTCCATTATAAAAACCCTCCTTATGTTGTTGATTACAAACAAAAAAATTATAGCCTTGCGAAAATTTTTCCACAAGGCAATATCATATCATTTAAGTTGAATTTTTTACTAAATGGTGATAATCATCAGATGTCAAAATGAGGTTATTTTTTTTCTGCATTATTTCTATTTAGTTCCGCAATTTACTCCGGGCGGCTTCGAGTAACTGACAGTATGTGTTGCCACTCATGAGCTCCGCGTCTAAGCTTAGTGTTCGCCTCGCTGATCCTCGGCTGGACATGTCGCGCATCTCAGTAAAAGGCA
>JAILEN010000196.1 GCA_024687655.1 Lachnospiraceae bacterium | reverse complement strand
TCGATAACCTTTTCAGCAATGCGCTTAACCTCTGCGAGGTCTCCGCCTGCCTCTGCGCAAGCGCCTGCAAGCTTGTGAACAAAGATTGTTCCTGCGATACCTCTGCGGCCTGTTGTCCATGTACTGTTCTCAACTGCAACGTCGTCTGCTACAACAACCTGGTCAACCTCGATGCCCTCGTCTCTGGCCATATCTGCAGCCATCTCGAAGTTCATAACATCGCCGGTGTAGTTCTTGATAACAAGAAGGACGCCCTTGCCGCCATTGGCAGCCTTGATAGCCTCAAATACCTGATCGGGTGTAGGTGATGTGAAAACAGCACCTGCAACTGCGCCGTCCAGCATGCCCTTTCCTACGAAGCCGCCGTGTGCGGGCTCATGTCCGCTGCCGCCTCCGGATACCAGAGCAACCTTGCCGTTTGATCCGCCTGCGCGAACCAATACCTCAAGGCCGTCAAGGCGCTTAACGTAATTGGGATAGGCACATATCATGCCGTCCAGCATCTCGTCAACAATGTTGTCTACCTGGTTGATAAGTTTTTTCATTTCTCTTCCCCCTTCTTAATACTTTGCCGGACCTTCCGGCTTTTAACGGCTTATGCCGTATTGCACTATGAAATCTTGCTCTGCTGGCGGGTCTGCTCAGCCTCGCTGATGACCTCGTCAATAGAGCTCCCCACTGATGCCTGAACCGCTGCCACAACTGCACCCTCAACTATGGGTGCATCTGCGATCCTGGCGTCGATCCCCGTTTCCAAAAGATCGATGGCTGTCTCGGTACTGAGAATGCCGCTGCCCAGATCCGCAAGGATGACTACGCCGTCACCGCTGTCAGCCGCCTCAATAGCAGTCTTGATCCTGATGGCATCTGTACCGATGGAACCGTCCTCCATACCTCCGGCTGCATATATACCCTCAAAACCGGGGCACATCTGAGCTGCAAGCTCCCTGGCTCCCTCAGCGATCTTGGAACTGTGGGAAACGATAACTATCCCTACCATATCTCCTCCTAACTCTTCAGGAACTCGGAAACGACCTCAAGCATCATGGTGATGGAGGTGGCGCCGGGGTCCTGATGTCCGATACTCCTGTCACCAAGGTAGCTGGCGCGTCCCTTGGTGGCGCGGATGGTCTTGGTAAACTCAATGCCGTCGTTGGCTGCACGGCACGCATCGTCCATCGCCTCAGTGAGGCTCTTGCCGGCGTCGATGCCTGCGCAATAAGACTCATATGCAGGCATGAGAGCGTCCAGCATGGTCTTTTCACCGCGCTCTGCCTTGCCTCGCTTCTGGATACCTGCGATGGCAGCCTCAAAGATGGCCTTCATGTCATCCTTGTCCAGGGCGGTCTTGCCCATCATGGCCTTGCCGGAATCCATAAATGCCGTGCCGTATAAAGGACCAGAGGCTCCGCCAACCGTTGAAAGAAGAGTCATGCCTGTAGTCTTAAGTGCTGCACCGATATCCTCCGTATCGGGTGTGAGCTTGGTCATGACGCCCTCAAAGCCTCTTGCCATATTAACGCCGTGGTCTGCGTCTCCTATCTCCCTGTCCAGATCGGTGAGGAAATCCTTGTTTTCAATGATCTTTTCGCCAATCTTGGATAGACAATCATATACTCTGCTTGCCATTTCTTCCCCCCTTGTGCAAAATGCAACAAATTTGTTAAAAAAGTACCACGCTTATTGTAACATTTAGAAATAAAAATTCAACAGAATAATCGAAAAAAATTATAAATTCGTGTATAATGATATGACCCACAGGAGAGGTAGAAAAAATGAGAGTCAGTAAAGAGCAGAAAGACAACAGAAAATATATTAAAGTCCGGGGAGCAAACGAGAATAATCTCAAAAATGTTTCCCTGGAGATCCCCCGGGATGAGCTGGTGGTTTTCACCGGACTTTCCGGCAGTGGAAAATCCTCCCTTGCCTTTGATACCATTTTTGCCGAGGGTCAGAGGAGATACATGGAGTCCCTGTCCAGTTATGCCAGACAGTTTCTGGGTCAGATGGAAAAACCGGATGTGGAGCGCATCGATGGCATGCCTCCCGCCATTTCCATAGACCAGAAATCCACCAACCGCAACCCCAGATCCACAGTGGGCACCGTTACTGAGATCTATGATTACTTCAGGCTATTATACGCCAGAGTGGGCATCCCCCATTGTCCCAACTGCGGCAAGGAGATACGCCGGCAGACTGTGGACCAGATGGTGGACGAGATCCTGGCCATGCCGGAAAAGACCAAGTTCCAGATCCTGGCTCCCGTGGTCAGGGGACGCAAGGGTACCCACGAGAAGCTTTTTGAAAGGGCCAGAAAGAGCGGATACGTGCGCGTTATCGTGGACGGTGATCTGTATGAGCTGGAGGAGGAGATCAAGCTCGATAAGAACAAGAAGCACAATGTGGAGATAGTCATAGACAGACTGGCTGTAAAGGAGGGCATGGAGGAGAGAGTCACCGGCTCCCTGGAGAACGCCCTGAAGCTGGGGGAGGGCATGGCTGTCGTTGACGTGATAGGTGGACAGCCAAAAAACTACTCGGAGAATTTCGCCTGCCCCGACTGCGGCATCAGCATAGATGAGATCGAGCCCAGGAGCTTTTCCTTCAACAATCCCTTCGGGGCCTGCCCGGAGTGCTTCGGCCTGGGCTTTAAAATGGAGTTTGATGAGAGGCTGATGATCCCGGACATGTCACTTTCCTTTAATGAGGGTTGTGTGCAGGTTATGGGCTGGCAGTCCTCCAACGACCCAAAATCATACACCCACGCCATCCTGGAAGCGCTGGCTTCGGAATACGGTTTTTCCCTGGATACACCCTATGAGGATCTGCCCAAGAGCGTGAGGGAGATGTTCATACACGGCAGCGATCGTGTCATCAAGGTTCCCTACAGCGGCAAGTTCGGTGAGGGTATATATGACGTGCAGTTTGAGGGACTGATAGAAAACTCCAAGCGACGCTACCGTGAGACCTCATCGGAGTGGTCCAAGCAGCAGTATGAGGAATATATGGAGATCTCTCCCTGTCCTGTGTGTCAGGGCATGAGGCTTAAAAAGGAGTCCCTGGCCGTCACGGTGGGAGGCAAGAATATATATGAAGTTACGGTCATGCCCATCCGGGATCTGGCTGTATACCTGGAGGATATGGATCTGACGGAATACCAGATGAAGGTGGGCCGGCTGGTATTAAAGGAGATCAAGGCCAGGGTCGGCTTTTTAAATGATGTGGGGCTGGACTACCTGTCCCTTTCCCGTGCCACCGGGACCCTGTCCGGAGGCGAGGCCCAGCGTATCAGGCTGGCCACCCAGATAGGCTCCGGCCTGGTGGGAGTGTGCTACATTTTGGATGAGCCCAGCATCGGCCTGCATCAGAGGGACAACAACAAGCTTTTAAATTCCCTCAAGGGTCTGCGGGATCTGGGCAATACCCTTATTGTGGTGGAGCATGACGAGGATACCATGAGAGAAGCGGATTATATTGTGGATATCGGTCCGGCAGCAGGCAGTCATGGCGGTGAGGTTGTGGCCTGCGGTAGCGTAGAGGATATCATTGCCGAGCCCAGATCCATCACCGGAGAATATCTGTCCGGGAAGCGCACCATTCCGGTTCCGAAAAAGAGGAAAAAGCCCACCGGCAAGATCACTATAAAGGGTGCCAGGGAACACAATCTCAAGGACATAGATGTGGATATCCCCCTGGGAGTGGTCACCTGTATCACAGGAGTTTCGGGCAGCGGCAAGTCTTCCCTGATAAATGAGATCCTGTACAAGAGTCTGGCAAAAAAGCTGAACCGGGCCCATCGCATACCCGGAGACCACGACAAGATAGTTGGCGTGGAGCAGCTGGACAAGGTGATCGATATCGACCAGTCACCCATCGGCCGCACTCCCAGATCCAATCCCGCCACCTATACCGGGACCTTCGATCTGATCCGGGACCTTTTTGCGGGTACTCCGGATGCCAAGGCCAGAGGCTATAAAAAGGGACGCTTTTCCTTCAATGTAAAGGGCGGACGCTGCGAGGCCTGCGGCGGTGACGGTATCGTGAAGATCGAGATGCACTTTTTACCCGATGTCTATGTTCCCTGCGAGGTATGTCAGGGCAAGAGATACAACCGGGAGACCCTGGAGGTGAAGTACAAGGGCAAGTCCATCTATGACGTTTTGGACATGCGCGTGGAGGAGGCTGTGGAGTTTTTCAAAAACGTTCCCACCATCAGGCGCAAGATAGAGACCCTCAACGATGTGGGTATGGGCTATGTGAAGCTGGGACAGCCGTCCACCGAGCTGTCCGGAGGTGAAGCCCAGCGTATCAAGCTGGCCACGGAGCTTTCCAGACGCAGCACCGGCAAGACCATCTACATTTTGGACGAGCCTACCACCGGCCTTCATTTTGAAGATGTGAACAAGTTGGTTACCATCCTCCACAGGCTGGCGGAGGGTGGCAACACCGTGGTGGTGATAGAGCACAATCTGGATGTGATAAAAACTGCGGATCACATCATCGATCTGGGTCCCGAAGGGGGTGACCGGGGTGGTGAGATTGTGGCCCAGGGGACACCCGAGGAGGTGGCTAAAGTAAAAGAGTCCTACACCGGCCAGTATGTAAAAAAGTACCTAAAGCCATCGGGCAAAAAATAAAAAAATATCACTAATGTTGTATTGAAAATTTTGTAGAAACTGTATATAATCTAGTGTGGTATGTTGAGTTTTGGTTTTTAAAGACAGGAGCTTAATAAGATGGCTTTAAATTCTTCAGATATAGGTATAGATTTAGGCACTGCCAGCATTTTGGTCTTTGTCAAGGGAAAGGGTGTAGTTTTAAAGGAGCCCTCGGTTGTTGCATTCGATCGTGACACCAACAAGATCAAGGCTATCGGTGAGGAGGCCAGGCTGATGCTGGGCCGTACCCCCGGCAATATTGTGGCAGTACGTCCCCTGAGACAGGGAGTTATCTCAGATTATACAGTTACGGAAAAGATGATAAAGTATTTCGTACAGAAGGCACTGGGCAAGCGCAGTTACAGAAAGCCCAAGATCTCTGTATGCGTACCCAGCGGAGCCACCGAGGTGGAAAAGCGTGCGGTTGAGGATGCAGCATATGCAGCCGGAGCGCGTGAGGTTTTCATCATAGAGGAGCCCATAGCAGCAGCGATCGGAGCAGGCATTGATATCTCAAAGCCCTGCGGCAACATGATAGTTGATATCGGAGGCGGTACCGCAGATGTGGCGGTCATCTCCCTGGGTGGATCGGTTGTTTCCACTTCCATCAAGATAGCGGGTGATGACTTTGACGAGGCCATCGTCAGGTATATGAGGAAAAAGCACAATCTGCTCATCGGTGAACGTACGGCAGAGGATGTTAAGATCAATATCGGTACATGTTATCCTCTTTCCGAGCCTGAGACCATGGACGTCCGCGGACGTAATCTGGTCACCGGACTTCCCAAGACCATCGAGGTCTCGTCGGAGGAGATGGAGGAGGCCCTTCGGGAGCCTACTTCCAATATAGTAGAAGCGGTTCACAGCGTTTTGGAAAAGACCCCCCCCGAACTGGCAGCCGATGTGGCGGACAGGGGTATCATCCTCACCGGAGGAGGAGCTCTTCTTCGAGGACTGGAGGAGCTGATGGAGGATCGCACTGGTATCAACACCATGACGGCAGAGGATCCCATGACCTGCGTGGCTGTGGGGACCGGCAAGTATGTGGAGTTCATGGCCGGAGATACGGGACTTAAGGACGCGCAAAAGTAAAAGGTGTGGCATCATGAGTTTATCTCATGGTGCCTTAATTTTTATATGGAACCGTCCGATATAGGATTTAAAGTATACTACCGTTTTGGAAGTCATGGAAGATAATCTTATTCACGGAGAAAGCGGCAGGTACAGGGAGGACAAATGGTAAAAGGCCTATACACAGCCTACACCGGGATGGTGAACGAGCAGAGAAGACTGGATACACATACCAACAATCTTGCCAATTCCAATACTACAGGCTATAAAAAGGAAGGTGCTACTGCCCAGTCGTTTGATGACGAGCTGGCTATCAGGATAAAGGACACTTCCTCAAATCTCATGCCCAGACGCATGGGCATAATCAACATGGGTGTAGATATCGGTGAGACCTACACCGACTACAGTCAGGGTTCCTTCAAGATCACAGATAAGCCTGCGGATCTGGCCATTTCGGGTCAGGGCTTTTTCGCCTGTGAGTTTACCGACAAATACGGCAATACTTCCATTAAATATACCCGTGACGGTGAGTTTCAGGTTGATCGCGACGGGATCTTTCGTACTGCAGACGGCGACTATCTTTTGAACATGAACGCCGCCATGAATTCCCAGACAGGAGATAACGCACATATCCAGATCGATCCGCTGCAGCCCTATACCATTAACCAGCAGGGCTTTATATATCAGGAAGGACAGATGGTGGGGCAGATCGGTTTTGTGGATTTCGCAGATTATAACTATCTGGAAAAATATGGAGAGAACTTTGTACAGCCCATCGAGGGAGGTCAGGTGATAGCCTCTGAGGCGGATATCGAGCAGGGAGCGCTGGAGACCTCAAATGTCAACATCGTGGATGAGATGGTCACCATGATCACAATCCAGAGAGCTTACGAGGCTGGACAGAAGATGATACAGGCTGAGGATGAGACCCTGGAGATGGCAGTATCCCAGGTTGGCCGGATAGGATAATAGGAGGGTTTGACATATGATGAGATCACTTTGGAGCGCGGCTTCGGGAATGCGCTCACAGCAGACGGCGGTGGACACCATCGCAAACAACCTTGCAAACGTCAATACTACAGGCTTTAAGACTCAGAACACACAGTTCAAGTCCCTTTTATATCAGACACTTCAGGAGGAGACAACCACCTCCAATGCCAACCCCAAGCCCACGTCGGCTCAGGTGGGATTGGGTACCAGGGTGGCAGCCATCAATACCAACTATACTCAGGGTGCACAGTTGGCCAACGATAATCCCATGGCAATGTTTATAAGCGGGTCAGGATTTTTTGCTGTGACTGGTTTTGACGGAGAGACTTATTTCACCCGTGACGGTGATTTCGGATGGTCCATAGAGGGTGACGGTACCAGAACGCTTACCAATCCCAGCGGACTCCATGTTCAGGATATCGAGGGCAATCCCATTGTGCTTCCCGAGGGAGCCGGAGCTGATGCGGTCAGCGTAGGAAAGGACGGAGCGGTTTCCTATGTCAATGGTGACGGACAGGTGGTAGCTACAGGCCAGAGGATAGCTCTGTATCAGTTTGAGAATCCGGTGGGCCTGGAAAAGGTTTCCGGCAACCTGCTGGCAGAGTCAGAAAACTCAGGTGCCGCTATTAACGAAGCTACGACGGGTCTTAACATAATCGAGAGTACCATGGCCCAGGGCTATTTGGAGGGATCCAATGTCAACGTTGCCGACGAGATGGTCAATCTGATCATCACCCAGCGTGCGTATGAGCTGAATTCGAAAGCCATCACCACGTCGGATTCCATGCTGGAGACTGCTAACAACTTGAGACGATAAAGGGATTAAAATAATAATATATATCTTGCTTGCAAGAATATATATTATTATTTGAAGACCGAACGATACATGAGCAAGTAGGACGTTAGTCCGGATTGCGAATGTAGCGAGGATCTCGGGAGTGCGTAGCACGAAGAGATCCATATCGTCGGAAAGGAGGAGATATGGATATAGGCGGATTGGGTAGTGCATACCTGGAAAATGCCATAAATCAAAATAAGATAGACCGTCAGCAGACTGCAGCAGGCAATGCAAAAAAAGCTGCAGAGGGACTGTCGGCAGAGTCCACCCGGGAGGAGATGACCGAAGCTGCCAAGTCATTTGAAGCATATTTTGTGGAACAGTTTTTAAAAGAGGTGAAGGACTCGGTGAATCTCTTCGGAGATGATGCGGACGTGACTACCTCCATGACATCGGACTATTATCTGGATGCCACCATCTCCACCCTGGCCAAAGAGCTGGTGGATGAATATGGTGACAGCTTCACAGAGGATATGGTGGATCAGATGATGCGCAACTACGGTGTCCCTGTGGATGCGCATGAGACGTCGGAGACTGCGGAATCATAAAGATTCTTCGGGCTCCGCTCTCAGAATGACAAAAAGGGTGTCATCCTGACTCTTCTTCTGTCATCCTGAGCGAAGCGAAGGATCTTTAAAAAAAGTACTTCCATTTTATAAAAAAATAGTGTATTATATAAAGACACTCGACACACTACATATTGTGTGTGGGTGTCTTAGTTTTTACTATATATTGTTGTTAT
>JAILEN010000194.1 GCA_024687655.1 Lachnospiraceae bacterium | reverse complement strand
GGTCTCGATGCCCTCCTCCTTTAAAAGCTCTGCATCGGTGCCGTCGCCGTTGATGATAATGGCCTCCGGCAAAAGGAGACTAAGCTCCTCGCAGCGTTTTTTGTTCCACTCAATTATCTTAACATGGATGCCGGCTCTGGTAAGCTGGCGGCCCAGATAATATGAGGCCTTGCCGCCGCCGACTATCATACAGTCGTGTACCTGATGGGTCTCGATGCCCAGGGCCTTGAAGCACTGGCGACCTGTCTTTCTGGGTGCCACGAAGGATACGATGTCACCCTCTTCGAAAACAAAACTTCCGTTGGGAATGATGACCTCGGAACCGCGCTCCACTGCGGAAAAGAGCATCTTTTGCTTGGTGGATCTGGAAAACTCCATGACGCTTTTGCCTACGATATGGCAGTTGCCGGGGATCTTGAACTTGATGAGCTCCGCCTCACCATGGGCAAAAGGATTGACCTCAAGGGCAGAGGGCAGATAGAGAATACGGGCTATCTCCATGGCAGCCTCATATTCGGGATTGATGATCATGGCAAGGCCCAGCTTTTCCCTGAGGTAATTGATCTCGGCACTGTAATCCGGAGTGCGGACACGCGCTATGGCTGCGCAGCCCGCCACCTGCTTGGCGATGGTGCAGCACAAAAGATTGAGCTCGTCGGACTCCGTCACTGCGATCAAAAGATCAGTCTCGTCGATGCCGGCTTCCTTTTGTACACTGTAGCTGGCACCGTTACCCACTATGCCCATGACATCGTACATATTGGTGACCTCACCGATGAGGTCGGCATTCTTGTCGATCAGGGTCAGGTCATTGCCTTCGTTGGAAAGCTGTTCTACCAATGTTATCCCGACCTTTCCGCAGCCCACGATGATGATCTTAAGGGGTGCGGCGGTAGGGTTATGCTTTGCTTTAAAACCAAACATATCGTTTCCTTAATCTGAGTAAAATAAAAAGCCGCCTGCGTACAATTCATTCAGGCGGCTATAATTATATCACTTTTTCATTATTTTTAAAGATATGTATCTATTCTTCTGTAAATCTTTTGTGTGTTCTTTTCCAGATCCTTTAAAAAGTCGGAGCCTGCCAGCTTTTCTTCGTAAGTAGAGAGCTTTATGTTGTCCACTGCAGATGCGGATATCTTCATGTATCCCTTGCTGTCAAAGGTGACGCCCAATTCGTCCAGCTCTTTTGAGTACTTGTTGGCTATGTTTTTCATATTTCTGGTTATCTTTTTGATGTCGGCGTTGGAAGACTTTTTGCCGGAATCAAGGGTGTAGTTGTAGGTGTCGGCAAAAGCCTTGAGGTTGCCGTAAAACTGCGCCTTGCCCAGAACATTGTCCGTATCCTTGGAAGAGAGCTTTTTTGTATCCTCGTACTTATAGTCGCGAAGTGAACGGATACCGCGCTTTAAGGCAGCAGAATCAGCACCCGCCAGCTTCATGTCGGATATGTCGCTCCTGTTGGCCATCTTGGACAGCTCAACGTTCTTTCTGTAGTTGTTTCTCAGATACCAGTTGTTGGTAACGGAAAAGCTGCTGCTCATAACATAACCTTTCGAGGCATACATCCATTTCAATGATTATATCGGACAGAACGCTGTAAATCTTTATATGTTATGGTATAATATCGTAGCGGTGATGCTTAATGTCATCCTGAGCGTAGCGAAGGACCTTTAAGAGAGGGAAAAGTAATGCAAGCAGAAAAAGTCATAGTTATTGATTTCGGTGGCCAGTATAATCAGCTGGTGGCGCGCCGTGTCAGAGAGTGTAATGTTTATTGTGAGATCTATTCTTATCGCACGCCGCTGGAGGAGATCGCTGCCATGAAACCCAAGGGCATCATTTTGACGGGAGGGCCGAATTCGGTTTATGCCGAGGGGGCGGCCACCTGTTCAAAGGAGCTCTTTGAGCTGGGGATCCCGGTGCTGGGCTTGTGCTACGGCGCACAGCTTTTGATGCAGGTTCTGGGAGGCAGGGTGGAGCGAGCCACGGCGCGTGAATATGGCAAGACCAAGACGGCCTTCGATCTGTCGTCTGCCATGTTTTCCGGCATTCCGGAGGAGTCCATTGTGTGGATGAGCCATTTTGATTATATTTCAAAAATGGCTGAGGGCTTCAGATCAGTGGCACATACGGACAACTGTCCCGTGGCAGCTTGCGAGGATGTGGGCCGTGGACTTTATGCGCTGCAGTTTCATCCCGAGGTGCTGCATACCGAATACGGTAAGGAGATACTGTGGAATTTCGTCCGGGGTATCTGCGGCTGTGCAGGTGACTGGAGGATGGATTCCTTTGTGGAGACACAGATCGAGGCTATCCGGTCAAAGGTGGGAGACGGCAAGGTGCTTTTGGCGCTTTCAGGAGGAGTTGATTCGTCTGTTCTTGCGGCGCTTTTGGCACGGGCTGTGGGAAATCAGCTCACCTGTGTTTTTGTAGACCACGGACTCCTTCGAAAAAATGAAGGCGATGAGGTGGCTGCAGTATTCGGCGAGGGCGGAGCTTTTGATATCAATTTTGTCCGCGTAAATGCGCAGGAACGTTATTATAAGAAGCTGGAGGGCGTTACCGAGCCGGAGAGAAAGCGAAAGATCATCGGCGAGGAGTTTATCCGGGTATTTGAGGAAGAGGCGAAAAAGATCGGTGCCGTGGATTTCCTGGCTCAGGGTACTATCTATCCTGATGTTGTAGAGTCCGGGCTGGGTGGCGAGTCAGCTGTGATCAAGTCCCATCACAACGTGGGAGGCCTCCCTGATTTTGTTGATTTTAAGGAGATTATTGAGCCCCTTCGTGATCTGTTCAAGGATGAGGTGCGCAAGGCGGGACTGGAGCTGGGACTTCCGGAGTATCTGGTGTTCCGTCAGCCCTTCCCCGGCCCCGGTCTTGGGATTCGTATCATCGGGGATGTCACTGCAGAGAAGGTGCGTATCGTCCAGGATGCGGATGCCATATATCGTGAGGAGATTGCGCGTGCGGCTGAGGAGTGGAAAAAGGAAAACGGGATAGTGGCCTCCGGTGAGAGCGGGCTTTCCGTCAGCGAGAGGTTTGAACTGGCCTACAACAGTAATCCGCCCTGGATGCCGGATCAGTACTTTGCAGCACTGACCAATATGCAGTCGGTGGGTGTCATGGGGGATGAGCGTACCTATGACTATGCCATAGCCCTGCGTGCCGTTCGTACTGTGGACTTTATGACTGCCGAGGCGGCGAATGTTCCCTGGCAGGTCCTGCAGACCGTCATGTCCCGGATCATCAACGAGGTCCGCGGCGTCAACCGCGTCCTCTACGACCTCACCTCCAAACCCCCCGGGACGATAGAGATGGAATGAATTGAAAAAATCCCGCAAGCCTTGAAAATACTGGGTTTGCGGGATTTGTTTTTGCCTTTTGAGTACAATTTGAGTACAAAATCTATTATTTCTTCTTTTTTGAACTGTCAAGCAGGGCATTTCGTTTTGCTATACGAGCATCGTAGTCAAGGTTTTCATGCTGCGTTTGACTTACGGGTTGATCAGAA
>JAILEN010000151.1 GCA_024687655.1 Lachnospiraceae bacterium | reverse complement strand
TGGCAGACGCGCAGGCTTCAGGTGCCTGTGGTAGCAATATCGTGTGGGTTCAAGTCCCATCTTCCGCAGTACGAAATATAAAAATAGCTGGGCATTCATGCCCGGCTATTTTTATATTTGGCACGCCGAAGCGTGCCTTGCCCCCAGTGGGTTCTGTCTCCTCGCCGCAGAGCGGCTTCGTCGGTCGGTTCGCCGCACTTAAAGCCGAACTGCTAAAACAGATATATCTCATTTTTTTCTCATTGACATCTACGTCAATCCGTGAGAAAATAACACTAATCAAAAGGAGCAGCCGCCCACAAGGTGGGTTGCGCTCCCTAGAGTAGACTAAAGCCTATCCCTGTTCGTGCAAAGTCAAGGGATAGGCTATTTTTATTTTCGCTTCCTATCGTCTAGATAAGTAAGCAGTGCCAGAAGCAACATACCGCCCGACAAAGTAAGTGAAAGAATTTCGTATATCGTCATGAACACATCCTCCCTTCATTCAGGGAGATTAACCGCACCTTGAACACGACTGCTCATAAATACATTATACCAAACATATGTTTGGATATCAATCTTTTTTGTCGAATTGTCGCAAATAAAGATTGTACGCGGCCCAAGCATAGCCACTTTTTTTGAAATATTTACTCTGTTATGATAGAATAAAGTGATTGTAATTGTATGGACAGTAGTGCGGAGGATCCGATGGACAAAATATCCGGCTTGCTGAAAAAAAGAACAAACATTACAGCACTTTTCATGTGTGCTGCAGGAGTGGCAGTCAACCTGCTTTTAAATGCCATGGTTGAGGCACTGGGCCTGCCTATGTATCTGGATACAGTCGGTACAGTGGTGGTGGCGATAGTAGGCGGATATCTGCCGGGTGTTCTGGTGGGCTTTCTTACCAATATCATAAAGGCAATTTCAGATCCGTCATCACTTTATTATGGAGTATTAAATGTTATGATCGCTGCAGCTGCAGCATTTCTGGCTGAGCGTGGCTGGCATAAAAAGATCGCCGGCATTGCCGGTATGATGGTCATCTTTACCCTCATAGGAGGAGGACTGGGAGCGCTTATCCCCATGTTCATGGACGGGCTCAATTTTGACAGCGAATCATTAAGCGGCATGATCTATAAGACCGGTCACTTTACCCTTGGGTCGGCACATCTGTTAGCCAGCATATTAGCGGATCTGCCCGACAAGGCCATCACCATGCTGGTGTCACTTTCCATTATCCGTTATATCCCGAAGGATCTCTACCCCTGTTTTTCATTTACATTCTGGATGCAAAATCCCCTTCCCGCTGAGGAGAACTCCGGGAGGGAAAAGGCCGGTGTCCGTGTGGTTTCCCTGCGTATAAAGGTACTTATGGTCATCGTGATAACCACTACCATAGTTGCCCTGATATGTACGGTCCTCAGTGTCAATGTCTATAAAAAGATGACTATCAGCGAGCATACACAGCTGGCAGTGGGGACTGCTAATCTGGCGGCCGGCTTTATCGATGGGGACAGTGTGGATGATTTCATGAAGGAGGAGTCCGCATCTTTGGAATACATCAAGACCAAGCGTCGCTTAAAAAGTATCCTGGAGAGCTCCCCGGAGATCTCTTATCTGTATGTTTACAAGGTGGTGCCTGAGGGCTTTCGGGTAGTTTTTGATCTGGATACCGGGACTACGGCTGCGGATGAAAAGGGACGGCTTTTACCCTTTGATCCTGGCTTTGAGCCCTATATTAAACAGCTTAAAAACGGAGAGAAGCTGGATCCCATTATTTCAAACGATAAGTACGGTTATCTGCTTACGGCAGTTACTCCCGTGTATGATTCCATCGGCAGGTGTGCTTGCTATGCCATAGCGGACGTGGATATGAACCAGCTCAATGCGGACAGCCTTAGTTTTCTCACGGAGATGAGCTCCATCTTTTTGGGCATCTTCATCCTGCTGTGTGCCTTTGTGATCTGGCTTACGGATTACAGCATCATCATGCCAATCAACTCCATCGTAAAATGTCTGGACAGACTGGCATTGACCGCCGATACACAGGAAGCCATGGACGAGGACGTAAAGATATTCAGAAAGCTGGGGATCCACACCGGAGACGAGCTGGAAAACCTCTACCGGGCTGCAGGCAGCATGACAAAAAACCAGGCGGAGAGTATGCGAAGCATCAGACGCCTGTCTGATTCCACCACCAAGATGCAGGACGGCCTCATCATCACCATGGCGGATCTGGTGGAGGGCAGGGACTCCGATACGGGAGCCCATGTTCAAAAGACAGCCGCTTATGTGAAGATCATAGTTGAGGGACTGAAGAAAAAGGGATACTATCTCGAGAAGATCACACCGAAGTTTATGTCGGATGTGGTGCGCTCGGCACCCCTTCATGATATTGGAAAGATCAATATTTCAGACAAGATTTTAAACAAGCCCGGCAAACTCACCGATGAGGAATATGAGATAATGAAGACCCATACCACAGAGGGCAAGCGCTTTTTGGAAAATGCCATTACCACTGTGCAGGGTGACAACTACCTCAAGGAAGCCAGGAACATGGCTGCCTATCACCACGAGAGATGGGATGGCAAGGGCTATCCCGAGGGTATCCACGGTGAGGTGATCCCGCTGTCTGCCCGTATCATGGCGGTGGCAGATGTTTTCGATGCACTTACATCCGCCCGTGTCTACAAGCCGGCCTTTCCTCTTGAAAAGGCCCTGGCTATTTTAGAGGAGGGCAAGGGGACCCAGTTCGATCCCAAATGCGTGGAAGTTTTTATGGACTCCCTTCCGGAGGTCAAGGTGATCCTGCGAAAATACAACAGTAAGGAGATGTGACGAGTGATGAATATAGATCTCAATGATCCGGTCAATATGATAATCCTCATCATCGTCGTGGCAGTGGTCTCCGGGATCGTTGTATGGCGGGTGATGAAAAATACCGTGGTCCGCAGGCAGTATGACCAGATAAAGCAGGCGATGGATGAGGCTGAAAATGCCAACACTGCCAAGTCCAGGTTTCTGGCAAATATCTCCCATGAGATAAGGACCCCCATCAATACCATTATGGGTATGAACGAGATGGTCATGAGAGAGGATGCCACAGGCGTTCCAAAGCCCTACTTCATGTCCATGATGAACTATGCCTTTGACATCAGAAATGCATCCGAGTCCCTTTTGACACTCATCAATGACCTTTTGGATATGTCCAAGATCGAGTCGGGAAAGATGCATCTGGTGGAGCAGGAATACAATACCCAGGACATGCTCAGATCCATAGTCTCCATGATCAGGGTCCGCAGTACCCAAAAGGAACTGACCTTTGACGTGGTGGTGGATGAGATGCTGCCCAAAACTCTCTACGGCGATATGGGCAAGATCAAGCAGATAGTTTTAAACCTGCTGACTAACGCAGTTAAATATACCGACATGGGCGGTTTTGTGCTGGACGTATCCATGATGGAGCGTCAGGATGACGAGTGTCGGATCAGATTTTCCGTAAAGGACACAGGCATAGGCGTAAAAAAGGAAGACATGGACAAGCTCTTTTCCGCCTATGAGAGACTGGATGAGCAGAAAAACAGCGGCATCCAGGGAACGGGTCTGGGACTGGATATTTCCCGTAGATTTGCGGAGCTTATGGGAGCCACTCTGGTCTGTGAGAGTGAATATGGCAAGGGCTCGGAGTTCATCCTGACACTGACACAGAACATAGTGGACAGGACACCTCTTGGTGCGTTTATGGAGCATGATGAGGGGGAGGCCAGGGGCCCCTATGTACCGCTATTTGTTGCGCCTGATGCGGATGTTCTGGTGGTGGACGACAGCCCCATGAACCTGACGGTCATAAAGGGACTTTTAAAGGGCACCAGGGTATTTGTATCCACCGCCGCCAGCGGAGAGGAGTGCCTGGAAAAGATAAAGGATACCACCTTCGATGTGGTACTTTTGGATCATATGATGCCCGGTATGGACGGAGTGGAGACGGTGATGGAGATAAGAAAGGACTATCCCGATCTGCCGGTGTACGCCCTGACCGCCAACGCTGCAGACGAGGAAGCCTTTTACAAGTCCAAGGGCTTTAACGGCTATCTGTCAAAGCCCGTTGACAGCCGCACTTTGGAAAAGACCATTATGAAGCATCTGCCTGAGGAAAAGATGGAAAAGCCCGAGGTGGCAGATGCCGTGGAGGATCTGACCGAGATCCCCGAAAATCTTCAGTGGATCTACGAGACAGAGGGTATCACTGTAGAAGAGGGTATCAAAAACTCCGGCGGTATCCAGAGCTTTATCTTTGCACTCAATCTGTTTTTGGATACCATTGACACCAATTTGAAGGTCATTAAGGATGCATATGAAAGCGGCAACATCCGCCTCTATACCATAAAGGTCCATGCATTAAAAAGCTCTGCCAGGATAATCGGAGCATCAGAGCTTTCAAAACTGGCGGAGTCCCTGGAGGATGCGGGTAACAGAGAGGACAAGACATTTATTGATGAAAACGCCGACAGGCTCATTGCCGATTACGAGGTATACAAACAGAGGCTGGATAGACTCCACGAGGACGCTAACAGCAGTTCAAAGGAGATGATCCCTGAAGAGGAACTTAAGGAAGCATATACTGCACTGGCGGAGGTGATCCCTCAGATGGATTATGATTCGGTGGAGATGATACTGGATCAGCTCAGGGAATACGCCATACCTGAGCAGGATGACAAAAAGATAAAAGAGCTTAACAGGATGCTTAAAGTATTTGACTGGGATGGAATGGAAGCACTGATTTCTCGATGATAATTTGGAGGACCAGAGAATGCTTAAAAACAGAAAGAAAAACAAAATGATCTTTATCGCGGAGAAAGAATCATTTATTCTGCGGGTGCTGATGAAAAAGGTGGAGGACGCCGGAGTGAACACCACCTTTGTCAAATGCTCGGTTACCGAGATCAACAACAATATGGCCGAGGACATCATGATCACCCTATATCTGGAAGAGGGGCTTTTGCCCAGAGAGGATGTGATGCATTTTCTCGTGGATACCCTGGATGAAAAAAACATGCAGATGATAATAGTGGGCGAGCAGCGTGACCTGGACCGTATTGCAGAGCATGTGCCCAGGGATATGGTGTTTAGGACCTTTCCCCGTCCCGTGGACAATACACTTTTTGCCGAGGCTATTACCGAGTACACGGGCAAGATGGAAGCGGGAGATTTTAAAAAGAGGATACTGGTGGTGGACGATGATCCCCAGTATCTGACCATGGTGAGGGAGTGGCTCAAGGATACATACAAGGTATCCATGGCCAACTCGGGTCTCCAGGCCATCAAGTGGCTGGGCAAAAACAAGGTGGATCTGATCCTTTTGGACCACGAGATGCCCGTTACCAGCGGTCCCCAGGTTTTGGAGATGCTCAGAAGCGAGCCTGAGACCAGCTCCATTCCCGTAATGTTTTTGACAGGAAAGGGGGACAAGGATAGTGTGATGGCGGTGATCGCCTTAAGGCCGGAGGGGTATTTTTTGAAGGGAATACAAAAAGAGGAGCTTCTCGAAAAGCTCCAGGAGTACTTTGTTCTCCACAAAAACGTAATAGCATAGAGGAGTATTACTGATGTTTGAACTCATAAGGACACACCAGCTGAATCTCATGCTTATACTGTGCGGTGCATGCGGTATACTGGTATTTCTTTTGTTTAATACACGATTTCTTTCCAGGAGCAGAAAGATAATCCTTATCTTGATGGAACTGTCTGCCCTGTTTTTGTTGTGGTTTGACAGATCGGCCTATATCTATGCCGGGGATCCCGGTCATACCGGCTATGTCATGGTCAGGCTCAGCAATTTCATGGTATTTTTCCTGACCTCCGGAATTGTTTTTTGCTTCAATCTGTACCTGACGGATCTGCTCACCGGGGAAGGACAGCTGAAGGTCCAGCCTAAGCGGCTGTTTGTGGCCGGTGCCATGTCTTTGATGGGTATGGTGATGTCTGTTATCGCGGCATTTACGAACCTGTATTACTATTTCGATGAAACCAATCTCTATCACAGGGGAGATGGTTTTCTTCTGGCGTATGTCATTCCGGTTTTGTGTCCGCTCATCCAGTTTACGGTCATCTTTAATTACAGGAAGTTCTTTTCCAAACTGATCTATACGTCGCTGATCCTCTATATTTTCGTGCCCATTTTCTGCGGTATCCTGCAGATCTTCACCTACGGGATCTCCATTGTAAATATGTCCATGGTGGCAGTTTCCATATCCCTGTATATTTTCATGTATCTTGATATGAACAATACTGTGGAGCATGCACATAGGATAGAGATCAAAAACATGCAGGGCGAAAAACAGCATATGGAGAAGCTCTTTGACCAGCTTGCCGGGGCTTTCGTGAGTGCCTTTGAAAAAAAGGATGAGTATTCTACAGGAAATTCGGTGCGTACCGCTGAATATGCCAAAAAGCTGGCGCAAAATGCGGGAAAAAGTGAGGAGGATTGCCAAAAGGCATATTATGCGGGACTTTTGCATGATGTGGGAATAATGGGTATACCGGATATGGTGATCAAAAATCAGGCCAACCCCGACAGCTTTGACAAGGAGGTTATGAAGCAAAAGCCTGCCCTGGGTAACGAGATCCTTTCCGGCATCACGGAGTTTCCTTATCTGGCAGAGGGAGCGCATTACAGTCATGAGAGGTACAACGGCACCGGGTATCCCGAGGGACTCAAGGGTGATGAGATACCTGAGATAGCCAGGCTTGTTGCCGTTGCAGATGCCTATGTTTCCATGACTTCGAAAAAGAGGTACAGGGATGAACTCCCGAGCTTTATTGCCAGGGAAAAGTTTGTCAAGGGTGCGGGAGAGGAGTTTGATCCCTTTTATGCGGATCTGATGGTCAAGATCATAGATTCCCAGGTCAATGAGGCCCCGTCTGATGACAGGCGTAAGATAGAGAGCACCATTACCTGTAAGGAATACAGACAGGAGACCACCTCCGGGATAGAGGCGACCCCTGAGATAAAGAAGATCAGCTTTGATTGCGAGCCTTTATCCGAAGACACGGAACTGGGTTTTGCTCCATCTGTTATTCTGTTTGATTCCTATGACGGCACGGCCCATTTTGATGAAAAGTCCATAGCGGGATATCATTATCTGGAATATGGTGAGGTATGGTTTGACGATCACAATGTCATTACGGCTGCCAATAATATAGTTGAAAATCCAGTGGATGACAGGACGGCTGCCGGCAGATATGAGATCATAGCCGGGCGGGTTGATGATCATCTTAGGCTTGTGATGAAGTCCCCTGTCTTTGCCAAGGAGGTTATCATGGCACTCCCCAGCCTTTCAAAGGCCGCTTATATCGGGATCACAGGTGAAAACTGCAGGATCACGAATATAGAGGTGGAGCCGACGGGAGATGTGATACAGTCCGGTGACATACCCAGGATAGCGGATCCTGTCAGTTTCATAGATCATCTGGAATCTGATATTAAAAACGTTCAGATCGACAGATGGATGTCGGCCTCGACGCCGGGGGTTGAGGTAAACGGAAAGATGAGCCTCAAGTTCCATACCCAGACCCTGCCGGAGGCAGAGCTGATCTGGCATGTACCCTATATAGTCCTTTATTATTCCGATGACGGACAGCTGATGGGACCGGGATACCGTGAATACAACATGATCAAATTAAACGGTGAGGATCAGGGGGACAAGGAGTTTGCAAAAAATAAGTTTATCATGAAAAAGACTCCGGATTTTCCCGGCTGGGATAAATGGAGGGAGATCAACAAGGAAGGTCTGGAATGCGAAGTGAACCTGGAGAGGAAGGGAGATCGGATCATACTGAAGACAAAGAATCTGGGTATCAGTCTGGAATGCCTGACCACTGTTTTAGGCGACAAGTCCCAGGTGTATGTATCTCTTTCCGGAGACCAGGTGGCACTTACGGATATAAGGGTAGACTGATGAGGCAGGCTTTTGGTTGCGGCTGAAAAGTAAATAGTATAGAATTTTTTATAAAATAAATTGAGGGAAAGAGGGAACACCAATGAATGATTTTTTTCCGCACCTGGATCAGGTGCAAGACTATGCAAAGACCGGTGAGTACGATATAGTGCCGGTGAGCTGTGAGATACTGTCTGACTTTATCACACCCATTGAGGCTATGAGGATACTTCGGGGTGCATCATCTCACACCTACATGCTGGAATCTGCCCAGGCCAATGAGCAGTGGGGAAGATATACTTTTTTAGGCTATGAGCCTTCCCTGTCCGTCAGTTGTATCGACGGAGTCCTTACCTGTGATGATAAGGAGATAAAAACGGAGGATCCTTCCGGCTTTTTGCGTGAGCTTTTATCCAAAAGAAAAAGCCCGCGTATAGAGGGACTGCCTCCCTTTACCGGTGGACTGGTGGGATACTTTTCCTATGATTATCTGGCTTACAGCGAGCCCACGGTTAAAAGCGATGTGGAGGATGCGGATGCCTTCAGGGATATGGATGTGATGCTTTTCGAGCAGGTCATAGCCTTTGACAATGTGGCGCAAAAGATCATCCTGATTGCCAACATGAGACTGGATGATATAGAGAACAATTATAAAAAGGCCACTGCAGAGCTTTTGGCCATGGTGGAGCTTTTGAAAAACGGTGAGAAAAAGACCGACCTGGGCGGCAGGCTTTTAGGTGACTTTACTCCCAATTTTGACAGGGACAGATACTGTGCCATGGTGGAATCCGCCAAGCATCATATCTATGAGGGAGACATCTTCCAGATAGTTTTATCCAATCGTATGTCGGCTCCCTTTGAGGGCAGTCTTTTCGACACCTACAGGCAGCTTCGCACCATCAATCCCTCACCCTATATGTTCTATTTTTCAGGAACAGATGTGGAGGTGGCGGGAGCATCGCCGGAGACCCTGGTAAAGCTGGAGGACGGAGTTCTCCATACCTTCCCCCTGGCGGGCACCAGGCCCAGAGGCAAGACAAGAGAGGAGGATCAGAGGCTTTTCGAGGAGCTTTTATCTGACGAAAAGGAACTGGCGGAGCACAACATGCTGGTAGATCTGGGGCGCAACGACCTGGGACGCATCAGTAAGTTCGGAACCGTGGAGGTGGAAAAACTTCGGGAGGTCCAGCTGTTTTCACACGTTATGCATATAGGTTCCACAGTTCGGGGAGTCATCAGGGATGACCGGGATGCACTGGATGCTATCGAGGCGGTGCTTCCGGCGGGCACCCTTTCCGGCGCACCGAAGATCAGGGCCTGTCAGCTCATCGGTGAGCTGGAGAATAACAAGAGAGGCATATACGGCGGAGCCATCGGATATATAGATTTCACCGGCAATATGGACACCTGCATTGCCATCAGGATAGCCTACAAAAAGAACGGTTATGTGTATGTGAGGAGCGGCGCAGGTATAGTGGCGGACTCCGTTCCCGAGAAGGAATACGAGGAGTGCATCAACAAGGCTAAGGCAGTGGTAAATGCCATAAAGGTTGCGGGAGGTGAAAAGTTATGATCCTTCTGATAGATAATTATGACAGCTTTTCATACAATCTGTACCAGCTGGTGGGCTGTATCGATCCCGATATCCGGGTCATCAGAAATGATGAGATGACAGTAGAGGAGATAGAGGCACTTGCACCGAGTCATATCATACTTTCACCGGGGCCGGGTCGTCCCGAGGATGCGGGAGTATGTATCCAGGTGGTTAAAAGGCTTTCCGGCAGGATGCCGATCCTGGGGGTCTGTCTGGGACATCAGGCTATCTGTACTGCCTTCGGTGCCACCGTGACCTATGCGAAAAAGCTCATGCACGGCAAGCAGTCCGATGCAAGACTGGATAAAAACTGTATCCTGTTCAGTGGGCTTAAGGATAGCATCAAGGTGGCCAGATACCATTCCCTGGCTGCGGACAGGGACACTTTGCCAAAGGAACTTTTATCCGTGGCCGAGACTGATGACGGGGAGGTAATGGCAGTGGCACATGCAAGCCATCCTACCTACGGGCTACAGTTCCATCCCGAGTCCATACTTACACCGGAGGGAAGGAGTATATTAAAGGAGTTTTTGAAGATTAAATAAGCAAACATAAGGGGGGGAGAGAATCATGTCAGAGATTTAGAAGAATCAGTAAAGATACAGGAAGACAAGGCCCATGAGGAAAAGGTCTATGAGGTAGACAAGTTCAAGGAAAAACTTGGATCCATGGACGATCAGGACATGCTGGACAAGTATGAAGAAAAGCAGTTTGATGCCATATATTCATATTTCAATAAGGAAAAGCATGCCAACCTGGTAAAGATGGACGTAAAATATGACGATTATATCAAATCGGCCAAGGGTATAAAAAACGCCTTTCGTGTTGAAGTTAACAGGGATCTTGCGCCCATTACGGAGCCCAAGATCGGCTGGAAGAATACCAGAAGAAAGAACAAGGCACTGAAGCGATCCAAGGATGCACATACTGAAGGGATCTCTGAGTACGGCGGCTATATCATGGAATGTGAGACCCTGGCTTATACTGAGGACAAAGTCCAGTGGGATGAGAGGCCCGAACAGCTGGACATGAAGGCCCAGCTTAGTGAGATGATGGCCAAAAAATATAATCCTGACATGTTTAAACCGGAGTATTTCGGGAAAAATTATGAGATCATCATGAAAGATATGTTTGATATGTTCTCAATTTTGGAATTCTATGGGGAGGGTAATGATGGATACAAAGAACTTAATGTTGTGGAGCAGGGACAGGTTCGGATACTTCAGATCACCTATAACAGGCTTATGGTCTGCTATGAAAAGGCATTGAACTGCCATGGACTTACCTTAAAAAAAGGACGGGTGGTAAAGGGCGACGTTCCCGCAGGTGATGCAGACGCCCTTCGGAAACTACAATTCGAGCAGTCAGAGTTGAAGAAGTATATGGATGATGCTGACAATCTGTCCAAAGAGGTGGAACTAAAAGCCAGGCTTGAAGATGAGTTTGACGAAGAGTTTGATGTCGGTATGGAAATGATCGGTCCCGAGGTAGAAAAGTGGGCAGAGACCGCTCCCCTTGTGGAGGGCACCTTTTTCACTCCTGATGCCTATACAAAGATCCAGAAGCTTTATGAGGCTCTGGATTCAGATACAGAAACCGTAAACCGATATTGGGAGCTTACCAAGATGGTCTTGCCTGACTATGTGAAGTCCCAGAAGCTCTTTGGAGAAAACTATATTCTGGTGGCAACATACGACAATATCTTAAAAAGGCTTAAGGATGAAAACTTTGATGATCCATCCAAATATACGGATCCGAGGCTCATACACTATTACGACATGGTAGAGCATGAGCTGAATATGGTTAAGATCAAAAGAGACACTTATGAGGCTAACATAAAGCTTTTGGATGGTGTCTTTGACAATCTTATTTACGGTACTAAAAATCTTGATGCAAATGAACAGAACTATCTGCGCAAATATGGATATGAGACCCAGGATGAGAATCTGAAAATATTTAATACCGAGGGTGACAGAGCTGCCTGTTATGCCAGGACCTACAGAGCCAAGGAGAAGGCTTTTAAGGAGGCGGTCCTGAAAAAATTCCCTGATGCCGATGATGAGAACATTAAAAAATATACCGTAGGTTCGGTGGGCAGAGCCATAATGCTCATAAAGCCGGGGTACGATGCATACAATGAAAAAGTAATAGACCTTCTCACACTGAGGTTTCCTCTTATCAAGTTGGAACAGGGTATAGGGAAGAGGGGTGAAGACGGAGTACCCATTTTTGCCGACAAGCGTAAGGGAGAGGATTTCTTTAAGGCAGCAGCTGATGCGTATGAGCTCACGGCTGAAATCCTGTTCCCGAAGCTTGATGCCGTCATGGACGTGGATATACACAAGTACATGGAAATGGGGCCCGCGGAATTGGTGTTACATCAGGAGGAACTGACAGAGCTTTCCATAGCCGATCAGATGATATCCGACCTGTGCAGGTCCTATTCGGATGAAAAGGAGTTTACCGTACTGGAGAAGTATCTGGGAAAACCTCCCTATAAGTTGAAGAAAGAAAATGCCGAGGAACATGAAAGGAAGCTGGCTGAGTTTCAGGTAAAGTTGGATCTGCTCAGGACAAAGCGGATCGCACTGAATACATTAAGAAACATATCCAGGGGATATTCTTTACAAACAGATGGGGCCGTGCTGGCGGATCCCAATGAGGTGCTTATGGAGAACGATGTGGACAGGATGTTGGGAGCTTATAAAGAAGAGAACACCTATGCAGGAAAGCTTAAGGCTCATGGTGCCCAGCTCGTTGCGACCATGAAGAGAAATTGTGACTTAAATGCCGAAAAGCTTAAAGATGCAGAGGCCCGTGCAAAAGAGTTAGGTATTGCGGAAGAGTTAGGTGTCGCGGAAGAGTTAGGTAATAAAACGGAATAAGGTGGGGATGCTATGACGGGGATAGTTGATATCAATAAAGACAATTATTTGTGCTTTTCACCCATGATACCTTCCTATGTCAGGGAGGAGATGTCGGATGATGAGGACTTGATGGTTTACGGTTTGGTCTGTGACAGATTAGCAGCGGGGGTATGTGCGGCTTAGATTACCCCACCCACTGTGGGGATACTGTGGTACTATCTGGACCCGTCCTGCCGTGGTATAGGTGCGGGCAGTCAGTGCTTTTATGAGCTGGCGGAGTTTTTCCATGACAGGTTCGGGGCGGATAAGGTTGTTATGGATATCCCGGCGGATGCGGACGAGAGTATTTACAAGCTCTTTGATGTATATGATGCCAGTTTTTCAAAACTCCCTGAGTGCAGGTTTGAGACTACCCTGGGGAGGCTTCGGGGATCAAAAAAACTTAATAAGCCTTACAGACACAGTATAGCCCTTGGGAAGCTTTCGGATAGGGAACTTAAAAGCTTTTGCAACAGACTGGTTAAAGAAAGACTGGATCTGGTGCCCATGCCCATAGATCCCACACAGTATTCCGTCAAGGCATCCGCCGTATACATGGAGGATGACAAGCCTGCAGGGATGCTGCTTTTGGCCCATTCCGATCAGGGTATAGAGATACCATATATAGTTTCCTTAAGCACCAATCCTCTTGCCATTATGGATATGATGTATTTTGCCTTAAACAAGGTGGAAAAGGCGGGGGATAATGTGGCTGTGGGAATGAGCCTGGTGGAGAACAAGCTGGAGCTTACCTTAAGGCTTCTTTTGGACATAAAAGTGGATGATGACAAGGAGTTTAAGCACAATATCAGGGCGACGATCCCTCTGTCATTTGTGGATGAATACCGCAGGAAGACAGCAGAGGAAATAGATGCCTGGCTAAGTGCCCGGCTGCTGACTTGAAATTGTAAATTCCAGTGAAGCGGTAAATTCCACCAGGTTTATAAATTCCTTGATTTTTTGCAATTTATGTGAGCGGAAATCAGTGATTGCTGGTATAATTACAGTTACTTTCCATAAAATATCCAAATTT
>JAILEN010000051.1 GCA_024687655.1 Lachnospiraceae bacterium | reverse complement strand
AGGCAGCAGGCCCTTTTTTACGAGGAGAGCCTGAAGGGCTACCTCTATACCTTTTTCATTGAGGTCATGAGACTTAACGAGGAGCGCCAGCGCCGCAGCAGCAGGCAGCCCGTAAACAAGTATATCAAGGACGCCATAGAGTTTGTAAAGCTGCACTACACCGAGGATCTGCGCATATCGGAGATGGCGGAGTCCTGCGGCCTTTCCGAGAGCCATTTTCGCAGGCTCTTTGAGGAGACCATGAGCATGAAGCCTGCAGACTATCTGAACATGATCAGGGTGGAGAGTGCCTGCGAGCTTTTGCGCCAGACGGATATGACCATCGAGCAGATATGCTATAAGGTGGGATATCCAATTCCCTCTACCTTTAACAGGAATTTCAAAAACATCATCGGGACAACACCCCATAAATACCGTGTCCACGGCAAATATCTGACTCCGGACAATGAGATCTACAATGTCACGGCCAAAAAGGGCTGGGAAGGTCTGGAAACTCTGGAAACCAAATAACATCTAAAACGTTTTCGTATTGATTTTCGCCCCCAAATAGTCGAATTTGCAAAAAATGAGGTTTGATTTGCAAACAATCCCTCTATTTCACATACTATAATCACAACGTAAATTGTAAAACACGGATCGCTTTTGTTAAAAATGACTATCAGATCCGAAATTCAAGGAGGGAAACCACATGAAAAAGAAATTGCTTTCATTGTTGCTTGTTAGTGCAATGGCAGTATCAGTATTCGCAGGCTGCGGCGGCGGATCAGGATCATCTGACACATCCGACACAGGTGCAGCAGAGGAGTCAGCAGACGCAGGTGAAGAGGCAGAGGCACCTGCAGCTGAGGCAGAGGAGGAGACAGTCAACCTTGGCGGTACTTCATCTGACCCCAACACTCTTACAGTTGCTGCATGGGATGCTAACTTCAATATCCCTGCTCTTCAGGCAGCTGAGAAGGCTTTCCAGGCATCCAATCCTGATTTCAAGCTTGAGATCAAGGAAGTTTCAGCATCATCTGACGTTGAGAATGCTGTTACACTTGCAGGTTCATCAGGCGATATGAGCCAGCTTCCTGACATCGTTCTTTTCCAGGATCACTACATCCAGAACTATGTTAAGAATTATCCCGATTGCTGGCAGTCACTTGAGGATTCCGGTATTGACTGGAATGACTTCGGTGCAGAGAAGCTTTCCTACAGCACCATCGACGGCGCTCACTACGGTGCTCCCGTTGACAATGGTACTTCAGTTTTCGCTTACCGCGTAGACATCCTTGAGGAGTGCGGCTATACCATCGATGATGTTACAGGTATCACATGGGATCGTTGGCTTGAGATCGGCCGCGAGGTTAAGGAGAAGACCGGTAAGGCTCTTATGTCCATGGACCACAACGGCGATGACCTTCCCTACATGATGATGCAGGCTGAGGGACAGTCCCAGTGGAAGGACGGCAAGCCCAACATCGCAGGCAACGACACATACAAGCAGATCATCAACGTTATCGTTACAGGCGCACAGGACGGCGTTATCCTTCTTTGCAATGACTGGACTGAGTACACAGATACTTCCATCATCGGCGACCAGGTAGCAGGCGTATTCAACGGTAACTGGATCATCCCCACCATCGAGCAGAACGAGGCAGCTTCAGGAAAGTGGGAGATCACAACTGTTCCTACACTTTCAGGTTCTGAGGGCTATGCTGCTAACGGTGGTTCTTCACTCTACATCACAGGCAACTGTGAGAAGGCTGATCTGGCTAAGCAGTTCCTGGCATACACCTTCGGCGGCGGCGACGGCGCTATGGCAACTTATGATGACGCTCTTCGTAACGGTGGTGTTATCACAACATGCGTATCAGCTTCCAAGTCTGATGTTTACCAGGAGGGCGTTGGCTTCTTCAATGACCAGGCTATCTACTCCAAGATCGTTGATATGGGTACACACGTACCTACCATCGAGCAGAACGACTATCACTATGACATGCGTGAGCTGGTAGGCAATGCCATCACAAATGTTATCAACGGCGGCGACATCGATTCAGAGCTTGAGAACGCACAGAGCGAGCTTGAGTTCAGAATGGAAGAGTAATCTTATAACAAATCATCGGGGGATCGGAGCATTCCGGTCCCCTTTTTTAAAAAAAAGATCCTTCGGGCTGACGCCCTCAGGATGACAAGGAGGCTACGCCATCAGAATGACAAGGAGGCTACGCCCTCAGAATGACAAGGAGGCGATTTTTTTGTCATCCTGAGCGAGCGAAGCGAGTCGAAGGATCTTAAAACCTACGAACCGTAAGGGGGGATTAGATGAACAAAAAATCCGGCGTTACGAGAAAACAGGAAGTCTGGGGCTGGGCGTTTCTGGCACCGGCTACCATCCTCATCTTTGTCATGAGCTTCTGGCCTATGATACAGGCCTTTATAATGTCACTGAAAAAGGGACCTGCAGCCAACATGGTATGGCAGGAGCCGCTTTTCAAAAATTACACGCGAATATTACAGGATAAGACCTTTTTGACATCTATGGGCAACACCTTCCTCTATCTCATCATAGAGGTTCCCATAATGCTGATCCTGGCTATCCTTTTAGCACAGATATTAAACAACAGAGACCTTAAGTTCAGGGGCGGTTTCAGGACCATGGTATTCATGCCCTGCGCAGTATCCCTGGTATCCTACGCATTGATCTTCAAGTCACTTTTTGCAACTCAGGGTCTGATCAACTCAGCGTTGATGCACCTTCATATTATCAGCGAAAACATCAACTGGCTGGGAACCACTGGGACTGCCCGTGCGGTTATCATCATGGGCCTGATCTGGAGATGGACGGGATACAATATGGTATTCTATCTGGCAGGTTTGCAGAATATCGAGTACTCGGTATATGAGGCGGCCAAGATTGACGGTGCCAACGGCTGGAAGACCTTCTGGGGGATCACGGTTCCCCTGCTTCGACCCGTTATCGTTATGACCTTTATTATGTCAATAAACGGAACACTGCAGCTTTTTGATGAGTCGGTGAACCTGACCAACGGTGGGCCTTCCAACAGTACCATCACCATGTCACATTACATATGGAACCAGTCACTGGGGGTAGGCGTTGCAAAATTCGGATATGCATCGGCACTTGCCTTCGTAGTATTTATAATGGTGGGCATTTTGGCCTTTATCAATCTGAAAGTAGGTGATACACGTGACTGAAGAAAGAAAAATGAACAAATCTGCCATACAGCGCAGACTCATACCCAGCTACATATTTTTGATCATCGTATGCTTCATCTCGGTATTTCCCATCTATTGGATGCTGACCGCAGCTACCAACAACACCTACGATGTATCTCAGGGTAAGATATTCTTTGGCACCCATGCGGTGGAGAATTACCATGCCCTTTTGCAGAGAGCTGACGACACCTTGAATTTCAAGGGAGGCAAGGGTCTCTGGAAGATTATGGGCAACTCTTTTCTTTATGCGGGGGTGCAGACCATTCTTTGTATCTTTATCTGCTCCCTGGCAGGCTTCGGCTTCGAGCTTTATCATGATAAGAAAAAGGACAGGCTTTTCGGGGTGCTTTTATTGGCAATGATGATCCCCCAGGTGGCGACCCTCATTCCCCTTTTCAGGATGATGTCTTCCATGAAGTTACTCAATACTGTTTACGCCTTCATCCTGCCGGCCATATCCACGCCCTTTATGATCATGATGTTCAGACAGAATTCACGTAACTTCCCGCCTGATATCATGGAGGCAGCCAGACTGGATGGGCTTTCGGAGATAGCCATGTTCTTCAGGATGTACATGCCTGTCATGAAGTCCACCTATGCGGCAGCAGCAGTTATCACCTTCATGAATGCATGGAATGCATACATGTGGCCCCGAGCAGTCATGGCAGATAACCGTGCAGCTACCATGCAGATGCTCATTGCCAACCTGGCAGGCGGCTACACCGTGGACTACGGTGTGCTGATGATGGGAGTTTTATTCTGCTCCGTTCCCACCATGGTGATCTTTTTCGTCCTGCAGAAGCAGTTCGCGGAAGGTATTACTGGGTCTGTTAAATAATAAGGAATTGCGACGATGTGAAAGTATGATGTTTGAACGATTTAGTTTCGCACTTAGATTGTCACGAGTGGATTGAATCGTCGAGCACGCACGCGAAGCAGCCGCGCGGAGACGAATCTCCTCGAATCCACGAAGTGAGAGTCTTAGTAAGAAACGGCTAGTGAAAACGTCATACTTTCACGGAGGAAGCAATTCAGTGGAGGATAATAAAGATGAAATTCGATCCGAAGATAATCGGAGATTTAAGTATATTTGAGCAGAACCGTCTGCCTGCCCACAGCGACCACAACTACTGCACCTGCGCCGAGGAGGCAGAGGCAAAAGGCCACGAGTTCACCCACACCTTAAACGGCACATGGAAGTTCTATTACGCAAAAAACATATCCATGATCCCGACGGGCTTCTTCGAAGAATCCTATGACGCTTCCGTCTGGCAGGACATCAAGGTTCCTGCCCACATTCAGATGGAGGGCTGGGGCAACCCTGCATACGTGAACACCCAGTACCCCTGGGACGGATCCGAGGAGCTTCTGGCCGGACAGGTACCCACCAGGATCAATCCCGTGGGCTGCTACGTCAGATATTTTTCCGTGCCCGACCGCTTTGGCGACGGCCCGGTGTGCATCTCCTTCCAGGGAGTGGAGTCAGCTCTGGCACTCTGGATAAACGGCAAATACATCGGCTACAGCGAGGATGCCTTCACACCCTCAGAGTTTGACATCACCGACGCAATCAGGCGCGGAGAGGAAAACAGGATAGCGGTGGCGGTGTTCAGATACACCTCATCTTCCTGGTGTGATGATCAGGACTTCTTCAGATTTTCCGGCATCTTCCGGGATGTCTATATCTACACCTATCCCAGACTCCACGTCAGGGATCTTAGGGTGGAGACAATTTTGGATGACAAATACCTGGACGCGACCCTCAGACTCACCTTTGATGTGACGGCTAAAAAGGGCAGCGCCGGCAAGGTGTCAGTTACGCTTACGGACAAGGACGGCGAAGAGGTGGCAGCGGGTCTTGAAAAGATAGGCTCGAAAGAGACTGTACTTTCTTTGGATGTGACGGAGCCCATAAAGTGGAGCGCCGAGCGTCCCTATCTGTATGATGTGAACATATCAGTCTGCGACGAAAAGGGAGATGTGGTGGAATACATCACCGAGCCCGTGGGATTCAGACGATTTGAGATGATCGACAATATCATGTGCATAAACGGCAGGCGCATCGTTTTCTACGGTGTTGACCGCCACGAGTTTTCTGCGAATAGCGGCAGGGTGGTATCTGACGAGGAGATCCTGACGGACATCGTCACCATGAAGCAGAACAACATCAATGCCATCCGCACCAGCCACTATCCCAACAAGTCTACACTGTACAGGCTCTGCGACACCTACGGCATCTATGTCATCGACGAGACCAATTTTGAATGCCACGGTTACTGGGACGCACTGCAGCGGGGCTTCCATAAATTAGAGGATGCTGTTCCCGGTGACAGGGAGGACTTTTTGCCCCTTATGATCGACCGTGCCAGGTCCATGTACGAGAGGGATAAAAACCACGCCTCGATACTGATCTGGTCATTAGGCAATGAAAGCTATGGTGGATCCATGCTCCTTAAGATGCATGACGAGATTAAAAAATGGGATCCTTCCAGACTGGTGCATTACGAGGGAGTATTCTGGGACGACAGATACCCCGAGACCACCGATATGATCTCCACCATGTACAGACCGGTGGATGAGATAGCAGAGGTTTTGAAAAAGGACCGCAGCAAGCCCTATATTTCCTGTGAGTACGCACATGCCATGGGCAATTCCTGCGGAGCCATCTATAAGTACACGAAGCTTACTGAGGATGAGCCCCTGTATCAGGGAGGCTTTATCTGGGACTATATCGATCAGGCCATCGTCACCAGGGACCGTCATGGAGTGGAGTATCTGGGCTATGGCGGAGACTTTGGCGACAGGCCCAATGACGGCAGCTTTTCCGGCAACGGCATAGTCTATGGCGACGACCGGAGCCCCAGCCCCAAGATGCAGGAGGTGAAGTTTGCTTACCAGCCCATCAAGATCGAGTTTTCCGGGGACGATATAGTCATCACCAACAAGCATCTTTTCACGGCTACCGATGAGTATCAGTGCCTGATGACATTGGAGTGTGAGGGGGAGCTCATTGACGCTGCAGAGGGTACCATCGAGGTGGAGCCGCTGAGCAAAAAGATCATCCCCATTCCCTTTGACCTGCCTGATGATGACAGCGGAGAGTATGTGCTCACCGTGGAGTTCGATCTGGCAAAGGATACACTTTGGGCAGATGCGGGACATGAGATCGCTTATGGCCAGCAGGTCATCGGACACATGAAGCCTATAGAGCATAAGAAGAAAAAAATGGAGGTCATCCATGGCTGGTGCAACACCGGCATCAGGGGTGAGAAGTTTGAGATACTTTTTTCAAATCTCCAGGCAGGGCCCGTGTCTTATAAGTTCGGCGGCAGGGAGATGATCAAGCTGCCTCCCCGACCCAACTTCTGGCGGGCCATGACGGAAAACGACACCGCAAACCTTTTGCCCTTCAGGGCAGGTCAGTGGAAACTGGCCAGCATGTACTTAAGTCCAAAGTATGACCACGGCAGGGAGGTTACAGGCTATGAGGTGACTGAAAAGGATGATACGGTCACCGTGAGCTATACCTACCATCTTCCCACCCAGCCTGCAGCAGACTGCAGTGTGGCATACACCGTTCACAGCGACGGCATAGTGGATGTAAAGCTTTCCATGGATGGCGCCCAGAAGCTGGGTGAGCTTCCGGAGTTTGGCATGATCTTTACCATGGATGCGGATTATTCCCATCTGAAATGGTACGGCCTGGGACCGGAGGAGACCTACGCGGACAAAAACCATGCCAAGCTGGGGGTGTATGAAAATGAGGTAGCCGACAACATGGCCAGATACCTGCGGCCCCAGGAGTGCGGCAACAAGGAGCGGGTACGATATGCGACCCTCAGTGATGACAGGGGTTACGGGCTTTTGTTCGTAGGAGAGGAGCTTTCCTTTTCTGCTCTGCCCTATACGCCTCATGAGATAGAAAATGCCAACCATCCCAATGAGCTGCCTCCGGTGCACAACACCTATGTAAGAGTGGCAAAGGCACAGATGGGAGTGGGAGGCGATGACACCTGGGGAGCTCTGGTGCATCCGGAATATCTTCTGGATACAAAGGGCAAGTTGGAATTTGAATTTTCATTCAGGGGGATCGTTCACTGATGCTGCCGGTATATCATGATGTCTATATTGAGGAGGTGACACATCGCAGGCAGACCACCCTTTCACGGGTTACCTTCATAGTGTCTGCGGTGATGGCGGTTTTAAGCTTTGTCTACGGGTTTTTGGACAGGGGGGCGTTTTTCATGTGCTTCCTCTTTACGGGACTTGCCTTTTTATGCCGTTGGTCGGGACAGCGTGACTTTGAGATAAACTATACAAACGGGGAACTGGAGATTGACACCATCATGGGAAAGTCCAGACGCAAAAACCTCATCAGTCTACAGGCTGACGACATTGTGGTGCTGGCCCGTTCCAAAACAGAACCGGTACAGCCCTATATTGGAAGGAGGATGAAGACCTATGACTGCATTTCCCATGAGCCTGATGTGCCATACTATTGCATGATCTATAAAAACAGTGCCACCGGTGAGGAGGAGAAGGTGCTGTTTGAACCCGGGGAGAAGCTTTTGGATGAGCTTTCCCGCAGGCAGCGGGGAAAGATATACAAATAAGTGCAAGGACGGCCTTTTTTGGCTGTCCTTTTTGTACCAAAAATCTCTTGTAAAAAATACTGTCTCCATATAGAATGATTAAGAGAAATTATAAGGGAGAAAAGTAATGCACAAGGAAACATATACTCATGACCATGGCGACGGTCATACACATCATCATGACCATTCCCACACCCATGACCCGGCAGAGATTAAAAAGATAGTTAACCGGCTTTCAAAAAGCATCGGTCATCTGGAGTCTGTCAAGCGCATGGTGGAGGACGGCCGTGACTGCACGGAGGTATTGGTCCAGCTGGCTGCGGTCAGGTCTGAGATCAATAATGCCGGAAAGGCTCTTTTGAAGGAGCATATGGCCCACTGTATAGTAGAGGCAGTGGAGGAAAATGATGATGAAGCAGTAGAAAAGCTTAACGAAGTCATTGATAAATTCATGAAATAAAGATCTTTCGGGCTGCGCCCTCAGGATGACAGGATGAAGGCTGCGCCCTCAGGATGACAGAGAGTGTGGTTGAGTGATGCAAAGAATATATTGTCATTGGGAGGAGGGTGAAGCTTCTGTCAGAGACAGAAGCCTGAAGAAGTCATCGGAGATGACTTCCACCTGACGAAGAATCTTGTAGAAAGGGGAAAGCATGGTAACAAGTGATAAGGGAATAATCAGTTTAAAGCACAGTATAATGGAAGAGATCTGCAAGCTGGCATGGGCAGATCAGCTGGACGCAGGGCACAAGGAGCAGGTGGTCTATGAGATCATCCCGGGGCCCAAGCCCGACTACCGCTGCTGCATCTACAAGGAGCGTGAGATCGTCCGTCAGAGGATACATCTGGCCTGCGGCGAAAATCTCCCCTCTAATCCACTGAGTAAAAACGTGGTCCAGGTCATCGAGCCTGCCTGTGACGACTGCCCTATTTCGGCATATTCGGTGACGGATGTCTGCCGTTTCTGTCTGGGCAAGGCCTGCATGAACTCCTGTAAGTTCGGGGCTATTTTTCAGGGTGAGACCAGGATGCATATCGATCCTTCCAAGTGTAAGGAGTGCGGTATGTGTGCTAAGGAATGTCCTTACCATGCCATCGTACACCGCGTCCGTCCCTGCAAAAAGTCCTGTCCCGTGGGAGCCATCTCCTATGACGAGTTCGGCTTTTGCAAGATCGATGAGGATAAATGTGTTCAGTGTGGACATTGCATCCATAACTGTCCCTTCGGAGCCATCGGTTCCAAGACCTATCTGGTGCATGTGATAAACGCCATCAAGTCCGGCAAGGAGGTCATCGCCATGTGCGCTCCTGCCACAGAGGGACAGTTTGGTGAGGAGATCACCATGGCATCCATTAAAAAGGGCTTAAAGGAGATTGGCTTTGCCGACATGGTGGAGGTGGGTCTAGGAGGAGACATGACCGCTGCCTACGAGTCCGAGGAATGGTCTGAGGCCAAGGAGGAGGGTCACAAGATGACCACATCCTGCTGTCCCGCTTTTATCAATATGTTAAGACAGCACTTCCCGGAGATCTTCCGTGACAACATGTCATCCACCGTATCTCCCATGTGCGCTATTTCAAGATACTTAAAGGCTACACATCCCGGATGTGTCACCGTATTTGTGGGACCCTGTATCGCCAAAAAGTCGGAGACTCTGGATGCATCGGTTCCCGACAATGCGGACTACGCCATCACCTACGGTGAACTTCGTGCTCTCATGAGGTCAAAGGATGTGGCCTTTGAGCCGGTGGAGGATGAGTATCAGGAGTCCTCTGTGTGGGGCAAGGGCTTTGCTTCATCCGGCGGCGTGGCACAGGCGGTTATCGAGTGCATGCAGGAGAGGGGAGAGGATACCTCAGATATCAAGCTGATGCAGTGTGCCGGCGGAGATCAGTGCAAAAAGGCGCTGATGCTTTTGAAGGCTGGCAAGCTGGATGCAGACTTTATCGAGGGTATGGTTTGTCCCGGCGGCTGCGTGGGCGGTCCCTCCAGGCACCGTTCCGAGGCTACGGTTTTAAAGGCCAGAAAGACCCTTCTGGGTCAGGCAGATGACAGGAAGATACTTAAGAACCTGGAGGATTATCCCATGGATAAATTCTCCATGTACAGAGACGGACATATGTAAAACTGTTTTTCTGTGTTTGACAGCATGTTGACATAATGTATTGTATGAAATAATAACCGGAGGTTTTTATGGCACGACTACAGATCGAAGCGCCGGGGATGCTGCACCAGGCATACCAGCAATTTGCAGACCATGTTACCAGAAAGGTGCAGGCTACACCCAGGGGAGTCTGTCCCGTGGACCTGACTCTCAATGCGCTTCGTATGAGTCACGTGGAGTCCTGCGGAAAGTGCACACCCTGCCGTATCGGACTGGCCCAGCTGGCTGAGCTGATTGAAGAGGTATTGGATGGCGCAGGGGAAGAGGATTCCATTAAAAAGATCGAGCAGCTGGCGAATGTGATCCGGGATACGGCTGATTGCGCCATTGGCTATGAAGCGGCGAATCTGGTAATAAACAGTCTGAAATTTTTCCGTGAGGATTATGAGAGGCATATCGTAAAGGCGGATTGTCTGTATACCATGGACAATGCCATTCCCTGTGCGGCTATCTGTCCCGCCCACGTGGATGTGCCGGGTTATATTGCTCTGACCAGGGCAGGCCGGTGTGAGGATGCAGTGCGCCTGATACGCCGGGACAATCCTTTTCCGGCAGTATGCGGCTATGTCTGTGAGCATCCCTGTGAGGATCACTGCCGACGTGCCATGGTGGACGCTCCCATCAATATTTGTGGTATCAAGCGTTATGCCGTTGACCACGCTGGGGACATTCCTACGCCTCAGTGCGCAGCCGATACGGGCAAGCGCATAGCCGTGGTGGGGGGAGGCCCCGGAGGGCTGACAGCGGCATATTTTTCACGTCTTATGGGACATTCCGTTACAGTATATGAGCAGAGGAAAAAGCTGGGAGGTATGCTACGCTATGGCATCCCCGATTACCGTCTGCCCCAGGATATTTTGGACAAAGATATACAGTATATCCTGGATACGGGCATCGATGTAAAAATGGATGTGAATGTGGGCGAGGATGTTACCATCGAAGAACTTAAAAAAGAGTATGATGCAGTCTATGTTTCCATAGGCGCCCATGATGATAAAAAGCTTTGCATCGAGGGCGAGGATGGAAAGGGAGTTTTATCCGCAGTTGCCATGCTTCGGGCAGTAGGTGAGGGAGACCGGATGGACCTTACCGGCAAGCATGTGGTGGTCATCGGCGGAGGTAATGTGGCCATGGACGCCACCCGTACATCACTTCGTCTGGGAGCTGACAGCGTGACCACGGTCTATCGTCGTCGTATAGCTGACATGACGGCTCTTCCCGTGGAGATCGAGGAGGCTCAGGCAGAGGGTGCACATATCATCACCCTTCATGCACCGGATCATATAGAATTGGATGAGAAGGGCGAGGTAGCGGCGCTTTGGGCGCAGCCCCAGATCATATCCTCCGTGACGGCTGACGGACGCACCAGCGTGAGGGCAGCGGATGCCGAACTGGTACGGATCCCCTGTGATGTGATAGTGGTAGCCATCGGACAGGCCATAAATGCAGGCCATTTGGAGCCAGGCGGCATAGAGACAGAGCGAGGCGTGATAAAGGCAGACCTTTCCACCTTTGTGCCGGACAGCGGCAATGTTTTCGCTGGAGGTGACGCTGTGTCCGGTCCCGCCACTGTCATACGTGCCATTGCAGCAGGCAAGGTGGCAGCCAGAAATATAGATGAGTTTTTGGGCTTCGATCACAGGATCACCGTGGATGTGGATATCCCGGCTCCCGATCTTTCCAACAAGCCTGCCTGCGGACGGGTCACATTAAAGGGCAGGCATATCTCCCATATAGCCGGGGACTTTGACCTGGTGGACGAGGGCATGAGCGACCAGGAGATGGAGCAGGAGTGCGGCAGATGTCTGCGGTGCGATCACTTTGGACTGGGCATCTTCAAAGGAGGGAGGATAAGAGAATGGTAAACATCAGGATCAACGGCACTCCCTACACCGTAGAGGATGGAATGACTATAATGGAAGCGGCCTATGAGGCCGGAGTGGATATACCTCATCTGTGCTATCTCAAGGATGTGAATGAGATAGGCGCCTGCAGGCTATGCTGTGTGGAGGTGGAGGGTGAGAACAAGCTGATCCCCGCCTGCGACAACGTGGTGACCGAGGACATGAGCATTATCACCAACAGTCCCAGGGTGAGACAGGCATCCCGTACCAATTTGGAGCTTATCATGAGCCGGCACGACGGTACCTGCACCACCTGTGTGAGATCCGGCAACTGCCAGCTCCAGAATCTGTGTATTGATTTTTCACTGGATGTGGATCTTTATGAGAAGCATTATGCACCTGAAAAAAAACTGCAGTGGAAAAGGGATTTTCCTCTGATCCGCGACAACAACAAGTGCGTAAAGTGCATGCGCTGTGTCCAGATCTGCGACAAGGTCCAGAGTATGAAGATATGGGACACCCTGGGTACCGGCAGTCATACCAGAGTGGGTGTGTTTGACGGGCGCAGCATCCATCATACGGACTGTACCCTTTGCGGACAATGCATCACCCATTGTCCCGTGGGAGCATTGAGAGCCAGGGACGATACCGACCGTGTCATAGAGGCTATCAGCGATCCGGATATCGTCACTGTTTTCCAGATAGCGCCTGCCATCCGTACTGCATGGGGAGAGCCTTTTGGACTGATACCCAGACACGCTACGGTCAACCGCCTTTGCGGCTGCCTAAAGCAGATGGGTGCGGACTATGTGTTTGATACCTCATTTACGGCGGACCTCACTATCATGGAGGAGGCCAATGAGTTTTTGGTCCGTCTTGAAAAGGGAGACCTTGAAAAGTATCCCATGTTTACAAGCTGCTGTCCCGGCTGGATCCGTTTTATCAAAAAGCAGTTCCCGGAGCTGGTGCCTCAGCTTTCAACCAGTAAGAGTCCACAGCAGATGTTCGGCGCTGTGATGAAGAGCTACTTTGCTGAGAAGATCGGCGTGGATCCGTCCAAGATATTTACCGTGTCCATCATGCCCTGCGTGGCGAAAAAGGGTGAGTGCGATATGGATTCCATGAAGTCCGCCATGGGTGCCAATGACGTGGACGTGGTACTTACAACCCGTGAGGTTACCAGACTCCTCAAAAAGGAGCATATCCCCGCAGCCCGTGTGGCAGATCAGCCTTTTGATCAGCTTATGGCGGAGTATTCCGGTGCCGGCGTGATCTTCGGAACCACCGGCGGAGTTATGGAGGCAGCTCTTCGAACAGCATACTTCAAGTTCATGGGAGAGAATCCTCCTGCGGATCTCTTTGAGGAGGTCAACGGTTTCTCGCCCAGAGAAAAGTATCCCTGGGTCGAAAAGGAATTTGAGCTGAAAGGACAGAAGCTGCGCATAGCAGTGGTCAACACTCTCGGTCATGCCCGGGCGGTGTGCGAAGCCATTCTCCGTGAGGAGGTAAAATACGATTTCGTGGAGGTTATGGCCTGCCCCGGCGGATGCTCAGGCGGCGGCGGACAGCCCATCAATACTGAGGACGAGGAGAGAGCTTTTTCCCGCGGTATATACCTGCACGAGCTGGACAAAGAGATGGAGCTTCGGTTCTCCCATGAGAACAGGGAGGTGGCAAAGCTCTATGAGGATTATCTGGGACATCCCCTGTCAGAGAGGGCGGAAGAGCTTTTGCATGTAGAGCATTCACTGGAATTCAATTATTAACATTAAGGGTGGCGCGAAGCCACCCTTTTTTGGTATAATATGCTTTGTGTCATCCTGAGCGTGGTGAAGCTTCTGTCAAAGACAGAAGCTTGAAGAAGTCATCTACGATGACTTCAACCTAGCGAAGGATATTTTATTTGCTCAGTCCTGCAAACTCCGGGAAGCAGTCGAAGGTCGCGAAGTAATCCGCGGGCTTTTCGGCGCGGCGGATCAGATCCCAGCTGCCGTCGGGATGCAAAAGCACCTCTGCGGAACGGAGCCTTCCGTTGTAGTTGTAGCCCATTGAAAAGCCGTGGGCTCCCGTATCGTGGATATAGATCAGATCACCCTTTTCTATCTCGGGGAGCATACGGTCAATTGCAAACTTGTCATTGTTCTCGCAAAGGGATCCCACCACGTCATACTTGTGATCACAGGGTGCATCCTCCTTGCCCATGACAGTCAGATGATGGTACGAGCCGTACATGGCGGGTCGCATGAGGTTGGCCGCACAGGCGTCCACTCCGATGTACTCCTTGTAGGTATGCTTTTCGTGGATGGCTCTGGTAACAAGGGCGCCGTAGGGCCCCATCATAAAGCGTCCCAGCTCCGTAAAGATGGCTGTATCGGAAAGCCCTGCGGGAACCAAAATCTCCTCAAAGGCCTTTTTGACTCCCTCACCGATGACGGCGATATCGTTGGGTGTCTCTTCGGGGCGATAGGCGATGCCCACTCCGCCGGATAGATTGATAAACGCTATCTTTACTCCCGTCTTTTCCCTGATCTCAACCACCAGTTCAAAAAGTGTACGGGCCAGCATGGGATAATAATCGTTGGTCACGGTGTTGCTGGCCAAAAATGCATGGAGTCCCAGCTTTTTGGCTCCCATATCGGAAAGTCTCTTATATGCCTCCATAATCTGATCATGTGTCATGCCGTATTTGGCATCCCCGGGGTTGTCCATGATGCCGTTGGAGATTTCAAAAACTCCACCGGGATTGTACCTGCAGGATATGGTCTCGGGTATATAGCCCAAAGTATCCTTTAAGAAATCGATGTGTGTAATGTCATCCAGATTGATGATACCGCCCAGCCTGTCAGCCAGCGCATACTCCTCGGCGGGAGTCTCGTTGGCGGAAAACATGATGTCATGCCCGGTAATACCGCTGGCCTCGGAGAGCATGAGCTCCGTATAGGAGGAGCAGTCCGTGCCACAGCCGCAGTCCGCAAGCACCTTTAAAATGAAAGGATTGGGGGTGGCCTTTACAGCGAAATACTCCTTGAAGCCCGGGTTCCAGGAAAATGCCTCGTTCATCTTTTTTGCATTCTCCCTGATCCCTGCCTCATCATAGATGTGAAAGGGGGTGGGCACCTGTGCCGCAATCTCCTCAAGCTTTTCTTTTGTTACAAATGGTTTTTTGATCATTACTATTTCCTCGCTACATCTCCCCCATTTGATATTCCCCAATACCATGTCGTACCGAACGCCCTGTCATCGCGTCCATGTCATCCTGAGCGTCAGCGAAGGATCTTAACCCTCAAATCCGCTGTATCTACAGCACACTGGGATCATCCACAGCCTTCAGTCCCTTGGCCTTCAGCGCGCCCTCGGACTTTTCCGTATGATGCACCCTGAATATCATATACGCCTGGGTAGCATCCTTGCCCAGTGATGAGTACATATACTCCACATTTACTCCGGTCTCGGAGAAATATGCCAAAAGCTTTGACAGTCCGCCGGGTGTATCCGGTATCTCAAATGCCAGCACCTGTGTCATGGATGCCACGTAGTCCGCGTCCTTTAAAACCCCTGCTGCGGAAAATGGATCATCCACTATAAGACGCGCTATGCCGAAGTCCTTGGTCTCTGCCAGGGAAAGTGCCCGGATGTCTATGCCGTGATCTGCCAGCACCTTGGTCATGCCCTGCAACGTGCCCGGTTTGTTTTCCAAAAAAACTGATATCTGATTTAACATATAACTCCCCCCTTATATCTTTCTGTTATCGATAACTCTGACCGCCTTACCTTCGCTTCGTGCGATGGTCTTGGGCGCCACCAGTGTCACCTTGGCCTTGATGCCCAGCATGGACTTCAGACCGTCTGTAAGCTCCTTCTGCTTGGCCTCAACCTCACCGATGTTATCAGTAAAGATCTCCGGAGTCATCTCCACCTTGACCTCAAAGGTGTCGGTGTTGTTGACACGATCCACGATGATCTGGTAATTAGCCGCATAGCCGTGATTAATAAGTACCGTCTCGATCTGGCTGGGGAATACATTGACTCCGCGGATGATGAGCATGTCGTCGCTGCGTCCCTTGGGCTTCTCCATCCTCAGATGTGTACGGCCGCAGGAGCAGGGCTCCGGAATGAGCCTGCAGATATCCTTGGTGCGGTATCTGAGAAGCGGGAATGCCTCCCTGTCCAGGGATGTGAATACCAGCTCACCCTGGGATCCAGGCGGCAGAGGCTCCAATGTATCGGGATCAACTATCTCTGCCAGGAAATGATCCTCATTTATATGCATGCCCTCCTGAGCAGAGCACTCATATGCCACTCCGGGGCCGGAAAGCTCTGTCAGTCCGTAGATATCAAAGGCCTTGATGCCCAGGTTCTTTTCTATGTCACGGCGCATCTCCTCGGACCAGGCCTCTGCTCCAAAGATACCCGCCTTCAGAGGGATGTCATCGGGACCGTAGCCCATCTCGTTCATCCTCTCCGCCAGATATGCGGCATAGCTGGGTGTGCAGCATAAAATGGAGGCCTTCAGATCCATGATGAACATGATCTGACGGTCGGTACTGCCGGAACTCATGGGAATGGTCATGCAGCCTGCCTTGTGTGAGCCGCCGTGAAGTCCCAGACCTCCGGTAAAAAGTCCGTAGCCATAGGATACCTGAACTACATCCTCCTCGGTGCCACCTGCGGCTGTAATGGCCCTGGCACAGCACTCATCCCACATGTCGATGTCGTTTTGTGTATAATATCCCACCACGCGCTTTCCAGTGGTACCCGATGTGGAGTGGATCCTGACCACATCCTTTTTAGGCACTGCCAGAAGACCGTCGGGATATGTGTTCCTCAGGTCATCCTTTGACATAAATGGAAGTTTTTTCAGGTCCTCGCTGCTTTTGATGTCATCCGGTGTGACTCCGGCCTCTTCCATCTTCTTTTTGTAGTAGGGCACATTACTCCACACGTGCCATACCTGCTTGACAAGCTTTTCGTTCTGGAGCTTCACAAGCTTCTCCCTGCTCATGCACTCCAGATCCTGTTGAAAATACCTTTCCATCATTTCCTCCTACCATATATACTTTATTATGAAGCTTCTGTCAGAGCCAGAAGCTTGAAGAAACCATCTCCGATGACTTCAACCATTTCTCAGACCTACCGACTAATTATACACGATTAGTCCCAACAATTCTACATAAAAACGACCCCCGGAAAACCGGGGGTCGAAAAGGTTTACCTAATCTGTAGCTTATGCGTACTTCTTAACGTACTTAGCTGTCTTAGGAGCACCGGACTGAGCCTTGATGGCCTTCTTAACCTTCTTGAAGGTAGCAGCCTTCTTAGCGATGTAGAACTTCGCTGTAGCCTTGATACCCTTGAAGGA
>JAILEN010000046.1 GCA_024687655.1 Lachnospiraceae bacterium | reverse complement strand
ATCTGCATGTTCACCATGCGCATCATGGCAACAAGCCTTTCAACATCGCTGTCCAGTTTATTGGCCCGGATTACCACTTCCGTATCCGGGTATTTCTTATCGATATCAATCTCGATCTTCATTTATTCCAGTCCCTTTTTTCTGAATGCTATATAGAATAATAAGACCATTATAACCGCATTTACAGCCAGAATACAGATGGCGTTTGGCGTTATCCCGTCAAAATCCATATTATCCATGAGTTTCTTAAGCTGTTCAGTATATGCGAATCTTGCAACCTTTTCAATACTTTCGTTAAACATGGCAAGCATCGGAGAAAAAGCAAACACCAGCATTACCGGCATTACAATGGAAGTTGCGGTCATCTGATTCTTTGCGAATATACCTATGCATGCCCCCGCCAGGATTGAAATACCAAATCCGACTGCCATAATCAACAGATAAAAGGGTATGTTTTCCTTCTTTATGCCCGTTGCCATCACACCTGCACCGATCATGCATATGAACCACACATAGATGCCGACTCCCACAAGATATTCCCAAGGCTTAACATTTGCCATTGTCAGAACCCTTAATGTGTTCTTTTCCTTTTCCTCGGATATGATAGATGCCGTCGACGTAAGAGGTGCCATCCCCATATACATAACAGAGAACAGCTTTGTAAAAAACAGCTCCGACATTCCATCTATTTTGATGGCATTTTCCATGATAAGTGTCATGATTGGAAAAAGAATAAACTGTATTAAAACCGTTTTATTCTTAAGCGTATCCCAAACCTGCTTCTTTATTATAATACAAATGTTTCGCATGCTTCATCCTCCTCCAGTTTTCTTCCCGTCAATTCCAAAAAGACCGTCTCAAGTGTCGGTTCAGATGAATGGATCGTCTCGATACACCCATCTGCCAAAAGATGTGCGACGGTCTCTGAAGATTGACTCTCGTGAGGTATTATCAGTTCCTCGCCGGAGGACAAGTGCAGTTTTATTGTTTTTTGATGATTATACTTCCTGCATATCTTTGCAGGTGCCTCATTTTCTACGATTAGTCCTTCATTAAGAAGCGCTACCCTGTCGCAGAGTTTATAGGCTTCTTCCATATTGTGTGTGGTTAGGAAAATGGTGCAGCCCTCTTTTTTCTTCTCAAGTATGATCTTATGGATCTGCCGCATAGTCTGGGGATCTAGCCCACTTGTCGGCTCATCTAAGAAGATCAGCTTCGGCGTATGCATGAAAACTCTCGCAAGAGAAAGTCTTGCCCTCATACCTTTGGAAAGGGTCGATGCCGGCTTGCTTCCTGCATCCTTTAATCCAACCTGTTCAAGGGTGCTTTTGATTTTGTCGTGTGAAACTCCGTAAATATCGGCGAAAATCTTCAAGTTATCAATACAAGACAATCTTTCATATACCCCGAACTGATCCATCATGATTCCGATACTCTTTTTGTCCTCTCCCGACAAAGACGATACATCTTTATCAAAGACAGTAACCGAACCCTTATCAAAGGCAAGCTGTCCGGTCAGAATTTTTATGAGCGTGGTTTTGCCGGCTCCGGACGGTCCGAGAAGTCCGAATATTTCTCCATCACTTATATCAAACCCAATTCCCGTTAAAACTTTTTTTCCTGAAAAACTTTTGCAAACATCATTACAACGTATCATTCCCGTCCTCCCTGCTTTCTATATCTTAGGCACAAGATAACAAGTAAAGAGGGCGTGTTCAATAGGGTATTACATAAGATGCCATATACAGCACATAAGATGCCTGTATTTACCTTCTGCTGTATCTGCTTTTGTGCTTCCACATCCGCCAAGACCTGTTACCATAAGCGTCGTAAGAAACAGACTTAAGATTCTCACTTTTTTCTTCATATCATTACTCCTTTTCAAAGGTCGGCCTCCAGCCTGCAAACTGAACCAGCTGCTCATCTGTCCTGTGATAATATCTCTCATTCTTATCAAGTTCTGCGATTTTTCTCATCTCTTCGTCTGTCAGCTTAAAATCGAGAATGTTGAGATTAT
>JAILEN010000214.1 GCA_024687655.1 Lachnospiraceae bacterium | reverse complement strand
ATTTGAGTAATATGATATTGATATGATAACCATAAGATAATACAATGATAGTTCTATTATAAGTTGATTATTTCTGGAATATATTCTGACTATATGATAATATAATTATAACCATATTATTTGAATATTATTATGATGCTACAATTATAATAATATTTCGGGGCCGATAGACAGGCCACATGAATACGAGGTATAATAATGAAAGTTTGATACCGTAAACAATAAGTATTAAAACACAAAATCGTTGATTTTTCAAGGCTTGTACACACAAACAACAATAATATTAGAATAATATCGAAATAATATTATGATATTATAGATGGCTGAAAAACGAAGAGATTTAGGTAATAAATGTGTCCTTGAGAGTGGGTTTGGAGTATGATACTATAAGTTATATAGGCTGAGAAATCCGAACTTTGTATATTGATTCTGGGAGGATGCTGTGGAGAAAGGTATATTATATGGAGTGGGCGTCGGCCCGGGAGATCCGGAGCTTTTGACACTTAAGGCTATAAAGACAATAAAAGAAAATGATGTGATCGCTGTTGCGGGTGCCACTCCGGAAGAATCAGCGGCATACAGGATCGTAAAAGAAGTGGTGCCTGAAATTGCGGAAAAGACCGTCATCTCAACCGGAATGCCAATGACAAGAGATAAAGTATCCCTGAGACAAAAACATGCGGAGGTATCGAAGCATATTTCCGGGCATCTGATAAGTGGGAAAAATGTGGTATTCTTGACATTAGGAGATCCGTCCATATACAGTACCTTTAGTTATATCCGATCCATTTTGTCACAGGAGGGATATGATATTGAAATAATCCCGGGGGTCTCATCCATATCTGCAGTGACAGCCAGGCTGGGTATCTCTCTGGCGGATTGGGATGAAGAGGTATATATACTTCCTGCGGGCCAAAAAGATGAAATCGGCATAAAAAACGAGGGAACATATGTACTCATGAAGCCCAGAGGCTCTGTGATGGCCTTTAAAGACGTTCTGAGGTCATCGGGCAGGAATGTTAAGGCGATATCCAATTGCGGCCTTAAAAACGAGGTCATATACGGCAGGCTGGAAGACATACCGGACGAGATCCCGTACATGACGGTATTCGTTGTAAAATAAGGGTTTTCGGCAGATTTATGGATAAAAATAACAGGATGGGAGTAGAAAATGGATGAAAGACTGAAAAAGCAGCTGGAATTTGCGCTGGAAATAGATAAAGAAAAAAATGTATTCCGCCAGACGCATCTGTCGGGGCATGGAAGAAATGAAAATGATGCAGAGCATGCATGGCATATGGCGATAATGGCATACTTGCTGAGTGAGTATTCAAATGAGTCCATAGATGTAGGTAAAACCATGCTTATGTGCCTAATCCATGATATCGTAGAGATAGATGCCGGAGACACATATGCATACGACCCGGAGGGGAAAAAGACGCAAAAAGAGAGGGAAGAAAAGGCTAAAAAGCGCTTGTTTTCAATGCTTCCCGAGGATCAGGGACAAAAACTGACGGAGATCTTTGAGGAATTTGAGGATGCAAAGACAGCGGAGGCACGTTTTGCCAGAGCTATGGATAATCTGCAGCCGCTTATTCTCAATAACAGTAACGGCGGATCGGACTGGAAAGAAAAAGGAGTGAGGGCGGAGCAGGTTATGGAGCGCCAGAGCCGCACAAAATACGGATCCGAGAGGCTTTATGAGATAACCGAGAAAATAATACAGGAAAATATTGACAAAGGAAGCCTGAAGTAGTATATTAACGATTAAGCAAATGTTTAATCGATATACTGAAAGGGGTAGTTGATATGAAAAAGACATATAAGATCGATGTTGATTGTGCAAATTGTGCCAATAAAATGGAGGTCGCAGCCAATGAGACTGCCGGTGTAAAGGAGGCCAGTGTCAATTTCATGGCATTGAAGATGAAGGTCGAGTTCGAAGACGGCGTTAACGAAAATGATGTTATGCAGGAAGTCCTCAAGAACTGTAAAAAGGTAGAGGATGACTGTGAGATCTTCCTGTAAAACCGTCTTGAAATGCAAAAATTTAAAAACAGCGCCAGAATCGTTATCTGGCGCTGTTTTTGTTATAATTCCAGGTTGTTTACATACGTATCAACTCATAATCACGGGTACCCAGACCTATTCTTTCGCCATGTTCAAGGGTCTCCTTCCACCTTATGTTGGGATTGTTGTCAAGGAAATGATCATGATGGTGGTGCCAGTCCGGACTTGCCAGATTGTCGCCCAGCTGGCTGTTTCTGATAGGTTCTGCTTCCAGGCACAGATCTGCACAGGCCTGATCCAAAGCTACAGGATCAAAGGAAGCCAGCATTCCTATATTCGGCAGGATGGGAGCGTCATTTTCTCCGTGACAGTCGCAGTTGGGAGAAACATCCATTATCAGACTGATATGAAAACTGGGCTTATTGTTGACAATGGCTGCTGTATATTCGGCCATTTTTGCACAAAGAATCTCTGTGGCAGCCCAGTTTTGAGCGCTGATAGCATCAAAGGCGCAGGCGCCTATACACCTGCCGCAGCCCTTGCAGAGTTCCTGGTTTATAACAGCCTTGCCGGTATCGTAGGAAATAGCGTCAGAACCGCATTCTTTTGCACATAGTTTGCAAGTCCGGCAAAGATCCGGGTTGACTGTGGGCTTTCCCTCGTTGTGCTGCTGCATTTTGCCTGCACGGCTGCCTCCGCCCATGCCGATATTCTTGATGGCTCCGCCGAAACCTGTCATCTCGTGGCCCTTGAAGTGGGAGAGTGATATTATTATATCAGCGTCATATAAGGCGCGCCCTATAAGGGCTTCCTTGCAGTATTCTCCATTGGGTACGGGAACCTCGATCTCGTCGGTGCCCTTGAGTCCGTCGGCAATGATCACATTACAGCCGGTGGTGACACTGTTAAAGCCGTTTACTTCTGCGTTATACAGGTGATCCACGGCGTTTTTGCGGCTTCCGGGATAAAGGGTGTTGCAGTCCGTAAGGAACGGCTTTCCTCCCAGTTCTTTGATAACGTCCACAACGGCCTTGACATAGTTGGGACGCAGATATGCAAAGTTACCCAGCTCACCGAAATGCATTTTGATGGCCACAAAATGCCCTTCGAAGTCAATTTCGCCGATGCCTGCCTTTTTTATCAGGTTTTGGAGCTTAACTCCCTGGCTGACATCGAGTCTGGTGCGAAAATCAGTAAAATAAACCTTTGATTTCCCCATTACCTTCCCTCCTTTTTAATCATACAATACAACTTTGAGTATCCCTGGATGTTCATAATCTCTTTTTCCTGCTCCCAGGCCGGTTTTTGTGGGAATGACGGTCTCAGGCAGCTTTGTCCCTGTCATAACGGCGGCCACAAAAGCAGCTCCGGTGGGAGTGACAAACTCTCCCTTTCTGTCGGTGACCATAAGGGGCAGATCGTATCGCTCTGAAATATTGACCACTGCGGGCACGGGTACGGGTATGATCCCGTGCTGGCATCTGACGGTACCCTGGCCATCGCATAACTTGGGAACGATTACCTCTGATACATTAAGGTCATCGAAGCAGACAGCTGCAGCCAATATGTCAGCGATGGAATCGATGGCTCCAACCTCGTGGAAATGAACCTCGTCCACGGTGGTGGAATGGGCCTTTGCCTCGGCTTCAGCCAGGATGTGAAAAATCTTTTTGGCAAGATCCCTGGCGTTTTTCGTGGCGTCAGCGCTGTCAATTATGGCTGTGATATCGGCCAGATTGCGATGATGGTGGCCGTGATCATGATCAGAGCCGAGATCCCGGGAAAGACCGTTAATGGCCAGCTTGTTGATGCTAGAGCCAACGGCCTCACGGCCGTATAAATAGTCCATATCATGGTCATGATTTTCGTGATCCTCATCTAAAACCACGTCGAAATCACAGCAATCCAAGCCGGCTTTTTTAACACGGCTGATCCTGATCGAAAAGCCATCCACACGGATGCTTTCCAATGCCTTTATAAGCTTATCCTTATCTGCGCCGGCATCAAGCAAAGCTGCAACTGTCATATCGCCGCTGATGCCGGCTTCACAGTCCAAATACATGGAACTCATCTATCGGTCCTTTCTGCCAACCGGTTGATCTGGGTGGCCATATACCCGGCCCCGAAACCGTTGTCTATGTTTACCACGGCAACTCCGTTGGCACAGGAGTTGATCATGGTAAGAAGGGCGGACATGCCGCCAAAGCTGGCGCCGTAACCCACAGATGTAGGAACTGCGATCACGGGATTGGATACCAGTCCGCCTATAACGCTGGCCAGTGCCCCCTCCATACCTGCCACGGCCACTACACAGTTGGCGGATTGGATGTCTTCTACCTTTGATAAAACCCTGTGTATGCCGCTGACGCCCACGTCAAAGATCCTATCCACAGAGGAACCAAAGTATTCTGCGGTCTGAGCTGCCTCCTCAGCAACGGGAATGTCAGCTGTACCGGCACAGCAAACCGCTATTTTGCCGATCCTTTCGGTGTGGGTATGGTCCACCTTGAGTATCCTGGAAATCGGGTCATATTCAATGTCAGGAATTATTTTTTTGATGAGCAAATATTGTCCTTCAGTCGCCCTGGTGCCAAAAACCCGGTCGTCCTCACGAAGCAGCTTTTCATAGATCGATGTTATGTAAGAATCCGGCTTGCCTTCACAGTAGACAACCTCGGGGAAACCGCTTCGAACCTTTCTGTGCATGTCCAGCTTGGCATAGCCCAGATCCTTGTAAGGTTCGGTTTGGAAAAATGATAAAGCCTCGTCGACGGAAATCTCCCCGCGGCGTAATCTCTCAAGAATCTCTCTGCCTTGCATAAAACACACCCCTTAAAACTTTGCGACAATCATAACACAATGACGAAAAGGGTACAAGAAAAACAGCATCCGCCAAGATTGTATTTATTTTTATACAAGGATGAGGCGGGCGATATGGGTATAATTAGTGGAATATGAGAGAAATATCAGTAGATAAAGCAATTAAAGAGTTATTCGGACAAGAGGTGTATGTACGTCAAAAGAGGCCCATTTCAGGCGGTGATATCAACGAAGCATACTGCCTGAGCCTTTCTGACGGCAATGACATCTTTATGAAATCAAACCGCCGGGAAAACCGGGATTTTTTCCGGGCCGAGGCAGAGGGACTTCGTGCCATAAAGAGCACCGGAGCCATCGCTACACCTGAAATGTTTGCAGAGGGGGAGGAGGGAAGCATATCCTATTTGCTCTTGTCATTTGCCCGGACAGGGAGCAGAAGTCCTCATATGTCCGAAAATTTCGGACATAATCTGGCTGCCATGCACAAGGCGGATACAGCCGGTTTTGTAAAGGGCGGAGCATACGGCTTTTCAAATGACAACTATATCGGAGCAGGGTATCAGAAAAACACACCAAAGGACAGCTTTGTGGAGTTTTTTGCCGTTTGCAGGTTAGAGGCCCAGATAAAAAGGGCGGAGAGCTGGTTTGACCGTGAAGAGATATCCAGGATGCTTATGTTTACGGGGCATCTTGACAGATATCTCATAGAACCCGAAAAACCGGCGCTTTTACATGGAGACCTCTGGGGCGGCAATTATATCGTGGGCCCTGACGGAGAGGCCTGGCTTATAGATCCTGCCGCTTATGTGGGCCACCCCGAGGCGGATATAGCCATGACGGAGCTTTTCGGAGGCTTTAGCCGGGAGTTTTACAGGGCGTATCTGGAGGCAAACCCCATGGAGCCCGGATACGAGGACAGGCGGGATATCTACAATCTTTATCATCTGCTTAATCACCTTAATCTCTTTGGAGGCAGTTATCTGTCTGCCGTAAAGGGAATATTAAGAAGGTATGGAGGAATTTGATCATGCATAACCACAATGATCCGAAGGATCAGCAGCATATTATTGACGCATTGCCGGCGGAGGAGATCACTGATACGGTGGCCCAGGCCCTAAAACAGTTGGGAGATCCCACCAGGCTCAGGATATTCTGGCTTTTATGCCATACCGAGGAGTGTGTGACGGATATTGCCGAGATAATAGGCATGACCAGTCCCGCAGTTTCACATCATCTGAGGATATTAAAGCAGGCACATCTAATCTCATCCCGCAGGGAGGGCAAAGAGATGTTTTATCGCGCTGCAGATTCACCTCTGGTGGATATGCTGCACAAGTCCATAGAGACCATAGGGGAGATAACCTGTCCCCGGTGCTGAAAGCCTGCATAATCCCATTGCACCAACAAGATATTATCAAAATATTATTTTTGTAATATTGTTATCGGACCACAATATTATTTTATTGGTATGCCAAAAACTTTTAAAAATAAATGTTTCATCTCATTTCAATAAGTGCTATACTTGGCAGAAATGAAATTTAGGAGGAAGAGAGTCATGAAGAGAGTGCTTACAATTCAGGACATTTCCTGCCTTGGGAAATGCTCGCTGACCATAGCTCTGCCCGTCATATCGGCACTTGGGTCAGAGACGGTGATCTTACCCACAGCGGTATTATCCACCCACACCATGTTTAAAAATTTTACAGTCAAGGATCTTTCGGACCAGATCGAGCCCATTGCAGATCACTGGAAAAATGAGGGCGTAGAATTCGACGCAATTTATACCGGGTATCTCGGTACTGCCGAGGAGATCGACCAGATGAAGGAGCTTTTTAAAACCTTCAAAAAAGAGGGCACACTTATATTTGTAGATCCGGTTATGGCTGATAACGGAAAGCTCTATCCCGCTTTTGATATGGACTATGTTAAGAAGAATGCGGAGCTTTGTGCAGCTGCAGACATCATTGTTCCCAATATTACAGAGGCCGCATTTATGACGGGTATGGAGTATAAAGAGGAATATGACGAGGCTTATATCAAGGAGATGCTTGCAAAGCTTAACGAGTTCGGTGCGCGTATCAGCGTGCTGACAGGTGTATCCTTATCACCCGGCAAGACCGGCGTCATGGGATATGACCGTGAGGCTGATGATTATTTCGTATATCAGAACGACAGGATAGATGCATCCTTCCATGGTACGGGAGATCTGTTCTCCAGCACCTGTGTAGGTGAGATGATGAGAGGAAAGGATTGGCGCGAGGCTCTTCAGATTGCTGCCGATTACACTGCCCATACCATCGAGGTGACTATGAAAAACCCTGACAAGCCCTGGTACGGAGTTGACTTCGAGGCTACCCTGCCCGACCTGATGAGGTAAAAGCTTATTATGTCAAAGACCTGCCGTAGTAATAATATGGCAGGTCTTTATTTTTAAGAGGTACAATATGTATAACACCTTACTTTTTGATATGGATGGCACGGTGCTGGACACGCTGGGGGATCTGACAGAGGCCATAAACTACACCATGCGACAGTTTGACGAGCCCGAGCATACCCTTGACGAGGTCAGGTCTTATGTGGGAAACGGCCCCATCAAGCTCATGGAGCGATCCCTTCCAAATGGGCTGGACACCGAAAACTTTGACGAGCAGCTTGCTGTATACAAGGCTTACTATGCCGAGCACAACAGAGACTATACAAAGCCATACGACGGTATTGTGGAGCTTATGAAGGATGCCAGGTCAAAAGGCATGAAAACAGGCATAGTATCCAACAAACATCATTCCGCAGTGGTGGAGCTGGCAGACTATTTTTTCGGAGATCTTGTGGATGTTGCGGTGGGAAACAAGCCGGGAGCAAAGACAAAGCCCAGCCCTGATGTGGTTTTTACGGCCATGGAAGAGCTCGATGCCAAGCCGCAGGACTGTGTATACATAGGTGATTCCGATGTGGATGCGGCTACGGCGGAGGCTGCCGGACTTGACTGTATACTGGTGACCTGGGGCTTCAGGTCCAGAGAGTTCCTCGAAAAACAAAAGGCCGTGGCAGTCATTGATACTGCGGAAGAGCTGCGTGAATATGTATTGACAAATACCGAAAGTTAGAGTATTTTTCTAAAATAATTGAGAAAACCCGGGAGGTAATATGGACGAGTTAAAGGAATATCGCAGTAGTATATCCGAGATAGACAAAAAGATGGCGGTGCTTTTTGAAGAGCGGATGAAAAACTGCAAAAAGATAGCTGAGTATAAGCAGAAGAACGGTCTTTCCATCAGGGATGCCAAGAGGGAGGACGAGCTTATATCCACGAACAAGGCGCTTATAGAAGATGACGAGATCAGACCGTTTTACGTCAGCTTTTTAAAGAATAATATCAGCCTTTCAAGCTCATACCAGCAGATGCTCATGAACGGCATGAGGGTTTCATACAGCGGAGTAGAGGGAGCTTTTGCCTATATTGCCGCCAAAAAGATGTTTCCTGATTCACAGCTTATGTCCCATGGGGACTTTGTGGAGGCCTATAAAAGTGTTGAGGCAGGAGAGGCAGATTGTGCAGTGCTTCCCATAGAAAACAGCCTGGCAGGCGAGGTGGGCACGGTAATGGACCTTATGTATTCCGGGACACTATACATCAATCAGATCTATGACCTTCCCGTAAGCCACCATCTTTTGTCAGCACCGGGCAGCTCCATTGATGATATCAAGACGGTGATCAGTCACCCGCAGGCATTGAACCAGTGCGGCAGGTACATAAAAAAGCATGGGCTTAGTGTGGAGAGTGCGGAAAATACCGCTGTTGCCGCCAAGCTTATTGCAAAACGTGGGGACAAGTCAGTGGGAGCCATCGCTTCAGAGGCTACTGCAGAGCTTTACGGGCTGGAGGTTTTGGATCATGATATCCAGGATTCCGGGATCAACAGTACCAGATTCGCGGTATTCTCAAGGAGCATGAACACTCACGACAACAATATCAAGTACGAAAACGAGAGCTTCATCCTCGTATTTACGGTTAAAAATGAGGCCGGTGCCCTTGCTTCTACGCTTAATATCATCGGAGCCCACGGATACAATATGAGAAGTTTAAAGAGCCGTCCCATGAAGGATCTGCAGTGGAACTATTACTTCTACATCGAGGCAGAGGGTAATATCAATACACAAAACGGCAAGGATATGCTCCAGGAGCTTTCCGCACTTTGCGCGGGACTTAAGCTTGTGGGCACATATCATTGAGGATAAACGGAGGATAATATGGGATCACTTGAAGGCGCAAGGCAGATGTTTTCAAAAGACCTGTATGCCACAAAGCTGTCACATGCGGTGATAGAGGAGATAGGCGAAAACTACGCAAAGTGCAGCATGAAGCTGACAGAGGATCACAAAAACGCCTACGGTGGTATCATGGGCGGGGCAATATACACACTGGCGGATTTCGCTTTTGCGGTGGCTTCCAATTACGAAAAAGAGCAGGCTACTGTAAGCCTGGTGGGAACGGCAACCTTTATGTCGACCACAAAGGGAAGTGAGCTTTTTGCGGAAGCAAGGCTTATAAAAGATGGCAGGAGCAATGCCTTCTATGACGTGCAGGTTACGGATGATCTGGGGAAGAATATTGCACAGATCAGCTTTACCGGTGCCCACGTACCCTGGAAAAATTAGCAATAATCGTAAATTTTTTACCTAAAACCATAAATATTTCGTTTGACAGTGTCTGACATTTGAGTATAATTACAGATAATTTAATCGAGCAAACCGTTGAAGCGGAGAATGGGCCGCTGAGGGCATTGGGGAAAAGATTTATTCTTAGTATCCATGACGTGGGACATACGTTAGTTGTCGGAAGTATGAAGGTACTTCGCTAAGTGCACGGGTCATACCGTGAATCAAGGTGGCACCGCGGATAGTGTCTCTATTAAAGAGCCAAATTCGTCCTTGACAGAAAGTTTTTTCTGTTGGGGGCGTTTTTCTTTTCCCGAAAATAACCCCTAAGCAAAGGTGTGACCATTTTAAAATAAGCAGAGTCATTTGAAAATGGCACACAGGAAATGGAGGTATGGAAGATGATCAAGGAAGCAATCGTAAAAATTGTAAACAAAGAGGACCTGACCTATGATGAGGCTTATTCCGTAATGAATGAGATCATGAGCGGTGAGACCTCGCCCACACAGAACGCGGCATTTTTATCAGCCCTGTCCACAAAAAGTGCCAGAGCTGAGACAACCGACGAGATTGCCGGGTGCGCCGCAGCCATGAGGGAGCATGCCACAAGAGTTGACACCGGCATGGATGTTTTCGAGATAGTCGGAACAGGCGGAGATAATGCGGGAAGCTTTAACATCTCCACCACATCCGCTCTGGTAGCCGCTACGGCAGGGATGAAGGTAGCCAAGCACGGGAATCGCGCTGCATCTTCACTTTGTGGAACAGCGGATTGTCTGGAAGCACTGGGGGTCAATATCGAGCAGGATCCCGACCGCTGCATCGAGCTTTTGAAGGAAGCAGGCATGTGCTTCTTCTTTGCACAGAAGTATCATTCATCAATGAAGTATGTGGGTGCCATCCGAAAGGAGCTGGGCTTCAGGACGGTTTTCAATATCTTAGGTCCCCTTACAAACCCGGCATATCCTACAATGCAGCTTTTGGGCGTATATGACGAATACCTGGTGATGCCCCTTACACAGGTACTCATAAACCTTGGCGTAAAGCGGGGAATGGTGGTTTACGGTCAGGACAAGCTGGATGAGATATCCATGTCTGCTCCTACTACCGTAAGCGAGATAAGGGACGGATGGTACAGATCCTATGTGATAAAGCCTGAGGACTTCGGCCTGACACGCTGCAGTCGCGAGGATCTCAAGGGCGGCACACCCGAGGAGAATGCAGCCATCACAAGGGCCATCCTCTCCGGAGAAAAGGGCCCCAAGAGGGATGCGGTGCTCATGAATGCAGGTGCATCACTTTATATTGGCGGCAAGGCAGAAAGCCTGGCAGAGGGAATAAAGCAGGCGGCAGACATACTTGATTCCCAAAAGACCCTTGACACATTGAAAAAAATGATAGAGGTCAGCAACCGCTGAGGGATGACAGATGACGATATTGGATGAGCTGGCAGAATACGCCAGAGTCATAGTTGAAAAAGAAAAAATAAATATTTCTGCGGGCGAGATCAGGCGTCTTGCCGAGGGCTTGCCCGCAGGCCCCTCCTTTTTTGAGGCACTGAAAAAGGACGGGATGTCATTTATATGCGAGTGCAAAAAAGCTTCGCCGTCAAAGGGCCTGATAGAGCCTGACTTTGACTATATGAGGATAGCGACGGATTACGAAGCTGCAGGAGCTGACGCTATTTCGGTGCTCACGGAGCCAAAGTGGTTTTTAGGCAGCAACGATTACCTTAAGCAGATAGCAAAACAGGTAAGCATCCCCTGCCTGCGCAAGGATTTTACCGTTGATGAATACATGATATATGAGGCAAAGACCCTGGGTGCGTCGGCAGTGCTTTTGATCTGCAGCATTTTGGATGCCTCACAGATAAAGGAGTATTTGCAGATCGCCGAGTCCCTGGGACTTTCGGCGCTGGTAGAGGCACATGATGCGGGGGAGATAGAGACAGCTTTAGATTGCGGAGCTGCCATTATCGGAGTAAACAACAGAAATCTGGCAGACTTTTCCGTAGACAGCGCCAACTCCAAAAACTTGAGAGCCCTGGTGCCCGGGGATGTGGTCTTTGTGGCGGAAAGCGGCATAAATGACGGAGCTGATGTGGCGGAACTAAAAAGCGTGGGAGTGGACGCCGTGCTTGTGGGAGAGGCCCTTATGAGAGCCCCCGATAAGGCGGCAAAGCTTAAAGAGTTAAAAAGCATGCTGTAAAAGAAGGTGATGTTATGACAAAGATAAAGCTTTGCGGAATGTGGCGAAACGAAGATATTGCGGCGGTAAATGAGATCCTGCCCGAATATACCGGTTTTGTTTTCTGGGAAAAAAGCCATCGATATGTCACAAAGGAGCGTGCGAAGGAATTAAAGGAGATGCTGGATGAACGCATCCTTGCCACAGGGGTGTTTTTGGATGCGGATATCAGTACCGTTTCGGATATTGCAAAAGCAGGTGTGATCGACGTGATCCAGCTTCACGGTCATGAGGATGATGAGTATATAAAAGATCTCAGAAATCATACTGACAAACCCATCATCAAGGCCTTTTCCATCAAGGGAAAAAGTGATCCCGAAAGCATCTTAAAAGAGGCGCAGGATAGTCCGGCGGATTATATCATGATAGATTCCGGAGCAGGGTCCGGTGAGACCTTTGACTGGGGGATCCTAAAGGACGTGGACAGGCCATATTTTCTGGCGGGGGGACTCTCTGCGGACAACGTGGTGGAAGCCATCGGTGCACTCCATCCATTTGCGGTAGATGTGAGCAGCGGGTTGGAGACAGACAGGGTGAAGGATCCGGAGAAAATGAATGGATTTGCAGCTGCGGTCAGAGCCGCAGGTGATCGATAGGAGGCAGATATGTCAGATAAAAAAGGACGTTTCGGGATTCATGGCGGACAGTACATACCGGAAACCCTGATGAATGCGGTCATAGAGCTGGAAAAAGCCTATGATCATTATAAGGACGATCCCGATTTTAACCGTGAGCTTACGGAGCTTTTCAACGAATATGCAGGCAGACCCTCCAGGCTTTATTATGCAAAAAAGATGACGGAGGATCTGGGAGGCGCAAAGATATACTTAAAAAGGGAAGATTTAAACCATACCGGTGCCCATAAGATAAACAATGTTTTGGGTCAGGCACTTTTGGCAAAAAAGATGGGAAAGACGAGGCTCATCGCCGAGACCGGTGCCGGTCAGCACGGGGTGGCTACAGCCACGGCGGCGGCGCTTATGGGTATGGAGTGCGTGGTCTTTATGGGTGAAGAGGACACAAAGCGCCAGGCTCTTAATGTGTACCGTATGAGGCTTTTGGGTTCGGAGGTCATACCCGTTACCACAGGTACGGCAACACTTAAGGATGCGGTATCAGAGGCCATGAGAGAGTGGACCACACGTATCGACGATACCCACTATTGCCTGGGATCCGTAATGGGTCCACATCCCTTCCCCATTATCGTCCGCGACTTTCAGGCTGTGATCTCACGGGAGATAAAGGCCCAACTGATGGAAAAGGAGGGACGGCTCCCCGATGCAGTGATAGCCTGTGTGGGAGGTGGTTCCAATGCCATCGGAAGCTTTTATCATTTCATAGAGGACGAGTCTGTGCAGCTCATAGGCTGTGAGGCCGCAGGACGGGGCATAGACGGCTTTGAGACTGCAGCCACCATAAATACAGGCCGCGTGGGGATATTCCACGGGATGAAGTCCTATTTCTGTCAGGACGAATACGGTCAGATCGCGCCGGTTTATTCCATTTCGGCAGGGCTTGATTATCCGGGTATCGGACCGGAGCACGCCAACCTTCACGACACGGGCCGCGCAAAATATGTGCCTGTAACAGATGAGGAGGCTGTATGCGCCTTTGAATATCTGGCAAAAACAGAAGGCATCATACCAGCAATAGAGTCGGCCCATGCGGTGGCTTATGCACAGAAGCTGGCTCCCACCATGAGCAGGGATCAGATCATCGTGATAACCATATCCGGCCGCGGCGACAAGGACTGTGCCGCTATAGCACGTTACAGAGGGGAGGATATCAATGAGTAGGATAAGCGAAGCTTTTAAAAACAAAAAAGTATTTATTCCCTTTATCACATGCGGGGATCCCGACCTTGATACCACAAAGGCCTGCGTGCTGGAGATGGTAAAAAACGGAGCGGATATAATCGAACTGGGCATACCATTTTCAGATCCCACGGCTGAGGGTCCCGTGATCCAAAACGCCAACCTGAGAGCCCTTTCCGGTGGTGTGACCACAGATAAGATATTTGATATGGTTAGGGACCTTCGTAAGGAGACAGAGGTTCCCCTGGTATTCATGACCTATGCCAATGTGGTGTTTTCCTATGGTATGGACAGGTTTTTCGGTGCCTGCCGGGACATAGGCATGGACGGACTGATACTGCCGGATCTGCCCTTTGAGGAAAAAGAGGAGTTTGCTCCCAAGTGCCGTGAATATGGTATGGATCTCATATCACTCATCGCACCCACCTCCAAGGAGAGGATAGCCACCATTGCCCGGGATGCACAGGGATTTATCTACATAGTATCGAGTCTGGGAGTCACCGGGGTCAGAAGCGAGATAACTACGGACCTGGGGGCCATGGTATCGCTGGTAAGGGAAAACACGGAAATTCCATGTGCCATAGGTTTCGGGATCTCCACTCCCGAGCAGGCGGCGAAGATGTCAGGCATCTCCGATGGCGCCATCATAGGATCGGCCATAATAAAGATCCTGGCGGAACACGGAAAGGAAGCCCCGGAATATGTGGGGGAATATGTGAAAACCATTACAGACGCCATAAGAGCGGCATGATAAAACGCAAAAGCTTCGGTTTACATCCGGAGCTTTTTTAGTATACAATATCAGATATGATGGATAAAGAAAAACTGACAAAGCTTTGTGAAAGGATACCTCCTTTTGACAAAAGAAAATATGACGAGGTGATGGCTCAGTGGGACGCCATTGCCAAGCCCATTGACGGCCTGGGAGATATGGAGCGGCTCATAGCCCGTATAGGCGGTATACAGGGACGTCACACTCCGGAGGTCAGTAACAGGACCCTCATCGTGTTTTTTGCCGATAACGGCATTACAGAGGAGGGCGTGACCCAGACAGACAGTAATGTGACACATGCGGTGGCTGAGGCCATGGCAAAAAACTCCTCCACGGTATGTGTTATGGCAAAGCAGGCCGGGGTAAAGGTGCTGCCTGTGGACATAGGCATGAAGGGTGATCCCGTGCCGGGTATAACAGACAGGCGCATCCGTGAGGGGACCGGAGATTTTTTGGCTACAAATGCCATGAGCCAACAGGAGACCTATGCAGCCATAGATATCGGCTGCGAGATGGCGGATGAGGCCATAGATGCCGGCTGTGATATGCTTTTGCTGGGAGAGATGGGCATAGGAAATACCAGTACCGCCACGGCCGTAAGCTGTGCCCTTTTGGGCATGGACCCGCAGGATTATGTGGGGCGGGGCGCCGGGCTCAGTGATGATATGCTTGCCCACAAGACACAGGTCATAAGGGAGGCATTAAAAAGGCACACATATGATAGAAATGATGTTATCCAGGTGCTTTCAATATTTGGCGGTTTCGATATAGCCGGGATGACGGGAGCCGTTTTGGAGGCAGCGAGACGACGGGTGCCGGTCATAGCAGACGGGCTTATCACTCTTTCGGCCATACTGGTGGCACAGCGGCTGTGTCCCGTCATAAAGGACCTGTGCATCCCATCTCACCGGCCCAGGGAGGCCATGGGACGCTGCATCATGTCAGAGCTTTGCTACACTGCGCTCATAGACGCCGGGCTGGCTCTGGGGGAGGGCACGGGAGCCGTGCTTTTGATGCCCCTTATTGACGTATGCTACAGGCTGTTTACCGAGGGCGCCCGGTTCGGCGGAATAGGGATCGACGCATATGAGAGATTTGATGAGGTAGAACGATGATACAGGATATTTTTCCCCATGTATTCAACAACTCCTATAAGGATATCAGGCCGGCGGAGGGCGACCCCGTTATATGCTTTAAGGACGGGAAAATACTTGGCAGGCATGATGTGGATGCCCATAGGCTCATACTGCCCCGGGCGGATGCCAAAACGGACCTCATCTACCTTTTTTCCATTGATGAGGACAGTTACTTTCTGGACTTGGCGCCCCGGGACGGACAGGATGGTTTTTTGTGGTTTTCCGTCAGGGAGATACGGGATCTGGGCATAGAGGATCAAAGGATGGTATTTGCCTCATTTACCGCATATCATCTGGCCGAGTGGTATCGAGACAACCGTTTCTGCGGCGTTTGCGGAAAGTCGCTTACCATTGCATCAGATGAGAGGGCCCTGGATTGTCCGGCCTGTCATAAGAGGATATATCCCAGGATCAATCCTGCGGTGATAATTGGCGTAAAAAACGGGGATCGGATACTGATCACCAGATACCGTCAGGGCTATGCCCATAATGCGCTGGTGGCCGGCTTTACGGAGATCGGGGAGACCCTGGAGCAGACTGTAAGCCGCGAGGTTATGGAGGAAGCCGGGCTTAAGGTTAAAAACATACAATATTACAAGTCACAGCCCTGGGGCATGGCTGCGGATATCCTGATGGGCTTCTTCTGCGAAGTGGACGGAGATGATACCATAAAAATGGATGAAGGGGAGCTTAAATACGCCGAATGGATCAAACGAGAGGACATAGTGCTTCAGCCCTCGGACTACAGCCTTACCAACGAGATGATGAAAGTATTTAAGGAAGGCAGGGAGGTCTGAGGTTTGCCTTTGCCTGAAAGAGTGGTAAAATGATTAGATCACAGTAACGGGGATCATTGGGGTGGACACAGATGGATACGCAAAGACAGTTTAAAGAAAACGTCAGCACAAGGGTAAAAGAACCGAAGAAGTATAATGTCATCTTGTTGAACGATGATTTCACTACCATGGAATTCGTGGTGGCTATCCTGATGGAAATTTTTAACAAGGACCCCATCACTGCAGAGACCATCATGATGGATGTACATAAAAAGGGCCGGGGCGTAGTGGGCTCCTACCCTTACGATATAGCTGCCACCAAGGTCAACGAAGCCCTGAACCGGGCCAAGGCCGAGGGCTTCCCTTTTCGAATGTCAATAGAGGAGGCTTGAGTTATGGAGCTTACTAACGGATTAAAAGAGATAATACAACAGTCTTTTCTTTACGCCAAGGACGCCGGCTTTGAGTATATCACTCCGGAGGTCATGCTTCGTGTGATATGTGAAAAGGATGAATTCATCGAGGCCTTTATCAACTGCGGCGGAAACATCGAAATGCTGGTATCCGACCTGGACAACTATGCGGACGAATATATTGAGAAGGTGGAGGAGGCTTCACCCGAGTTTTCCTTTGGCTGTAACTACATGATCTCCTACGCGGAGCGCAGTGCCATTAATTCCGGCAGGAATTATATCGGTCTGACCCATCTTTTGCATGGCATGTGGAATCTTTCCGACAGCTACGCCGTTTATTTCATTGAAAAACAGGATATCACCGAGGCCGACATACTTCGGGAGCTGGCGGATACAGACGAGACTGCGGTGGGTACGGCACCTGAGAGCGCTAAGCCGGAGGCCAGGCCCGACGAGAGCTGGAGGCAGTATGCCCCCTGTCTTAACGACACCCTTAAGGATGTTAATCCCCTGATAGGCCGTGAGGCAGAGATAAAACGTACCATCCAGATACTTTGCAGGAAGGAAAAAAACAATCCTCTTCACATAGGAGAGCCGGGAGTGGGAAAGACTGCCATCACCTATGGTCTGGTCCGGCGTATAGTTGAGGGTGATGTGCCGGAGGCTATTAAGGGTGCCAGGGTTTTCGCCCTGGATCTGTTTTCCATGCTGGCGGGAGCCCAGTACAGGGGAGATTTTGAAAAACGCTTCAAAAAGGTGCTTACCGAGATCTCCAAGGAGGAGAAGCCCATAGTTTTCATAGACGAGATCCATACCATCGCCGGCGCAGGCGCCGTAGGTGAGGGCGCTTTTGATGCTTCCAATATGCTGAAGCCCTATTTGGCGGACGGTCATATCAGATTCATCGGTGCCACCACCTATGATGAGTATAAAAAGCATTTTGAAAAGAACAAGAGCCTGGTGAGGCGCTTTATAAACGTGGATATCAATGAGCCCAGCGAGGATGAGACCGTCGAGATCCTCAAGGGCGTAAAAAAGAATTATGAGGATTTCCACGGGGTTTCCTACAAAAAGGGCATATTGGAATATATGGTTTCCATGAGCAAAAAGCACGTTCACGAAAGGTTTTTGCCGGACAAGGCCATTGACATAATGGATGAGGCGGGCTCCTACAGAAAGCTCAATCCCGTCGCCGACAATAAAAAACAGACGGTGGATAAGGACGTTATCAACGAGGTTTTAACCGGCATCTGCCGTGTGCCCATAGAAACCGTGGCCACAGATGATGCGGAGGGTCTGGCCACCTTAGAGAGCCGTATAAAGGCCCGTATCTTCGGGCAGGATGAGGCAGTGTCCCAGGTGGTCAACGCCATCAAGTTTTCAAAGGCGGGACTTTTGGAGGATAACAAGCCCCTGGCAAGCCTTTTGTTCGTAGGCCCCACCGGGGTGGGAAAGACCGAGATCGCCAAAAGTCTGGCGGAGGAGATGGGTGTAAAGCTTATCCGTTTTGACATGAGTGAATACACGGAGCGGCACACTGTGGCAAAGCTCATTGGATCCCCTGCCGGATATGTGGGATACGAGGAGGGAGGCATTCTAACAGAGGAGATCAGGAAGAATCCGTCGGCAGTGCTTTTACTGGATGAGATAGAAAAGGCCCATGCTGACATCTACAACGTGCTTTTGTCCGTTATGGACTATGCCACACTTACGGATAATCAGGGGAGAAAAGCGGACTTTTCAAACGTGGTGGTGATCATGACCTCCAACGCCGGAGCCAGCCGCCTGGGTAAAAAGGATATCGGCTTTGAGGGAGCATCCCAGGACAGCAGTGCCATCATGGAAGAAGTAAAGCACACCTTTATGCCCGAGTTTCGAAACCGCCTCAACCGTATCGTGGTCTTTAACGGCATGAATGACGATATGGCATATCAGATAGTGGATAAAAAGATGTCGGAGCTTTCCGACATGCTTTTGAAAAAGAATATAAAGCTTTCCGTTGATAAGGAGGCAAAGGAACTCATCAAAAAGCGCGGTATCAGTACGGAATTCGGAGCCAGGGAGGTGGACCGGGTCATCAGGAATGATATCAAGCCGCTTTTTGTGGACGAGATCCTCTTTGGAAAGCTTAAAAAAGGAGGAGTCATTTCTCTTTCTGTAAAGGATGGAGAATTTTCGGCAGTACCTGAATGATCCAAGGAGCCTGTTATGCCGGTATATAGACTTGAGGAGGGAAAAATCTATTTTCCGATGCCTGATCTGGCGGAGCCTGACGGTCTTTTGGCCGTAGGGGGTGACCTGTGCGTCGAAAGACTCCTTTTAGCCTATACCAACGGCATTTTTCCCTGGTATGATGACACCCAACCCATCATGTGGTGGAGCCCGAAGGAGAGGTACATCATCAGGCCCGAGAATATCCATATTTCACATTCCACTAAAAAGTTCTTAAAAAAGCATGATGTGAGGATAACCATAAACAGGGACTTTTCCGACACCATGCACAGATGCAGGATCAAACGCGAGTTCAAAGAGGGCACATGGATCACCGATGACATGGAAAAAGCGTACAAGGATCTTCACGATGCGGGCTACGCTACCAGCGTGGATTCCTTTATTGACGGGGAGCTTGCCGGGGGACTTTACGGAGTCCAGATAGGCAGATGCTTTTTTGGCGAGAGCATGTACACGGAGATCGAAAACGGCTCGAAGCTGGCACTGATCCTTTTTTCCACCCTTCTGGCGAAAAATGATTTTCTGATGATAGACTGTCAGTTTCACACGGACCATCTGGAGAGCATGGGTGGGGAGACTATCTCCGCGGAGGAGTATCTGAGGCTGGTCCGGCAGGGGCTGGAAAACAATATGCGGCCATAACAGGAAACTGGGATAGTATAAGGAGGAAAAGCGCAGATCATGATCACGGTTAAGCCTGTGTTTTGGGATGAGTTTGAATGTAAAGCAGGTGACTGTAAACACACCTGCTGCAGTGGCTGGGAGATAGATGTGGATCCTGGGTCGGTGGAGTATTACAGGCAGATCCCGGGTAAACTGGGGGAAAAGCTTCGGGGATCCATCGAAGAGGATGAAGAGGGCTATCATTTCAGGATGGAGGATGACAGATGCCCGTTTTTACAGAAGAACGGTCGCTGTCGCATCATCAGGATCCTTGGAGAGGGTGCTCTGTGTGATATCTGTGCCCTGCACCCCAGGTTTTATGAAGAGTACGGAGGGTACGAGCTTTGTGGTCTGGGACTTAGCTGTGAGAGGGTGTGTGAACTGCTCTGGGAAAGTGACGGCAAACTGTTTTTCCTGACTGAGGAGGGGACGGAGTTTACCTTTGCAGGGCAGGATGTGACCTACGTGCCGAGAAAGGGCAGGGATTACCTGAACTCCCTTTTTAACCGGTTCAGACAGACTGAGCCCATAGATGACGGCTGGACCGCTGAGATGGTGGATTACGACAGGCATTTTGACGCGCTCTGCGATGCGGTGGTATCCTATGCCGAAAGCTTTGACAGGGGCCGTTACAACAGGCTTTTCTCCTATGTGATATACAGGCAGCTGGAAAAAGTGGCTCTGGATGAGTGGTCAGTTGAAAAGCTCATTGAATATGGCAGGAGAGCCACGGATTTCATCTTTGCCACGGACGCCTACCGTGGGGATCCCCTGGAGCGCATAAGACGGTTTTCGGAGCAGATCGAATACAGCACTGAAAATGTGGAGATAATTGCCTGAGAAACTGCGCCCAAGGGATCAGGGATAGTGAGGACGGAATATGAAAATACTTGGTATTTATTTAGTTATTATAAATCTGACGGCATTCCTTTTGTATGGCGTCGATAAAAAGAGGGCCATAGACGGAAAATGGAGGATACCCGAGGCGACGCTCATTGGCGTGGCGGCCCTGGGCGGGGGTCTGGGGGCTCTTTTGGGCATGCTGGCATGGCATCACAAGACAAAAAAGTGGAAATTCAGGTTACTGGTACCTGCGCTTTTGATAATCTGGATGGTGGCAGGGTATATGCTGCTTTTGGGGCCGAATAGTTTAATACCCGGAGCATTTTCAAAGGAACCGGAGCCTGTGATGACTGAAAGCGTGTCACAGGAAGCAGTTAAGGTGCCTGATACAGGGGCTTCCGAGGATAAGAGTGCGCTTACAACACAGCCTGTAGTTACGGATTTTGACATCACCCTTGCTTTTGCAGGTGATGTCAATTTTGATGATACATGGAGTGTTATGTCCTATTACCATTCCATGGGAGATGATCTTGAGGCAGTGATAGACCCAAAGTACATTGAGGCCATGCGTGACGCGGATGTCATGTGGATCAACAACGAATTTACATACAGTGAGGGCGGAAGCCCCCTTGAGGGCAAGGCATATACCTTCAGATCCAGGCCGGAAAATGTAAAGCTTTTGTGTGATATGGGCGTGGATATAGTGGGGCTGGCAAATAATCATGTATATGATTATGGCAAAGAGGCTTTTCTTGATACCCTTGATACTCTCGATTCGGCAGGGATCCCATATGTCGGTGCCGGTCATGATCTTGATGAGGCAAAAGCGCCTGTATATGTGGATGTAGAGGGGGTTCGCATCGCCTATGTGGCGGCCTCGCGCGCAGAAAAGTATAAGATGACACCTCAGGCTACGGATACAGAGCCGGGGATACTGAGGTGTTATGATAACGCCCTTTTTTTAGAGTCCATAAAAGAGGCGGAGGAAAATGCTGACTTTGTGGTAGCTTTGCCGCACTGGGGCACTGAGTATTCAGAAGTCCTTGAGCCTGCCCAGACCGAAGGAGCGCTTCTTTACACCGAAGCCGGAGCAGATGCGGTGATCGGCGCACACACCCATTGCCTTCAGGAAACTACAGAGATAGATGGAAAGCCGGTGGTGTACAGCCTGGGGAATTTCTGGTTTAACGAAAAAACTTTAAAGACCATGCTGTATGAGATACATTTAACCGGGACGAAAACAGAAGAGCCGGATGGCGGGATCCAGGTCAGGATCAATGATGTCGCCACTGAGGAACTTATGGGAACTCAGTCTGGATGCAGGACCATGATGGATGAGGAGAATGAATAATATGAAGTGCAGGGTTGATCTTATCACCGGATTTTTAGGGTCAGGAAAGACCACTTTTTTACGACAGTATGCAAAACATTTTATAGATAAAGGCGAACGGATCTGCATACTTGAAAACGACTATGGTGCAGTAAATGTGGACCTGATGCTCCTAAAGGACCTTATCTCTGAAAAATGCGATATGGAGACAGTAGCCGGAGGGTGCGATGCGGATTGTCATAAGAGACGGTTTAAAACCAAGCTAATAGCAATGGGCATGCAGGGATTTGACCGCGTGATAATAGAGCCATCCGGCGTTTTTGACATGGATGAGTTTTTTGACACGCTTCGTGAAGATCCGCTGGACAGATGGTATGAGATCGGTTCGGTCATCGCTATCGTTGACGCCACGTTACCGGATGAGCTTTCCAAAGCTTCTGAATATATGCTGTCGAGTCAGGTGGCCTGTGCAGGCCGGATCATATTAAGCCACACGGATGAGTGTGCCGGCGAGCCGGAGGATAGTGTATCGCGCATATTATCACATTTGAACAGGAGCTTAAAAACCATCGGCTGTGACCGCACAATAGAGGCAGGATCGGTTATGGCCGGGGATATCAGGGCCCTTTTGCCGGACAAGATAGAAGCTGTGTCGGCATCGGGTTATTATATGGCAGATTACAGAAAACTGTATTTCGCTGATGATGCGGGTTTTGGTTCGGTCTACATTATGAACTGTGATTTGAAAAAGGAGGATATACCCGGGCTGACAGAGAGGCTTTTTTCTGATGAAAAGTATGGAAAAGTGTATCGAATAAAGGGATTTGTACGTGACGGAAATAACTGGTTGGAGGTCAATGCCGTAAAAAAAGGGATTGAGATAAAGCCTGTCAGTGAAGGCCAGGATATTATTATAGTCATTGGAGAGGATCTTGATTTTTCGGCGGAAGAACTGGGGTTTAAACCGAAAAATAAATGACAGCTCCTTGTTGGACATTTGTTGGCGACCCCATGATATAATACCGCGTATAGGATTGACAACTCTGAGGAAGGATAAGAGATGAAGGAAGATGCTTACGGGTTAAAAAATACTGAAGAACAGAATGAAACCATTGAGATCAATACAAATACTGATAAGCTGGATGAAAAAGAACAGCAGCCGGGATTATTAGACAACCAAAATATCCAGGAACAGCAGCTGCTGGAGGTACAGCAGGATAACGCCGGTCAGATCCCGGTGGCAGGGGATCAAGAGATCGTCCGGGAGGCCAATATAATAAAGCTTACCGCCAAGCGGGAAGAGGTCAGGCGCATCCTTTCCCACGACAGGCTCTTTGGCATGAAGCTTTCCAAATATCAGGGGCAGGATCAGGGTCATCCGTGATGCTCAGGAAAAGCATGGGATCGAGCTTTCCCAGGAACAGACTGACTCATTAAAGACGCTGGAGTCCCGTTGCGCCGCCAAGGCGCTTTTGGACATGGGCGGCATTTTTGACAGTGCCGAGTTTTTCAATATCCCTTCTGAGCAGCTGAAGGATATGTGCAGAGAGGTTATAAACGGGACTAAAAATAAGGAGAACCTGGAGGCCAAGATGGGCTACATAGAAGAGGCAGCCCAGGATGCGGAAAACATAAGGCAGATAAAAGAGGCAATCAGACAGGAGGAGGAAGCAAAAAGGCAACAGCTCCAGCAGAACGCAAATGCCAATCGAAGGGGGCATAGAAATGGGAATAACTGAACTTGACTTTTCTTTTAATCTGGTTTTATTTTTCAGGATCATAGTTGCAGCATTCTGCGGCGGTATCATAGGTGTCGAACGGCAACATCATGCCAAGGCAGCGGGCTTTAGGACACATATAATTATAGCAGTTGCCGCGGCGCTCATGATGGAGATATCAAAATATGGCTTCAATGATGTGATAGATGAAACCGTAAAGCTGGACCCCTCAAGGATAGCGGCAGGATTGGCAGGAGCCATTGGTTTTTTGGGCGCCGGCATCATTTTCGTACATAAGAACGAGGTCATGGGACTTACTACATCTGCCGGGATCCTGGCTACTGTAGGGATAGGAATGGCTGTTGGCGGTGGTATGTATGTATTGGGGATCGCCGTTACGGTTTTGATCGCCCTGTTGCAGTTTGTGCTACATAGACGCCAGGAACGCAAGGCAGTTTATGCAAGAGAGACCTGTAAGGTGCAGATCCATCTTACCGAAAAGAATATGGATGAGATCTTTGAACAACTGGAAAGTTCAGAGATCAATGTTGTAAGTATACGGGCTACAAGGAATAAAACCAAGGGCAGTGAGATGGAAGCGATCCTCACCATGACTTATCCCAAGTCCATGAAATTTGAACAACTGGTTTCCATAATGAATTCATTGGCCCATGTCCGTTCAGTGGAGATCGTATATCGCCCGGGATACTGACGGAAATGACCATAAATGGATAGTATAAAACTGTTTGAAAAGCTGAAAACAAAAGATATCTATTGTCTGGGTGATGGAAAACATTTTAAAAACATTACCAATCCTTTTTTGACGGATAGTGGGCTGATAGAGAATCTAAGGGGATTTGTGGATCCGTCCAATGATAATATTGTGCTGGATAATAAGAGTTACACCGGTATCCGCCGGTCCGACCTTGCGTATTATCCGAAGGAAAAGACGATTCTTTTGATAGCTGTCACCGGATACAGGGAGATCATGGCGCAGCTGCGTGCAGATCCAAAACTGGCGCACATTAACGCGATCCCGTCTATTTTTCTGGAATCCCTATATGAGGACTGGCTAATGCTTTCTGCTGATCAGGCTCCGCCGGGCTTTCGGAAGAACCATATGCCGGTAATCCCCAGAGTGATCCACGCAATATGGTTCTCGAAGAATCGACTGCCTGAGAGCTACAGGCTGTGTCTGGAATCGTGGAAAAAATATGCGCCAGATTTTGAAATAAAGATATGGGATCTGGACACCTACAAACCGGAGAACTGTCTCTTTTTCGATCAGGCGATCAGCGACAATAACTGGGCGTTTGCCTCAGATTATGCCAGGGCAGATCTTCTTCGCAGATACGGCGGTGTTTATATGGACCTGGACGTGGAGATGGTACGTCCGATCGACGATCTGCTGTACAATGATGCTTATATGAGCTTTGAGTCTCTCGGCCGGATTGAGTGCGGTTCTGGGATGGGCGCATCAAAGGGCAACCGTATCATTGATGAGATCTGCAAGAGCTATGAGAGCAGGCCATATTTCAAGGAAGACGGGACCTGGGACAACTCTACCTGTCCGGTACGGTATACTCAGGTTATTGAGAAACATGGGTTAAATAAGAACGGAGGCTTTCAGATTGTGGATGATATTACGATTTATCCCTTTGAAGTGCTGACCGCCAAAAGCTTTGATACCGGTATTATTTACAAAACCGATCGTACCTACACAATCCATCATCATCATGGCACCTGGGTGCCGGCATTAGCTCATGATGCCATGGAGCAGAGATATAAGGAGATCGGGGAATTTCTTAAGGAGGACTTCAAATGAAAAAGAGAACACTATTAACAAAGCTTCTTTCAGCCGCTTTAGTGGCCGGGCTTGTCTTTTCAGCACCAAACACTGCTCTTGCGTCAGTAAAAACCTTCCCTGACGTAACACAAAAAATGACGTCATCTTTATATTGGTACAAAGATATCAAAGACGCCTCAAAGGTTCTGGCTACTGAGGCACAGATCAAAAAGCTGAACAAAGCCATTATTGCAGCTGACGGCACAAATGTGACGGATCTTAAAAAGGTCTCTTCTACCGTGGATGGGAAGGCCTTAAACGAAGCACTGGCAGCCTCTACAAAGGCCGATATCGAGTATTTCGGGGAAAAGAAGTACGATGTAAATGGCGACCAGGTTACTGCAAGCTACTACAACAGCATGCTTACAAATACTCAGAGCAAAGATACTTCCACACATCCCGTCTCATATGGTATCGCCGTAAACCGAACCGTCCTAAGGTGTTTTCCCACGGATAAAGCCATTTTGGATGATCCCGGAGACAACGATTTTGACAATCTGTACGTCACCGCTCTGCGTGTAAACGAGCCGGTGGTCATACAGTCCGTTTCTGCCGACCAAAAGTTCTACTATGCAAAGAGCAGCTGCTATACGGGGTGGGCTCCGGTAGAGGATATTGCTGTTTGCAGTGACAGGGAGACCTGGCTTGATGCCTGGGACCATTCAGGCAAGGAGCTTTTGGTGATATGCGGATCCAAAGTGAGGACCGAGGCCTCTAACACGGATCCTGATACTGCAGACCGCCTTCTTACAATGGGTACGACACTTGAGATAGTGGATAAATCTGACTATCCGAAACTCATCTCAAACAGGACTCCCTATAACAACTATGTTGTATATCTGCCTGTCAGGAGGGCAGATGGAAGCTTCGACAAGCAGCCGGCTCTTATCTCTCAGCACTATAACGTCCACGAGGGTTACCTGCCACTGACGCAAAAAAATGTGACAGATATTCTTTTTGAAAAGCTCGGAGATACATACGGATGGGGCGGCATGCTGGAATCCCAGGACTGCTCCGGATATATCCGTGATGTTTACAGTTGCTTCGGTTTAAACCTGTCCAGAAACACTACCTGGCAGACGGCAAGTCCCGTCAAAAAATACTCTTTGGCAGGGCTGAGTTCCGAGGCAAAAAAGCAGATCATTAAAAACCTGCCGGTTGGAAGCAGTCTCTTTTTCCCGGGACATGAGATGGCATATTTAGGGCATGTGAAAGATAAATACTATGTGATCAGTTCCGCAAGCTCCATCATGAATCCGAAAAAAGACGGGGAACGCCAGCGTACCAGATGTGTTGCCATAAATACCCTGGATATAAAGCGGGCGAACGGAAACACATGGCTTGAATCCCTGACTTATGCGACTATCCCCTTTGCCGGGACCACCAACTCCTTATACAATAAAAGCTTTGTTGGAAAAGGGTTTGCAAAAGCCCTGGATACCACACAATTAAATAAGCTTTCCTCAAAAGGGAAAAAGCTTACCGTGAATTGGGGTGCTACAGATGAGACCTCTGCCATCGAGGGTTACCAGATTCAGTACACCTCAGGAGATGACTTTTCCACGGCAAAAACCATAAAAGTCAAAAAGAAAGAAAGATCATACTGTACCATAAGCGGATTTACAAGGGGTGATACCATAAAAGTTCGTATAAGGAATTACCTGACAATAGATGGTAAAAAGTATTATTCCAAATGGTCCAAAACGAAAACACATATACTGAGATAATATAGGTGTTGTATTTTTAAGCTTCGGTGAAATGCCGAAGCTTTTTTATACAAAACAGTTGACAAAAAACATGTAATATATTACATTGTTTATATGGGTAATATATTACATAATGCAGAAAGGAACCCCTATGAATTATGATGAAGTAATGAAAATAGACAAAGTAAAGTTTGGAGATATGCCACCACAGCCTTTTTTGCTGGGATTACTCAGTGCATTTGATAACAGATATCAGGCAGCTGCTGATGCATATTTCAAGGAGATCACCTGGAAGCAGTTCTTTGCCATAATCTGTATCAACTTATGCAAGGAACCTCCGACGCTGAATGACCTTTCGGAAGTAATGGGCAGTTCTCATCAGAATGTGAAGCAGATCCTGTTGAAACTTGAAAAAAAGGGTTTCGTTTCAACGTCTCCTGATGAAAAAGACAAGCGAAAGCAACGCATTTTTGTCACAGATAAATGCAGAGTTTTTTTGGAAGAAAATGATAATAACGATCAGCAGAGCCAATACATCATCGGACGCATCTTTGACGGAATCGATGAAAAGTGCCTGCAGACCACGATACAAACGATCATGATGATGGAAAGGAATCTGAGTGAATTATGAAAACATTGATCATTTATACATCACAGACAGGATTTACAAAAAGGTATGCAGAGTGGATAGCGGACAGACTGAACGGAGATTTGCTTGATCTAAAGGATGCCCAGAGGAAAACGGATGAATATTTTGAAGAGTATGGTGTCATCTGCTACGGCGGATGGGCGATGGCCGGCAGTCTGGTTAAAGCCAAGTGGTTTCTGGGCAAAGCTGTAAACTGGCAGGATAAGCGTCTTGCTATGTTTTGCGTGGGTGGCAGCCCTAATGATAATCCGGATGTAGATATTTTTCTTCAGGATGCACTATCGGAAGAGCAGAAGAAATACATAAAAGTGTTCTATTGCCAGGGCGGCTTTAACTATGAAAGGATGAAGGCTCCCTCCAAGCTTGCAATGAAAATGTTTGTGTCAGCTCTTAGGAATAAAAAAGATGCGACTGAGAAGGAAAAGATAATGGCCGAGAAGATGGCTTCATCCTACGATATATCTGATATAAAGTTCATAGAGCCTATTGTGTCTTATCTTGGAGAAACTGACTATGAAGAAGCTGTTTAAGACTATAATCATAATAGTAATCATATTTGTGGCGATCATCATATCTGTCGCTTTGATGGTCAGTATCAGGATGAGCGGCCAGGTAAAGTCTTTTGACAGGTCAAATATTGATCTGTCACAGGTTGCTGATGGCGTATATAATGGTCGTAGTGAGACGGATCTTGTCAAAGTGGAGGTTCGTGTAACAGTTGCGGATGGAACGATCCAGGACGTAGAAATTCTTAAGCACCAGTGCGGCAAGGGACTGCCTGCCAATGAAATCGTTAAGGACATGATAAGGAAAAATGATATTGAAGTAGATGCAGTTTCAGGTGCCACTATGTCCAGCGAAGTGATCAAAGATGCGGTCAGGAATGCGTTAAGAGCGGGCCTATAGGATGTAAATGCCCGATTAAGGCGCTTGTTGAAACACGTTTCCCCCATCTTTACGCAAAATGCGTATTTGACATAATTACCTCATGGCGTGATTCGTTATGCCACCAGATTGCCACCAGCGAGTCCTTTTCCATATAGTTTTTGATCCCAGACGGGTGGGATCATTAATACACCGGGATCAGGTGTATATGTTACTTTTAGCACTTACTATATATTCCACATTATCAGGGATCTCTATCCCTGGATCGCTTATTTCTATTCTGGTTTGCATATCTTTTTCTTCAATAGCCATATCAAAATGGCATAAAGCTATGCCGATATCGATCTTCTGGAGATCACCGGTATTCTCGTGGTCATAACCCTTATCCTTCTTCTCATAAAAATGGCAGATGCCGTCCTTTACAATGATCCGCCAAGGCTGTTTGTTTACAGCAGATGGTGCCCACCGGACCATCTCAAGCACCTCTGACATATCGCCGCTTATATTTAGCGGTTGTCCCCATGCAGACTCATAGAAAAGCTTGTCTGCGGACATCCTTGAATCAGCCCCGACCCCTTTTCTCATCATGGTCTCTTTGATAGACATCTTTTTGGCGGGGTATCCTAAAGGGCTTACACAGGGCATAATCCCGCCCTCTTTTACTCCGGCAGCTTTTTCAAAAGCATCCCTGTTCATGGTCCCACCTATCCATACTGTTCCTATGCCCAGCTCCCATGCATGAAGGACCAGTTTCTCAAATGAATACCCGAAGGCTACATCAGCATATGGCTTTTTTTCTACTTTTCCTGCCACATACATCTCTTCGCCTGATAAAACCGGGCTGGAAAGGCCATGTTCCTTCGCGTTTAGCAGTACAAACTCTATAGGTATGTCAAAAGGGTTTTTTAGCTCCTTTACATATTCCTTGATATCATTTATGTGCTGTTCGCTTAGAAGATTTCCGTCGTAGGTACGCACGCTTCTTCTTTCTTTAATGGTTTCAAAAACTGTTTTCATAGTATATCTCATCGTATATATTTTGTGATATTATATTTGACAAAATATAAAATGTCAAGTCTTTTCCTTCTCTGCATCACGTTTATTTGCCTATCCCCTTTGAAACTGCTATAATCATGGCAATGATCATTCATGTCAGCATAGGAGGAATACCATGAGTTATCATGCATCTGACAAACGCTATGACACAATGCGTTATAACCGCTGCGGCGCTTCAGGACTGCTTTTACCTGAAATATCACTGGGGCTTTGGCACAATTTCGGTGCAGAATGTGACTATGACAATATGAAGGCAATGCTTACGACCGCCTTTGATAATGGAATAACACATTTTGATCTTGCAAATAATTACGGGCCGCCCTACGGCTCGGCAGAAGAAAATTTCGGCAGACTTTTTAAGGATCTTTTTGTGCCATATCGTGATGAACTTATTATCTCCACTAAGGCCGGTTACGATATGTGGCCGGGCCCGTATGGCAACTGGGGCAGCCGCAAATACCTCATAGCAAGCCTTGATCAGAGCCTGAAGCGGATGGGCCTTTCATATGTGGACATCTTTTACCATCACAGGATGGATCCAAATACGCCTCTGGAGGAGACAATGGCGGCTTTGGACAGTATTGTACGCTCTGGAAAGGCACTGTATGTGGGTCTTTCCAACTACGATGGCGAGACAATGAAAAAAGCCGTAGGGATATTAAACGAGCTTCACACGCCCTTTGTCATCAACCAGAACAGGTATAGTATCCTTGATCGTACCATTGAAAACAACGGGCTGAAAGCGAGTGCGCAGGAAGAAAAGAAGGGGATCATCGCCTTTTCTCCCCTGGCACAGGGACTGCTTACAGGAAAATATTTAAATGGGATCCCCGAAGACAGCCGGATAGCAAGGGATGGGCGATATCTGCATGCTGATGATGTAACGGAAGAAAAAATCTCAAAGATAAAGGCTCTTAATGAGATCGCCAAAAAACGTGGACAAAGCCTGACAGAGATGGCCCTTTCATGGGTTTTGAAGGATGATGCCGTGACCTCCGTTTTGATAGGAGCCAGCCGTCCCCGGCAGATATTGGATAATCTTAATATTCTGGAACGGCCGGACTTTTCATCAGAGGATCTGGAGGTCATTGATGCGCTAGCCTAGAAAACGCACAAGAAATCATACTACTCTTTAGGAGGCGTGGCCCCAGCCGGATTATTGTTCTCCCAGGAACAGATATAACAGCCTGTACAATTCCTTGGCATCCTCCTCGCTTAGAGGGGATCCCTTTGCTGCCAACTTAAGCGGTATATCTTTGCACTTTTCTTTAAGGGCTTCACCTTCCGGGGTTATGGTAATGACTGTGATGCGCTCATCTTCCTTTGAACGCTCTCGGGTAACATAACCGGCCTTCTCCAGCCTTTTAAGCAGGGGTGTCAGTGTCCCTGCATCAAGCCTCAGTACGTCTCCAAGCTGTCCGACATTAACAGATTCCTGCTCCCACAACACCATCAGGACAACATACTGTGTATAGGTCAACCCCAACGGCTTTAAATACGGTGTGTAGCTGCCTACAATCTTTCTGCTGCACGCATACATGGGAAAGCATAATTGGTTCTTTAATAAAAGCTGTTCATATTTCTGTGCCATAGTTCACCTCATGAAAATCTACGTTGTCTTTTCCGCTATTATATTGCGCGCAACATAATATGTCAAGGAAAATTTGTGTTCTTCCCCAAGGCGCAGATCCCTCCTTAGTATTCATCCAGGAAATTATGTCTTACGCCATCCTTTTTGTACTCAATTACGGTATCCAGATTGACATTTTCGACGCTTCTGAAAATATTGGATTCGATATACGGATTCGTTTTTTTAAGTTCTGCGATCAGTTTCTTGGTTTCCAGCCTCTTGCTTGATGATGAGCCGTCCTCATTAAGTGTAGAACAAGTCTCCGTGAAATGGCAGGCGCACTGGAGAAAATGCAGATCATTATAGTCCCTCCATGCGCATATGTCTGCCTCTCTGATCAGATACATGGGCCTGATCAATTCCATTCCTTCGAAATTGGTGCTGTGGAGCTTGGGCATCATGGTCTGTATCTGAGCACCGTGTATCATACCCATGAGTATCGTCTCGATCACATCATCATAATGGTGGCCAAGAGCTATCTTGTTACATCCAAGCTCTTTTGCCTTGCTGTACAGATGCCCGCGTCTCATTCTTGCACATAGATAGCACGGATTCTTGTCTATGGTATCTACCGCATCAAATATTGTACTTTCAAATATCGTGATCGGAACTCCGAGAGTCCCGGCGTTGCTTTCTATAAGCGCTCTGTTTTCCCTGTTATAACCGGGATCCATAACAAGAAATGTCAGATCAAACTCCACCTTTCGATGACGTTGGATCTCCTGAAAAAGCTTTGCCATAAGCATGGAATCCTTGCCGCCGGATATGCAGACGGCAATATGATCCCCGTTTTCGATCAGCTTATAATTTTTGCATGCCCTGGCAAAGGCTGAAAAAAGCTGCTTGTGAAACTTCTTACGGATGCATTCCTCGGCACGTTTTCTTTTTTCCGCCTCATCATATGTCATTTCCTTCATTATTCCGTACCTTCTCTATACTCCCAGGATCTTTTTTACCTCAGCACGGATAACGTCCATAGTAACCGGTTTGAGCAGATATCCCGAAGGCCGCAATGGAATAAGTGAAGATATTATGGTTTTGTCCTTGGTACTGGTAACAAAGATTACTGGTACATTAGCCCACTTTTCAGTGGCACGGATCTTTTCCAGGGTCTCCTTGCCGTTCATTACCGGCATCTCATAGTCTAAAAGGATCAGGTCAGGAATAGTTTTTTCCATGATCTCAAAGGCCTTGGCTCCCGATCCGGCAAGCTCTACCGTATAATTGTTCTCTAGGATACTCTTAAAACTGCGAAGCGTGGTGGCATCATCATCTACCACAAGGATCGTCTTTTTGTTTGCATTTTCACGCTTGATCTTATCAACGGATATCTTAAGGGCGGCACAGACAATGGACAGGGCCTCCTCTTCATTCAAGGGAAGCTTGATGTTACTGAGGGCTTCACCCTCATAAGAGCCCGAAAAGCGGGTGAAATCCTCCGGCGTGCCTATGGTAACCATCGGTGTCCCGGACCCGGCCTTAATCAGCTCTCCCACTGCTTCCGGTGATGATACAAGCAGTTCCTCCACGCTTACCACCATAAGATCCGGCCTCATGGCTGAGACTATATTAGATGCCAGATCCAGGGACTGCTCAAATATCTGGATCCCAAAGAAACGCTCAAGATATGAATAAGCCGCCCTGACGTCATCGTTGCACTTTCCGATAGCTAATAACTGTTTCATTGCTCTCCCCCATTCTATTTCTTATATTGTACAGTGTTGCCTTTTACATTATAACATTAAATCGCTTCGAAATCTCATATTTCTATCCGTCTGTCCTTGAAATAATACTCCCTGTCATGCTCATTTATCGGCCTCATGACCCGGCAGGGATTGCCTACGGCCACAACATCTGCAGGGATATCCTTTGTCACGACGCTGCCTGCGCCTATAACGGTATTATCCCCGATGGTAACACCGGGCATGATGATCGCTCCTGCCCCGATCCAGCAGCATTTGCCGATATGAACGGGCATGTTAAACTGATAAATCTCCTTCCGAAGCTCCGGAAGGATCGGATGACCCGCTGTAGCTATCGTCACATTGGGGCCAAACATCGTATAATCCCCAACATAGATATGGGTATCATCAACACATGTAAGATGGTAATTTGCATAGACCATGTTTCCAAAATGACAATGATGTCCGCCAAAGTTGGCATAAAAAGGCGCCTCAATATAAACGCCCTCACCACAATCTCCCAGCATCCTCTTAAGAAGCTCAGCCCTCTTTTCAAACTCCGACGGCTTCGTCATATTATATTCACACAGCAGGTCCTGATATATCACCTGCTCCTTCATGATCTCCTCATCACCGGGAAGGTAAAGCTCACCGGTATGTAATTTTTCCCTCATACTACTCATATCAAACACCTCATGACATGCTCAAAACCATGTTCACACAAATCTCTCCACGCCCACCACATAATGCCCCCTTTTTGTCTCATGCAAAACCCCGCAAAAACGGAACTTACCATGACCGTGTACGGAAATAATATCTCCGTCATCCGGTTCCACAGCAGCGTTTTTCGCCGGCATGCCTTTGATATAGACCTTCTCGGATGAAAAAAGGGCTTTGGATTCACCTCTTGAAAGATGAAATACATGCGCTATCATACCATCCAGTCTGAGAGAGGACACATTTACATCCATATGTTTTACTCTGGGCCTCGCTTCCTCGGGCAAAGAATCTAAAATACTCAGCTTAACAGCAGTATGTCTCACCTGCGAGATATTGTCCATCAAAAAAGCCGATATCCTGGAACAGGCCATCAGGTACCCGGTATTTTCATAAACGATTATATCTCCCAGCACACTACGCTCAATACCGAGATTCATAAGGGTGCCCAAAAAATCCCGATGGGTCAGTTTGTCGGCATATTTCTGCACCTTGGGCTCGATCCTGATCACGGTAATGGGGAAATCCTCTTCGTATCCGATATCATCAGGATCACCGAATCTGACCATTTTTCTCTCGGCATCATCAAATCCGCCCCATGCGCTGACCGCTCCTGCAGCGCCTACCGTCTCCGCCAACACGACCCCCTGTTGTGAGTGAAAATCCGTAAACTGGAACAAACCGGTCCTGTCCGCCCGATCATATAACTCTCTAAATCTCTTTTTCTCCGCTTCGTAATGATCACTATCCATCATACTATCCCTGTTTTGTTCGAGAAGCACCAGTGTGCCCGTTTTCAAATCCACCCCACCTGCCGGTGCTCTCAAACACTCATGGTCCATCTGCTCTTTCCGGTGTCATAGTACAAAGTGATGGGCCTCAATGCGCCAAAAACGTCAATCTTGCAGGCGAATACAAGCATCTCGTTTGTGACAAATACCCCGTCAGGCCTGGTACATGTGCCCCTGTGTGAAATGTCCCGGCAGTCCTTTATGGAGTACGCCTGGCGCACACCATCGTCATCTTCTATCCTGATCCTTAGCGGGATCACCACATCATCGCCACCCATCATACATATCACGTCTAATTTTTTTATATACTTCTTTGACATACCACACACCTCTTTTGTATGGCATATTATAGAATGTATGTTCGAGTTTGTAAAGGGGTAAAACAAGATTTGTCTACTATTCACCGTAGTATGGCATGTATTATATAAAATATGTTGTTATAATGCATGCGTAACAGGAAAACAGCAGGATCTTCTGTTACACGACTCATCATAATGAGACATATTCAAATCCCCCCCTTTTTAAATGATATGCGAAGAATGCCTGGGCAAAAGCTCAGGCATTTTTCTCTTCTGTATTTCTTGACATCGAATACACGCACCCGCAGTAATTCTGCCGATACATGCCATATTCTCGTGAAATCTCTGTTGACCGCTTATACCCTTCCCGCTTTCTGAACTCGGAAGGCAAAAAAGCCACACCATACTCCTCTCCCAATCTTTTCCCAATAGTGTTTAGCAGCACCGGATCCTTTTGAGGGCTTATGGTAAGTGTAGTGCAAAAATAATCAAACCCTTCCGCCACAGCTCTTTTGGCAGTTTCTGAAAGCCTCAGTTCAAAGCATTTTTCACAACGTCTGCCACGCTCCGGCTCATTCTCGAGTCCACGTGCAACTTCATCATAAAAGCGTTTTTTTTCAAAATCGCCCTCAATAAACCCAACCGGATGCTTTGTGGGAAATTCCGATAAAAATCTCTCCTGCTCACGAACACGATGAAGATATTCCTCATCTGGATAGATATTGGGATTATAATAAAAAACCGTCACCAGAAAATCCTCTGAAAGGTACTCTACACAATAACTGGAACACGGGGCACAGCAACTGTGTAAAAGTACACGTGGTACTTCGCTGCGGCTCCGGTGGTCCAGGATGATATTATCAAGTTGTCTCTGATAATCAGGCTTATTCATAAAACTCATTACCCGGCTATACTGTCAATTCGATCTGATTTCCCTCGATTGCCACTATGCAGGATTCATAGTAGCCATCACCCGTCGTTCTCGGCCCGCTCTTCACCTCATAACCTGCGCTCCTGATCTCCTCCGTCAACTCATCCACCCGCTCCTTCGTACCTACAGAAAAAGCTATATGTGCATAACCAAAGTGATCCGGATGCCCCTTGTCATCCGAAATGCCGGGCTTGTTCATGATCTCAAGCCGCGCACCGTCTTCAAAGGAAATGAAATATGACTTAAAACCCGTCTTTTCATTGTGATATCCATCATTGGATCTGCCATCCAGAAATCTGACAAAAAAATCTCTTGCCTTTTCCAGATCCTTCACATACATTGCCACATGCTCAATAACCATTTTTACCTCACCCTTATCTTATGAAAGCATTTCCCAAAATGCCACCGCACTTGCAGCTGCCACATTAAGGGAGTCCACACCCTTTGCCATTGGTATCATTACAACGTGATCCGACCTTGCTATCGTGTCGTCCTTTAGGCCGCTGTCTTCGTTTCCCAGGATGATCGCCCTCTTATCACTCTGCTTTATCCTCTCGTCCCGGATGCTGATGGCCCGATCACTCAGCGCCATGGATATTGTAGTAAAACCCTGGTCTGAAAGGAACCCCATATGATCAAAACCCCTGCCAAATCTTGTCCACGGTATCAAAAACACCGTACCCATACTAACCCGGGCAGCTCTCCGGTAAAGCGGATCCGTACAATCGCCGGTTATAAGCACCGCCTCAATCCCAAGCGCAGCAGCCGATCTGAATATCGCGCCCAGGTTGGTCGGATTTTCCACATCCTCCAAAACGGCAATCCTTGTTTTTCCTGCGCAAACCCCTTCCGGTGTTTTCAGGACTTGTCTTTTCATAGCGCACAGGATCCCGCCGGTCAGGTTATATCCCGTCAGCTTGGACAGAGCCTCCTTTTCACACATATACACCGGCCTTTCCTCCATCTTTTCCATGATGAAGGAAACCTCCTCATCCGGCTCGTCTATACAGGTAAGAAGGGATAAGGGCTCATATCTGGCATCAAGGGCCCGGCAGATAACCTTTGTACTCTCACAGATAAAAATGCCGGGATCCGGCTCATTGAACCTGCGAAGCTGCATCTCACTCAGATCCCGGTAAATGCTCAGCTCAGGGATGCCGATATCTTTTATCTTTATCCCGTTTTTCATGATAAACCCTTTCTGCCAACAACTCGTAATGAAGCATTTAGTGCTCTATTTTATTAAATTGGCTCGCTCCTTAGCCGTCTCCTTATTATAAAGGTAGGCTGCGGAAAACATGATGTATCCATTCCAGCCGGCTTTTTTTGCCTCAGATATCTGCTTTTTCATATTCTTATTGGACTTAATCCAGCCATGATCGTAGGTGAAATCTACCCCACATCGATAAAGTGCCAGCCCTGTGTACATTTTTGCCTCATTTGTATGCATGCTTTCAAACTGTGCCAGACGCTCCGTATACATCGCCGTTCCGCCTTCAGGGCCATAGTCATTTGTCCAATATATCTGGGGAGCCAGGTAATCTATGTATCCCTCTTGTGTCAGCCAGGTCAAAACATCCGCTCCGCTGTTCATATCGTTATCATAATTTCCCTGAGGACTGATCCCGAAGACAAGATCCTTTTTTTGACAAAGAGCATATACTGAGCTTACAAGTTTATTTACATTTGCTCTTTTCTTTTCCGGGGTTATATTTTTTTCGTACACCTTCTTTGACTTATAGTTCTTGACGTATCCACCCTGGGAATGATAAAAATAATCGTCAAAATGGATCCCCGCAATATCGTATTTTGCCAGTTCCTTTACAGCCTTTTTAACACGTTTTTGATTTGCGGCCTTTCCGGGATCCAAATACTCCGTCAGGCTGATACGATACGGGTTAAGCCATGCATGAACCTCAATGTCGTAATTTGCCGCTTCCTGTATAAAAAGCTCCAGAGGATCATAGTCGTATGTATCTGCTGCAGACACATCCCTGCTCGCATCCTTGGTCAGATATGCAGATGCGGGAAATGTCTCACTTTTCCATATGGCATCATCGTGTGATCGCACATGTAAAAACACGGTGTTAAAATTATAGGATGATGCCGTGTCCAGAAAGGCGTCCACGTTCTCTATATATGTGACCTCATCCACATCACTCATACCCAGTTTTGCATAATCATTAAATGAAAGCCATATGCCCCTCATATCATCTGTGTTAGTAGATGCCGCAGAAACGACAGGTGCACATGAGATCCATGTGATAAGGGTCGCAAGAATTGTCAGTGATGCAATTATTCTTTTTTTGATAAGCTTAAATGTCATTTTATTTGGTCTCCCGTTCTAATTCTTTTCTGATCAGTACATACATGCTGCCACCTGTAAGATTATACACAAAACTACGATTATATGCCACTACTATTGCCCCGGTTTCATGATAATGTGCGTGTGATGGTGTAACTGTTTGAATATACTCATCGTAATGGGCCTGAGCACATTGACACCGGTTGGACTAAGGGTTAAAATATCTTTGTTACTTCTGTTATTTTTTGTCGGGTTTTAAAAACGGAGGAAATGTGATGAAAAATCTGCCCATTCGACTGAAGCTTGTACTTGCTACAGTACCATCTTTATTTATTCTGATCGCCTGTGTTGCTTTTTTCTCATTCGAACTTAACAACATCAACAAGCAGGCCGAAGACACCTATTATACCAAGCTTTATACCATCAACACTACACTGATCAACGCAGATCGTGATTTTTACCAGAGCCTGAAGGGGGCCACCAGCTTTTTTGAAAGCAGCTGGAATGCCAAAAAGGGTTATGCTCCCAGAGATTCACATCTGGATGAGTATGTCAGCGAGTATGAGGAAAATGCACAGCAGGTTGCTGACCGTGCTGCGGAGGTATTTGCCATTGCACAGACCGAAAAGTCCCTTTGGACAGGTACCAAGACAGAGGACGGACAGACCTTTGAGGATGTGGCAGCCGAGTTTGATGTCGCTTTTGCCGAATGGAGAGAGTCTTATAATCCCTCAGTGGATGAGACTGATGATATTAAATATACCGATTTCAATGAAAAGTTCCCCATAGCCAGGGACAAGCTCAACACACTGCAGGAGATCACCGAGGTATGGGCTGAAAAAGAGATAGTCTCTCTGGCTTCGAGGATCAAAAAGACTATTATGACTTCGGTAGTTTTGTTTGCGATCATCGCAGTGGTCATGAGCTTATGGGCAACGGCGCTTACAAGGCAGATCGGTAACGGTCTTCGTGAAGTATCCGAAAAGCTTGTGCACCTGTCAAAATATGATCTGTCCCAGGATAATATCCGGGTTGATTCCCATGACGAGATAGGCAAGATGAAACAGGCCTTCAACGACACCCAGGACGCCCTGAAGAATATCATCGGGACCTTGCGTGATACCTCGGACGGACTTTTGAGCGCCAGCAATACCATGTCCTCCGGCACACAGGCCACAGCCAACGGTGTGGACGGCGTGTCATCCGCCAGCCAGGATCTTGCCAATACATCCACAGCCATGGCTCAGGATGTTACGGATATCAGTGGTAATGTGGCGGAGCTGGGTTCCATAATGGAGCGTTCTGCGGCTTCAGCTTCTACCCTTACGGATGCCTCTGCCGAGATCGGCAATGTCACCAAGGAGGGTAACAAAGTGGTTGAGGAGCTGGCTGATATCAACACCAAGTCACTGGCAGCCTTCCAGAGTATCTTTGATGCCATTGCGGCAGTGGAAAAATCCTCTGATGAGATCTCCAGTGCTTCCGAGATGATCTCATCCATAGCCAACCAGACCAACCTTTTGTCACTTAACGCCTCCATAGAGGCCGCCAGAGCCGGTGATGCAGGCAAGGGCTTTGCAGTGGTAGCTGACGAGATCAGACAGCTGTCTGACCAGTCCAAGGAGTCCGTAGACCAGATCAACGAGATCCTGGGCAGGCTACAGGAAAGCACCAATGGTGCCATCGAGAAGTCCAATATAGTTAAGAACATGGTTGATAAGCAAAACGAGGCGGTTGCCAAGACCAGAGAGAGCTTCTCCAGCATAGTAGCCTCCGTTTCCACAGTTGAAAGCGCCATAGCGGATATTGAGATGATCAATGCGGAGCTGAATGCCAAGAGCAGAGTCATCGAGGACAGCGTTTCCAGCCTTTCGGCAATATCCGAAGAGAACGCTGCAACCTCTCAGGAGCTTTCTGCTACTGCTCAGACCGTTCAGATGAATGTGGACAATCTGAGGAATACCCAGGGCGACGTGGAATCGTCCTCAGGCGGACTTTCCGAGATAGTTGGCAGGTTCATACTGTCCGGATCGGATATATCAGGAGATATCGAAGGATAAGCAGAAAACGGTTACACTGGAGTTAAAGGATGTTCCTCCACCCTGCCGATATTTTTCGGGCGGTGGGGGGACATTTTTAGAATACTGGTTCGTTATACCACAAAACGAGGTACCACAAATGCCGGGAAATGGAAAGAAAAAGATCATACTGCTGCTGACAATTTTTTCGATGCTCATTTTTGCTGCATGCTCCTCGGTATCTGACAAAGCCGGGGAGGATGAGGGCACTTTGGATGTGAAAGAGAGTTTTACAGAGGACCATGCAGAACCGGCGGATACTGTCCTAAGTGCGGTTAATTTTGAGCATAATCTGGATTCCTACAGGCCCCAAAAGGATCATTATAATTTTTACTTCACCTACAAGATAGTCCATCCCTGGTGGGATGCCGTAGCCCTGGGTATGGAAGAGGCCCAGAGGCAGTATCTGGACAGAGGTATCACCGTCACCTACGAGTACATGGCTCCTGATCATGCCTCTGCACAGGACCAGGCCGCGAGGCTTACTGAGGCAGAAAAAAAGGACTATGATGTGATAGGTGTGGACGTTGCGGATGAGGATATCATCTCTCCTCTCCTGGATAAAATGGTGGATGCCGGGACAAAGGTTATGACCTTTTCCAGCTCCGATGCCGCCGAAGGCTGTAAGCGGATAGCCTATATGGGCAATACCCATAATTATCAGGATGGTGCGGATCTGACAGAGGCTCTTTGCGAAAAGCTGGAATATAAGGGCAAGATCGCTATCCTTGTGGGAAATCCGGGGGCGCCCTGTCATGAAGACAGAGCAAAGGGCGCCAGTGATACCATTGCAAAATATAAGGATATGGAGATAGTCGCCACGGAGTATGACAAGGATTCCGTGGATGTCGCTTATTTTTTGACCAAAAAGATCCTGAAGGACCATCCGGATCTGGATGGTATCGTATGTTGCAACATGAGTAATCCCGTGGGGGCTGCTCGGGCTGTCATGGAATTAAACAGCAGTGCCGTCATTGTGGGAATGGACCACGACGAGGAGGCCCTGCGCTATCTGGATGAGGGCATTATCTATTGCCTTGGGGTTCAGGACTGCTATTCCATAGGCTTTGATACGATACAGACTGCGGTAAAGATCGCGGACGGCAACATGGCAGGTGACCTGTTCCCTGAAAAAACAGATGAGATCACTACCGTTATTTATCAGAAGGACGCGGCGCTGATGCTTGAATTGTTGTACGGTGAGATACTATGAAACAGAAGAAACAGATCACAACGAAAACCTTTGTATTAACAGCTGCTATAGGCAGTTTGCTTATTACGGCAATGGTGATCATAAACACCTTTTGGAGTGCAAAGCAGACCGGTGATGCAACGGATGATGCGGTTTCGGCGGTCAGCTCCTTTTACCTGGAGACTATGGCTGACAGCCATGCCAAGACCATCACAAGCCTGATAAGCAACAGTTTTGATGAGATGGCCATAGCCGTCGCCTATATTGAGGATGAAGACATTCATTCCCAGGAAGAGCTGCGGGAGATCATCGGCAGGCTGGAGTCCCTGTTGGGTATGAACCAGTTTGCCCTGGTTGATGAGAATAATGTGGTGTATACCCGGTACACCACCTATACCGGCAGGAGCAGGCATGCCTTTTTGTCCCAGGAGAGCTTAGATGACAGGGTCATCAGCATCGGTACCCTCTATGGCTCTTCCAGACAGCTGTGCCTGGCCATACCCACCCCAGGCCTTTCCATTATGGGAAAGAATTACAAGGTCTGCTTTGTCCAGTTCGATATAGATTACATAGCGGACATGCTGGCCGATGATAATCAGGGCAGGACCCATTTTTCCTTGTATTCGAAGAGCGGAAGTAACATTTCCGGTACACCCCTGGGACCCGTGATCTCCAATCAGAACTTTTTTGGGGCTATCGAGGGACTGGTTTCGGAGGAAGTATGGAATAAAAACCGGGAGAATTTTGAAAAAGGCAAAGAGGGAAGCCTTACTTTTTCCAGCGATGGGGCCAACGAGACCTTGAGCTACGTGCCCATTGAGGGCACGGACTGGGTTGCAGCGGTACTGATCCGTGAGAGCGTCATACAGGATCAGATCCGGGATGTCAGCGAGAGAAACCTTGAGACCAGCAGAAACCAGATCATTTTCACCCTGGTGTCCGTATTAGTGCTGGCTACTATCCTACTGCTGCAGTTTAGCAAGCTTTCCAATGAGAAGCTGGAGGAAGAAAAGAAAACCAGCAGAAATTTCCGCAACATGGCAAATACGGATTCCATGACTGGAGTCAAGAACAAGCACGCCTATTCAGAGGAGGAAGCATATATCAACAACAGCATCGAGAAGGGAGATTTCCAGAAGTTGGCCGTGGTAGTGGGTGATATCAACGGTCTGAAATATGTAAATGACAACTTTGGTCATGCGGCTGGAGATCAGCTCATCATGGATGCATGTAATCTTATCTGTGAGTTTTTTACACATGATGAGGTATTCAGGGTAGGCGGTGATGAGTTTGTGGCCATCCTTCGAGGTGAAAACTTTGACAGGATGCAGGAGGCCATTACCGAGCTGAACCGCAGGGTTGAGGCGAATATAAAGGAAAAAGCGGTGGTCATTGCCATCGGATATTCGATTTTGGAACAAGAGGATCAGCATCTGAGCGATGTTTTTGAAAGAGCGGATCGTATGATGTACGAACGCAAGAAGGAGCTGAAGGCCATGGGCACACCCACCGGCAGATAGAGGCTTTTTGCATGATCTGAGGAAGGTAAAATGACGGAGTTTGAGAATATCGCAATCGGAAAGAGCAGCATTCCCGCTCTTGGCATCACGGTCATTGTGATGATCGTGATCCCGGTTGCCTTTTTTATATACTGGCGCATTAATCATAGGGATAAAACGAATATTTCATATCTCGTAGCCGGCGCTGTGGGTTTTATAGTTTCCGCCCGTGTGCTGGAGCTGGGGGTGCATTATTTCTGTATCCTGGCGGACAATCCGGTTTCTGCCTTCATAAACGGTCATACTGCGGTCTATGTGATATACGGCACGGTCATGGCCGGGGTTTTTGAGGAAGGCGGCAGGTATATTATCCTTAAGTTCATCATGAAAAAGAACCGTACCCGGGAAAATGCTGTTTTATACGGTATCGGTCACGGTGGTATAGAGATATTGACTGTCCTTTTGCCGGCGATGATGCTGTATTTTGCCGTTGCGGTATTGTTTTCCACCTTGGATGTTAAAGGTGCACTCAGCGCATTGAATATCACGGAGGAGACCGCTGCAGCGGCGTTTCCTTCCATCCAGGCCGCAGCTGCTTTTGATTATCCGGATATGGCCATGAATGTCATAGAGCGGCTTTTTGCCATACTTGTGCATATCGGGTTTACAATAGTTGTCTTTTACGGAATAAAATATGCTAAGGGAGGGTACCTGATACTTGCCATCCTTTTGCACATGGCAGTGGATACCTTCCCGGCCCTGTATCAGAAGGGTGAGGTACCCTTGTGGGCGGTAGAGGTATGGGCTGCGATCTGGACGGTAATAACTCTCTTTATTGCGATCAGGCTGTATAAAAATATGGGAGAAGACCTATGAAAAAACTGCTTTTATTGGGAGACTCAAATACATACGGATACGACCCCAGGGATATGTTTGGCGGCAGATACCCGGCATCTGTCAGGTGGACCTCGGCACTTCGCAAAGAATTGGCCGGGGAATACGAGATCACTGACGAGGGTCAGAATGGCAGGAAGCTGCCCAGATTTCCTTACGAAGCTGATGTGGTGGGCAGGATGATCGCTTTTTTAGAGGAAGGTGACGCATTTGTCGTCATGCTGGGGACCAATGATCTTTTGCTGAATGCCCATCCCAGACCAAAGGATGCCATAGACAAGATGAAGGATCTCATCGAATGGACCCAAAAGAGTACAAAGGGGGTCAGGTTCATTGTCATAGGGCCGGCATATTTTTCCGCCAGGCTGGACGGAACGGGTGAGCTGCGGCAGGCGTCCATAGAGATGAACGAGGGCTTTGAGGCCCTGTGTTCTGACGCCGGCGTGGAATATCATGATGCCGGGAAATGGGCCATTGAATTCGCAGCTGACGGTGTGCACTTTTCCGAGACGGGACACAAAATGTTTTTTGAGCGGTTCCGTGATGTTATAAAGGAGTCACACTAGCAACATAGACCCTAAACGCCCTGCACATCAGTGGATGAGTAAAAACGACGGATCCGATGGGGTCCTTTGTCCTTACAAGGCTTACATGATCGTTTCCTATCCTGAGTGAATGAATATTTGAAAAAGGTATACTGTAGATCTTTGTCCCGGCTTCCCCATAGCCATCATCCGCTCCCGGGATAAAGCGTATCAACATATCACATTCCCTTAACATGTGTTCAAAATGCTTTTTGTACCTGGAAAGATCTGCGGCGGCCGTACGATACTCATACACGCCATCTGCCTCGGTACCCCTTACATGACATGCCTCGATACATCCGCACTTCGGATCGATGAAAAGTGTATGTGAAAACCGCTCTCCCCCTGTCCTTTTACTGTAATACGGCTCTATCATCCCGGAAATATAAAGAGGCAGCCAGCTTATGATAGCATCGTTCATCTCAGACAGATCCCTTTCGATATTGTGGATGATCCTGATCTTTGTGCCTGACATGATACAGGCATACATAAGCGCAGCCCATTTCGGCGCAAACTTTTTATCCATCATCCACTCCATGCCCTTATCCGAATATAAAAGCAGTTCCGGGGAATTGTTTTTTATGGCATTTGCCAAAAATCTTATTACTGCTTCCTGGAGGCCCTTATGACCCTTGTATATCTTCTTTTTGGTTTTGTAAGCGGAAGCCGGTACAAACTCGGAGATGTCCGGAAGGAGTGGAATCTTGTTCTGAGTATAAGAATCAAAAGCAGATAACAGCTTCTCCACATCCTTAGAGCTCTCCGTATACTTCTCATCATAATCGCAGAGCCAGCGGTAAAAATACTCCTCATCCAGGATATCCTCCGGGAAATCGAGAAGCTCCGCAATACTGCCCTTCCAGCCGTCAGCTATGATACGCTCCAATATGACAGCGGTGATGTCCTTTGAAATCCGGTTGCCGTACTTCGGAAAGCGCTGACCCGAGCGGTATCGGCTCATGGCGCCAGGATCCACGGCAGCCTTTTCGCAGACATATATATTACAGAGCCCCACCAGTTTCATCACCCGATCCAGGCGGCTTCCGTATTTTGCGCCAGTTTCCCTGCGTTTTTTTATGTTTCTACTTTTAGCCTCTTCCTTTACGGGGGCATCCTCACCCTCGTAAAGCCATGCGATCACAGCATTTTCCAGTTCTTCGCCGGATAGATCGGCATCAGACCCTATGATCTGTAAAAGCTTTTCCTTTTTCTTCTCAGCTTCTGCATATCCCACAATGCCGTGGACCATCTTTTTTACCGGATCGCTGTCAGGTGCCACCCAACGGCTGCCGGAACGAAGGCGGCTGATGCTGGAACGGTCCAGCTTGGCATATCCTGCTATCACGCCATTATGGGTTCCCAGATCAGCTATTATCTTTATCAGTCTCTCAGAAAACATATATGCTTACCTCCGAAATCATACTACCCCCGATTCACGGATAAATCAAGGCGCTCATGCTAATATGGCATAATAATACCCCTGCCACATTTCTTATCACATGGCAGGGGTTCTATATGGTGAATTATTTCCTCACTTCTTTATCTTAACCTTCTTCTTGGCAGACCAGGGGCCGTAGACCTTTTCACCACTGGAGTCCTTAGCGAAGGCTCTTACCTGGACATAATAGGTCGTGCTTTATCCGGTCACCAACTTTGAGATTTCCTTTGCTCATGGTCTTGCTTGCCGTTTGCACCGGTAACAATGTTTCCATATTCGGCACTATAAGACCGATAACTATCATAGCTGTCTTTGGTCTCGGTATACGTACTACCTGTGGTGTAGCTGGTACTTCCAACCTTAACCCACTGATACTGCGTATCTGCCGCTTCTACCTTACCTGCATTACCCCCCCACATTCGGTGCAAGGGAACAAATCAATGCTGCCGCAAGGGTGCAGCTTAACAGCTTCTTTACAAATCCCTTCATAGACCTGTACCTCCTTTGAAATTTTTAGTTTTCCACTTTGAGATTACCGAGAGAAAAAGATCCTTCGCTGCGCTCAGGATGACATTAATCCCCCAAACAAAAATCTCCTGTAGTGTTGTATACAGGAGATTCTATCATATCGTTATCCAGATTGCAAATGTGCCATCGAATTGACAATCCGCTCATTTTTGACCATTTTGTCAATTTTGGCACAGCTGACTCCAGGCTCAAATCATATCAACCTGGCACATTTTCATGGTCAAGATCGCCGCTTCATGGCTTTCCGGGGTTACCCCCGCACAGCACTCGGGATCTACACATACCCTTATTTCCGGGAACAGTGCCTTTATCAGAAGGGCATTTGAAATAACACATATATCGGTACAGAGCCCCACCAGCTCCACCTCCTCAAATTCATGGTCAGCCCACCCGGTATGTCCGAAGGCAGGTTTGTTTATGATCCTGCATCCCTCACGATAGACCCCATCTGCTATCTCCCAGCCATGAGTTCCCTCTATACAATGCTCCACCGGCAGATGCTTTCCTTCATTTGTCGTAAGATAATCAGTCTGATGGGTATCCCTGGTATAGATGACCTCATCACCCCGTCCTATGTACTCATCAATCTTTTCTTTTACCTTTGGAACTATTTTTTCAGCCTCTTTTGTGCCAAGAGTTCCATCGATAAAATCATTTTGCATATCTACGACTATAAGTGTTCTGTTCATTTTTATCCTCTCTTCCTGAAATTCTAAAGTTTATCACAACCAAACAATGTGATCTTTTCCCTTACCACTTTTTTCATCTCATCTATTTCATAGGGCATCAGCTCCATCATGGTCCTGGCTCCGGCATTCAGGCCGTTTTCTATGCCTCTTTTACCTGCCTTGTCAATGTCTGTAAATATATTGATCTTACTGATGCCCAGCCTGACCGCTGTCTCAAAGTCCGATTCCGAAAGTCCCGAACCGCCATGCAGCACAAGAGGTATCCCGGTCTTCTTCGATATCACATCGATCCTTTCAAAGTCGAGTTTGGGCGGGAATGCGTAATCACCATGGGCATTTCCCACAGCAATGGCAAGTGCGTCCACACCGGTCCTTTGAACATAATCCAATGCCATATCGGGGTCCGTATAATAATCGCTGGGATTCAAAAGCTTCCCGCTTCCCTCATTGTCACCGACATGTCCAAGCTCACCTTCTACCGTCACATTCATGCCATGGCATATCCGCACCATCTCTTCCACTTTTTTCAGATTATCCTCATATCCCAAGGTTGAGCAGTCATACATGATGGACGTAAACCCCAGGCTCAGTGCCTCCATGCATCTTTCAAAGGTGAGTCCATGGTCGTAATGCACGGCAACGGGAACGCTTGCCTCCCTGGCCATAGGGATGAGATACTTTGCCACATGCTTAAGCTCCATGGCAGGGAGGAGCACCTCTGCAGTGCCCACTATAACCGGCGCATTAAGCTCCTCTGCGGTCTCTATTATGGCACGGGCCATCTCAACGTTTACTGCATTAAAAAAGCTGACCCCATAGTGACCTTCTTTAGCTTTTTTCAGCATCTCGCTCATGTTAACAAGCATGTATTATCCCCTCCTTTTCACCATTAGTTCTTCTCCCAGTCTTACAGCTGGCGAAGGTCGGCTATAAAGTTGCCGAAGATATCCTCCTCCCATCCCAGGTGGGGGGAGTTTTCACCACCGCCATTTGTACTCCTGCGCATAGCGGCGTAAACGCTATCATCAGCATCTGCGATATCCATGGGATATATCTCTATCCCCGCATTTTGGCAAAGCCTGCAGAAATCTGCGATGGGGTCATCTCCCTCGTATGCTGACAGCAAACTGTCCCGAAATACCGGATCTTCCGCAGATTTCGATTTGATCTTATCCAATAGTGTGTTCAACTGCATATTTCCTCTCCTATTCTATTTCACTCTTATCTTTACCATGACACTTTTTTTCTTATAGTAGTCATTTCCCTTTGCCGTTACCTTTATCTTATAAGTGCCGGCCGGTGTGCATTTTTTAACGGTAACCTGCCCTTTGGCATCCACGGAAAGAGCCTGCTTTGATGCGGCATCAGCTGCCTTGAAGCTCACCTTTCCAACGGCATTTTTTGCCTTTATGCCAACCTTTACATCGGACCCGCAGAGCTTTTCGGCATTTACATCCAGGACCTTTTTCTTTACGGATAATGTGTTGGCATCCTTTGCAAAAAGATTGTCCATCACCCCATAGGTATCATAATACTTGTCATAGAGCCCCAGGCATACATCCATGCCTACATTTACCGAAAACGCTTTGGCGGCCACCATCTCCCATGAGCCGTATTTCTCATAAAGGGACTCGGGTGTGGGCCCGTTCTCATCACCGTATTTTTCCAGATTGCTCTTTTTGGTCTCGGCAAGTTTATCGTCTTCTTCAGCCTCCTCGAGCCTTATTTCGTTGCGGCGCCTGGAAAGGGTCCGTGCTATCTTTTCAACGGAATTACCCTTCTTTTTGCCCTTTTCAAGCAACGTCAGAAGCTCCGACTCCACCCTCTCATGATAATCCTCTCTGTCCTTCTTGGATGAAGCCACAAGACTTTCGTCGCTCCAGTCATACTTGGCGAACTCACCGAGCCTCTCAGATTCAGGGTTTGGTGAGTACCCGTAAACCGCCTTGGAATTAACTACAATATCACTTTTTGCCCTGTCATCCTTCATCGGATCATGTGTATACTTGAAGTCTGCCGCAAATGCCGTGGATCCGATCGATATCACCATGATCAGTGATAAAACAATTGCAACTGTGTTTCTTAAGTTCTTTTTCATAGTTTTTCCCCCTTTATCTCATTGTTTTTGATATCTTAAGCAAAGCATGGTAATATCATCATACTGCTCGGCACCGTCGGCAAATTGCTTTACGTCATTACGGACCAGCCGGCATACCGCCTCACAATACTCATTCCTATCTGATACATCAATAGCCCGGGCCTTTTTCTCTATCAGCCTAAGCAGCCTCTCCTCCCCGTACATATTACCTGAGACATCTCTGGCTTCGCTGACGCCGTCGGTATAGAGATATATGGCCTCCCCCGGCGCAAGAGTCACCTCCTGACGCACGTATTTGGCCTTTTTCAGGCCTCCAAGCACCATGTTGATCTTCTGCTTCACAAAACCCGTATCGCCTCCAAAACGGACTGGAGGGGTGTGTCCGGCATGGACATGGTTTATCACACCGGTCCTGAGGTCCAGCATACCGATCCATGCGGTAACAAACATATCCCTGGACACATCCTCACAAAGCTTTTAATTTGTCATGGCAGCCACTTCCTCCACCGGAAGTCCCTGCATGGCATAGGTCCTGATAAGGGTTTTGGCCCGCATCATATACAGTGCCGCCGGCATGCCCTTGCCGGACACATCAGCTATGGCAAAAACCAGGGTGTCCTCTCCACACATGAAGAAATCATAAAAGTCCCCGCCCACACTTTCGGCGGTATTCATGGAGGCATAGATGCCAAAGGCTTCATTTTCGGGGAACTTCTGAGGCACGGCAGACTCCTGGATCCTCTTGGCATTCATAAGCTCTTCAGCCATCTGATCCTTTGCCTGCTGTATCATATCCTCGAGTTTTTCTACAGTATCGTTGATACCTCCCGAAAGATCGTAAAACTCCACAGAGCCTCCTGCATTGGCCCTCTCATCCAGATCACCGTCTGTTATTTTTTTAAGTGAGCCGTGGATCTTTTTAACCTGTGAGATAATATGGTTGTTGATAAAAGCGATAAGGACAATAAAAAGACTGGAAAATACCAGCAGGATCAGTCCCACGAAAATAGAGTTGTTCTTTTCCTTCAGATCGTCAGCCTCATTAGCGGGATAGACCGCTACAAGATAATAATCCGGCTGTCTTAAAGCTGACACATATGATTTTTTACCGTAAAGCTCAGTAACGGTCTTTTTTACCTCACCATCGTTTTCCGGCAAAAGCTCCGGTTTCTCAAAAGGACCCTCCTCCTCTATACCCGAGGTATAGGACGCCCCGTTTATGGTCTTATTCGGGTGGCAGACAAGGAGATATCCCGTCGCACCTATACGACTGTTATAAACCTTATCATAAAGGTCGGCTGTGATATGGATCCAGCGGATATCTTCGTTAAAGCCCATGAGTATGATGCCGGATCCGTCAAAAAACGGCCTGCCGGCATAGACCAGCTCAGGTGCGTCATCTCCTGCAAAAGGATTTGGATCATAATCCATGGCATAGTAGTCTTCACCCTCAAAAAGACAACGAAAGGCGGATGTGGTTCCATCCTCAAAAAAATTCCTGCCCATTATATCGGGATTTGATGATGCCACAACAACACCGTCAGTATCGATCACGGTAAGTTCTGAGACTATTTCGCCATTAGTATCTATTAATCCTTTAAGCTTTTCGTTTTGTCTATAGGTGTCCGGATCCGAAAGCACCACATCATCCAAAAACTCTTCAACATATATCTTCAGATCAGCATTAGGATCCCAATCCCCCTGAAAATCATCAATATACTCTCCAAGGAGGGTGAAGGCCTGCCGGCGGGAAAACAGGTTTTGGAAAAAAAAGCCAAGCGCAGCCGCTGCGGCGAAAGAAATCATAAGGATTACGATCAGCCACTTGTAAATGATGGTTTTGATTTTTTTACGCGATGTCCTCAATAGCCTTTGCTCCAATGATATCGTTCCCCGGCAAACAATAATCAGGTATTGTTTATAATATGCTTCTTTGACTTTGTGATCTTGCCGCTGGAGCCACAATAATAATCCTTTACTCCCACATTAACCCACTGATTCTTGGCGAGTTTTCCGGATTTTGTAGCATAATATTGTGCTTGCTCAGTGCCGCCCTTTGCGCCCTTTAAGCTGAAATAAAGCTTCTTGTCGTCTATTATAACGCTTTTCTGCCGGACCGGCTCCTTTTTTATTGATCTTTACCTTTACTTTACCGTTATTTGTAGTCTTTACGGTAAAAAGTGCATTGGTGATCAGTTGACCGTTCGCCTTCGCAAAATATGTGGCACCGCTTTTAACTGCCTTATCTGTAACGCCGGATCTCTTCGCATTGAAGAAGCCGTTTCTTATAATGTTACAATCCTCATCCGCCGCATACATTATCTTCTTACCGGTTTTTGTAGTAACGGTAAATCTCTCACCCTGCATCAGGGAACCATCCTCTTTTATATATACCACCTTGTCAGCTTCAGAAAGCTCACCCCTGGATAGTCCCATTATGTCTGAAACATCTGTAAACCCCGGAGTGTCATATATGGTGCCGTCACTGGCTGCCAGGTAGGATTTCCCACCTCGGTAGTCTTTCCGGTGGAAGATACCTCCTGAGATACAGTCACCACTTCCTTTTTTGCTATATTACCCTGCTCATCCGTAAGAACCTGCTTCGAAACAGTGTTTCCGGAGGAGTCCGTCATCTTTACGGTGACCAGGGAATTTGATATGGCCTCACCCTTGTTGTTCGTTACCTTAGTCTCGCCTGAGGAGGTGGAGGTTGCCTTTGTGGCCGCCGGGGTGCTGCCTGATGAACTGCTCGATGAGCTGCCCGAAGAACTGCTCGGAGTACTATCCGATGACGGAGTTGGCGTCGGAGTAGGATCAGGCGTTGGAGTAGGAGTAGGCGTCGGTGTTGGAGTCGGTGTTGGAGTCGGTGTTGGAGTCGGTGCAGGCGCCCCAGCCGCCTCTACAGTAGGGGAAAGTGCGGAGTAGGCGTAATAATATCCGTTGCCATCATATACTTCCCAAGCACCTCGAAGTTTTTTCCCAACATCTTCGGTGCGGAACGTATAGGACAATCCCGATAGATCCTGCTGATTATACCAATATATATATCGATATACCGGCTGGTCGTCACTGAATAAATAAAAATCCCTTGGTTGGTCGACTGGGTTATTCATAGTGGGAAGACTTGCTGTTACATGATCACCCGCCTGGTATACATCATCTCCACGAGTATTGGTGCTTTCCTTATGAAGTATCATAGACGCATTATGGGTTTCATTTATGTTTCTTTTAAGCAACACGAGACGTGGAGAACTGGGAGAAGTTATGCCCCATGCATAGGTATCTACAAACGCAACATCATACCCGTTTATGGTAAAACAACCGGCATCAGCTGCCGTCACATCCACGTGACCACTTTGAAATATGGTTGCGGCGGTCTCGCCATTGGTGGAGGCCCGATAAAAGGGGTAGACTTGGCCGGATTGATTTTTTGTAACATTTATTATTGAGCCCGAATCTAGTGATCCTTTTTTATATATACTGGCGTTAGAGCCGTTAGACGTCTCCAAAGTAATGTTACACTCTATCAGGCCTGATACATATATCCGTGAATTTGAGCAATACAATTTACAGTTTTCTATGGTTCCATTACTCAGATATAAATAATAGCCACCGACGGCCTCAAATATAGTATAATTCGAGTCAGATCCGGAATATTCAATCTTATGCTGATTCAAATCTATATCTATATCATTAGAATTTCCTACCGATAGGGCCGATGCGTTTGAAGGAACCTGTATATCATTATTCAGCTTAATATAATTTGTAACGTATTGGCCAGGGGGATTCGACCATGCCGTACTAAGTTCCGTCCAATCATCAACTAAATACGGAGATGCCTCTGTGCCGGAGCCGCCCGCCGCTTTCACCGTCCCAAGGGAAGCTACGCTGCCGTCCAGCAGTGACACGGTAAGAAGTGCCATGACAATGACATACGCAAAGAATGCTACGCTCTTATTATTTTTCTGTTTTGTCCATTTCATAAGTCTCCTCCTGTGCCCGTGGTTATATCTTTGCGTGAAGTATACTCCCGGTCCTATTACATAAGCATTACAGCATTTTAAAAGGATTCTTCCCTGCTTCCCGGAAGTTATCATATAACTGAGGCTTACTCAATCTCCAAAAAATCGGTAAAGCCGGTTTCCGAAAGGATATCCATAAAAACATCATTTACATTTTTAAGCACCATGCGTCCATCCTTTTCATCCAGGACCTGATACGCACCCAGAATAACCCTGAGTCCCGCAGATGAGGTATAGGGGCAATCCTTCAGGTCGAAATAAACCTCCATCACATCATCAAGCTGTCCCTCCAGCCCCGCCTTCAGCTAGGGCGCCGTCTTTATGTCCAGTTCTCCCGATATGTCTACATTGAGTACATCGCCGTTTTTTTCCTTGGTAACTGTCATCTCTTTTCTCCCTTCTATATTGTATTGATCTTTTTCATCCTGAAAATATCTGTCTAACGCAAAAGAGCCCAATCCATCATAATTATATCAGAGAAAGGACTCATATTCTATGACTTATATTAGATTGATTTATGGATAATATCACGATCAGGCTTCCTGACGCTCCGCAGATGGTTGCTGCAAACAGCATGCCCTTTACCTTATCCTTCTTTCTATCTAAATAAAAGGATTATAAAATCGGTTACCATCGCAATATGTTATGAAAAGTGCCACGAAAGCAAATACGATCACCCCGGCGATCACCAGGATATCAGCCGCCACCAGCTTTTTCCTCGAGTACCAGGTACGTGTCTTTTTTTTGCCAAAGCCACGAAGCTCCATGGCATTGCTGACCACATCTATCCTCTCCATTGTCGAAAACAGAAGCGGGAAAATGATGCTGGCAATCCTTTTGATCCTCTCCACCAGCGGCGCCTTGATGCTCATTTCAATCCCTCTGGCTTCCTGAGCATTTTTGATACGCCGGAATTCGTCCTGGATATCCGGAATGTAGCGAAGGGCGATGGCCACCGAATATGAGATGGAATATGGTACACCCACTCCGTTTATGGATGCCGCCAGCTCACTGGGATCTGTAGTAACCAAAAATATAAAGACAGCCGGTATGACGGTAAAGTACTTTATCAAAACATTTAACTCATAAAAAAGCTGCTCACAGGTAATACTGTAGTTCCCGAAAAGATGGACCAGATCGTGCCTCGTCCCATATATCTCGCAGCCCTGATAGGGTGCAAAGAAAAATATGCATATGAGGTTTACGGTCATGAAAAACATGACCGCTTTGAAAATGCTGCTAACCTGCCTCCATTTTGTACCGCTGGCAATATAGATAAATGCCCCGAACAGCAGCATGACAACCAGCACCCGGGTGTCAAATGTCATTGCCGAGACAATGCACCATATAATAAAGAAAACCAGCTTGGAAAACCCGCTCAGGCCGTGTATGAAGGTATCCTTTTTTTCATAAGAGATCAGACGGTTCATACTGCTTTCGACCTTTCCATGCGTTCATGCTCAATAAATCTGTCCACAAAATCCTTCGGAGGCTCAATGCCACAGCTCGTTGCCAGATCATACAGGGATGTCCTTTTCAGATAAGCCCTCTCGGTAATATCGTCATCCGTAAGCACTCTGGCGGGAGTATCGTCCATGAGCAAATGTCCATCCGACAACACCAGTGCATGATCGGTATACTCCAGCATGAGATGCATGTCATGGGTGATCATGATCATGGTAAGTCCCGTCTCATCCCTGAGTTTTTTGAGAAACTCCATTATCTCGGTATAGTGAGCAAAATCCTGGCCTGCAGTAGGCTCATCCAATATCATTATCCTGGGCTTCATCACCAGGATGCTAGCGATACTCACTCGTTTTTTCTGACCGAAGGACAGCGCTGAAACCGGCCAGTTTCTGAAGGGATACAGCCCGCAGATCCTGAGGGTCTCCTCCACCCTTTGGTTGATCTCATCCTCGGGCGCTCCCCTGACCAAAAGCCCCAGCCCCACCTCATCTCTTATCATGGGCTTACTGATCATCTGATTGGGGCTCTGCATCACATAGCCTATCTTTTCTCCCCGCTCCTTTATGGAAAGGGGTGAGATGTCCGAGCCCTCCAATAAAACAGATCCCGAATCAGGCTTATAAAACCCGCATATCAGTGATGCAAGTGTGGACTTCCCGGCTCCGTTTTTTCCTACTAAAGAGACCATCTCTCCCTCATGGATGGAAAAGCTGATGTCGGAAAGAATGGCCTTTTCCCTGTCATAACCAAAGCAAAGATCCCGAACCTCAAGAACCTTTTTTTCTCCCTTGTTGCGCACAACCCTGTCCGTATGCAAAAACCATTCTCTTATGGTGTCCGCATGGCGGGAAATATCCATATCTGCCACAGATGAGGGCCTGTCGTCTGCACTGACGGATGCACCCGCATGTCTCATGGCAGCCAGATACAACGGTTCCCTGATGCCATGCTCCGGCAAAATACCTGATGCCAGAAGCTCATCGGGCTTTTGGTCCGCAACGATACGTCCGCCCTCCATCAAAATGATCCGGTCCACCGGACGATGGAGAACATCCTCCAAACGATGCTCGATGATAACCACCGTCACATCCTCATCCCTCATGATATCATCAATAAGCTCTATGGTCCGCTTTCCGGTGGAAGGGTCCAGATTCGCCAGTGGCTCGTCAAAAAGAAGGACCTTCACGTCATCCACCATGACTCCGCCCAGGGAAACCCGCTGTTTCTGACCACCCGAGAGCTCCCCCGGAGCAGATGACAGGAAGTCGCTCATCCTGACCTTCTCTGCCGTACCCATCACCTTTGATTTCATCTCATCCTGGGGCACAGCATCATTTTCAAGGGCAAAGGCAATATCCTCCGCCACGGTAAGTCCGATGAACTGGCCGTCCGTATCCTGGAGCACAGTCCCCACCTTTTTTGACATACCAAAAACTCCGAGGGATGCGGGATCATCTCCATCCACCCGGAGTGTGCCGGTGCTTTCTCCACCCCAGGCACAGGGATTAAGTGCGTTGATGCAGTGTGCCAGGGTGGACTTGCCGGAACCGGACTGCCCCACTATAAGTATCTTTTCCCCCGGGTAAATACTCAGGTTGATATCGTATAGTGTGGGCTCTTTTTGCGCCCGGTACTTAAATGTATAATCTTTAAACTCGATTATGGGGTCCATATATCATCAATCTTCTGCCGAAAGGTCTGAAGACTTGCCGGCTATCTTGGAGTAACCAACTAAAAGCAGTGTGCCTAAAATGCCGATGATAATGATATTGCCGAGGAAAGCAAATGCGCCCTGGGCAAATACCTTGTTGGCAGGCTCAGCGTATACCAGGATGTCAAGAACGGGTGCAACAAGGATCCAGGCAATGGCGTTGGCAACTACCTGAGTAACATTGAAAAGCACGATGGTCTTTCCGGAGTTAAAGCCGCCCTCTCTTACTGCATACTTGTTCTTAAAGAGGCCGATGGCTATACCTACAACTGCCTCGGGGAAAACCCAGCTCCACCATACAGAGCCGTAAAATAACGCGTCACCCAGAGCATGTCCCAAAAGACCGATGACACCTCCTACGATGGGTCCGAAAGCCGCTGCCAAAAAGGCCATCACAGCCATTCTGGGCTGAAGTGCGGTGTTGGGCACTATGACGATGGGGACCTGGATGTTGGTCAAAACCACAAAAAGTGCCGTGCCGATACCCATGGCTACTACTTCCCTGATTCCAAATTTACTGTTCATCTATACTTCCTCCTCTCATTTCCTGCGCAGACGAAATCGTTTGCGCCACAGATATTATGCCAAATATCGGGTAATAAATCAATTCACTTTTACAGTATTATCTCCATGCCGGTTTTCTGCGGAACAAAGCCCATTTTTTTATAAAAATCCATGGCCCCGGGATTGCATTCCCATACATTGAGGGTCACATTGTAAAACCCGTTATCCCGGGCATATCCCAGCACATGCTCGTAAAGCCGGCGCCCCACGCCCTCTCCACGAAAAGTCTCATCCACACAGATGTCATCTATGTATAAGGTCCTGATATCCGTGAGGACCCTGTCTCCCAGCACCTGCTTGTGCTGGCAAAATGCATGACCCCTGACGACTCCATCCTCTCCCACACAAACGAAAACCGGCGTACTGTCATCATCGATAATCTGTCCCAGCTGCTCCTCGCTGTATTTTGTAGTCGGACCCTTGAATATATCCGGCCGTCCGTTATGATGGACCATATCCACCTGGATCAATAGCTCCATTATCCTTGGAATGTCATCTTTTATAGCTCTCCTGACCATCCTCTCTCCTTTCTATTCTGAAGTGTGTTTTATAGTTTCGTTCATGCTGCCCCGGCGATAACCACGCATATCGATGGTCACAAACATAAAGCCAAGCTCTTTAAACCGCTCATATATCACCCCCCGCACTTCATCTGATGCCAATCGTGGAATATCCTTTGCAGGCACCTCGATCCTGGCGATATTTCCGTGAATACGGACACGTTCCTCCAAAAAACCGTGTTCGATCAAAAACTGCTCCGCCTGATCTATCATGCGAAGCTTTTTTTCGTTGATCTCTTCTCCATAGACAAAACGGGAAGCCAGGCAGGCATATGCAGGCTTGCTCCAGGTAGGCAGCTCCATGGCCTTTGAGATAAGGCGGATATCGGATTTGGTAAGTCCCGCCTCCCTGAGCGGACTTTTAACCGAAAGCTCCTCCACCGCCCTGAGTCCGGGGCGATAATCTCCCATATCATCCACATTCGAGCCCTCAGCAACATAGGCGATCCCGTTTTCTTCAGCGATCCTTTTGATCTCCGTAAATATCCCTTTCTTGCAGAAATAGCACCTGTCCGGGCCGTTTTGCCGGTACTCTTCTTCTTTAAACGGATCCACGTTACACGTTATGTGACGTATACCCCTCTCCTCACAAAAAAACCTTGCTTCATCCAGTTCACGTCCCGGTACCGACGCATCAGCCTCGGTCACGGCGATAACCCCATCCCCCAGCACTTCATGCGCTACTGCAAGCAAAAACGTGGAGTCAACTCCGCCCGAAAAGCCCACCGCAAGAGATCCGAGTCCCCTGATATGATCCTTTAGATCTTCAAGTTTTTTTTGCAGATCCTCCGTCAATGATACTTTCATTTTGTGTTCCCCTCTTTTCCTTGTTTTTCCTCAATCTCAAAATATTATTTTAATAATACTATTATAATATACTTCACAGTATCCCACAATTCCCAATCGTTTGTGGTATAATGTACCAAAATATCGGGGAGACAGTATATGAGCCGCGAGTACCGTAATCAGACAGACAAAAAAAATAATGAAAAGATCAATGAGATGCTTTTGGACATGCCATTATTTGTGGAGGATTTTTATGGTCATATGGTGGCACAAAGCCGCTCCACAAATACCATCCTAAGCTACATGTATGAGATCAATGTGTTTTTGCGTTTCATGGTCACCACCCTGAAAAAGGAGTCTGTAAACGATCTGGTCGTGGAGGATCTGGACAGCATAAAGCTTAAAAACATCGAAGCCTATATGGCCAGATCTGAGGACGGGATAGAGCTTTCCGACAATGCCAAGCGCCGCAAGCTGTCAGTTCTCAAGACCTTTTACAAGTACTATATCAGTACTGAGATGATCCAGACCAATCCCACCCTTTTGGCCACCGGTCCCAAGCTTAAGGCTCATGATGTCATCAAGCTGAGCGACACCCAGGTTGCCGCCCTTTTAAAATGCATCAGGACCCAGGAGGGCCTTAATTACAGCGAACATACAAAAAAATATAACCAGCGTATCTCCGACAGGGATCTGGCCATCGTTATGGTCCTTTTAGGCACCGGCATACGTGTCTCGGAGCTCGTGGGCCTCAATCTCACTGACATAGATAAAACCGAGGCTGATAAGTACTATCTTCGGATAATCAGAAAAGGCGGTGACGAGGACAAGGTGCGTATGATAGACGCAGTCAGTAATGCCGTGGAGGATTATATCGAGTTCTGCCGGCCGGGACTGGTAACAGACAGCCGGGAAAACGCCCTTTTCATATCCACTCAGGGCAGGCGTATCTCTGTAAATGCAGTCCAGAAAATGATGAAAAAATACTGCCGGGCTGCAAATCTGCCCGACAATATATCACCCCACAAGATGAGGGCCACCTTTGCCACAAAGGTATACGCAGAGACAAAGGATATCTATGCCATAAAGGATGCCCTGCACCACAGCTCCATCGATACCTCAAAGCACTATATCTCCGACAAGGAAAAGCGGATCGATGCCGCAGCTGAGGCGGCAAGCTCATTTTTTGAATGACAGGTGATCTCCGCGATCCTCAACTATATCATATCCGGCGTTTTTCACACGCATTGTCAGGCAGCGTATGCACTCAGCTGCCTCCTCTCCGGTACAGATCTTGTTGTCATATAACAGATACTTGCCTCTGACCTCTGTAGGGGACAGATTGGGCATTATAACATTGGCGCCCGCTGCAAGGCCCTTTTCCCGCCCCAGGGGATCCAGTGTGCCCAAAGCCGTGGTGGCGGGAAGCAAAACCTCCGGCAGGATCAGTCGTATGATGGATAGAAGCTTTAGGGTCAGCTCCACGGAACCCGCTGGCATGTGGGCATATTCAGTATCATGATGAGGTACAAAAGGCCCTATCCCCACCATCTGGGGCTTAAATTCCCGTAAAAACCGAAGATCCCTGACAAGATGCTCCAATCTCTGGCCGGGAGAACCAATCATCATGCCGCAGCCCACCTGATATCCGATATCACGAAGATCATTAAGGCAGCGCATCCGGTTGTCAAAGGACATGTCCGCAGGATGCAGAGACTCATAGTGGGCCTTGTCAGCCGTCTCATGTCGCAAGAGGTACCGGTCTGCCCCCGCATCAAAAAGCCTCTCATAGCTTTCCCTGCTGCGCTCTCCAATGGAAAGGGTTACGGCACAGTCCGGATGACGGTCCTTCAGGGCGCTGACTATATCCGCCATCTTATCATCTGTAAAATACGGATCCTCCCCGCCCTGTAGAACGAAGGTACGAAAGCCCAGCTCATATCCCATATCCCCGCAGGAAATGATCTCCTCCGGACCTAGTCTGTAGCGGTCTGCGTTTTTGTTCCCGCACCTTATGCCGCAATACTTACAGTTGTTTTTGCAAAAATTGGTGAATTCAATAAGCCCGCGAATATACACATCTTTTCCATAGTGCTTTTCGCGGACTTTTTGGGCCTTTTTCGCCAGATATTCACTTAGTTCGGGATTATCATCCGAAAGAAGAAATAAAAACTCCTCGTCCGAAAGATCCCCGGTTTCACTCAGTTTGTCAACCGTCTCGATGTTCATAAAAGATCCTCCGGTCCGTTACGCATGTATCTGGCTTGCCATTTCCTTGAGGATATACTTGCGTTCATACATCTTTTTATCAGCCCGCTCAAATACAGGCTGGTAGCAGTCGTCGGTTTCCTTTCTGAAGTCCGACATGCCGCTGGCAACAACAGCCGCTCCTGCTTTGATATTTTCCTCTATCTGAGCATCAAAATCTGCCAGCAGCTCAAACCTATGCTCAAAATCGCTGTTTTCCAAAATGGCCACAAATTCATCTCCGCCAATACGGAAGACCGGACTGTGATCGAAAATGGTACATATGAGTCTGCATGCCTCACAGATATAATTATCACCTTCGTCGTGACCCTTTGTATCATTGATGAGCTTTAGGTCATTAAGGTCGAAGACCACAACCGCAAAGCCCTCCACATCATCACTTGCGATACGGCTGTCCAGGGATGTCTCAGCCTCAAAGTAGGAGTGCTTGTTCTTGACTCCGGTAAGAGAGTCGGTGTATGCCATCTGTCTGGCAGACAAGAGCTCCTGCTTATGCCTTTTCTCCCGTTCCAAAAGATCCTCAAGGCTCTTTTTCTGCTCCTCCTTCTCATCCTCCAAAACGAAAGTATGCAAAAGGGCCGTCCCCAGCATACAACCGATGGAATAATAGGGAAGCATGGGATCCGAGGTCTGTAGGATCACAAATGCAGACATGGCGATACCGGATACACCTATGGTGCGGTGATGGAGCTTGGTATTGCCCTCAGTGCGGGTAGCCACCACCAGCGAATAGACGGATGCCACCAGAAACAGTACCACCTGTAAGCTCAGTGTTACATACCTGCCACTAAGGGGATGATAGGTCCCATCATCCTCAACCCAGAATATCACCGGTCTGAAGAAATTGATTATGAGATGCAGTACCTCATATCCCAGGATTATCCAGCCTGAATAAGACAAAAACAGGCTGAAACGGCCTTTTCTGTTGAGATAAGCCACCACGTACCGAGTCCACAGCGCTACCGATACCACCATAGATAAAAAGAACATCAACGTGTTGGCATACACCAGGGGAACCATTTTGGTCTCATAAATAAGACCCCAGGATATGTCAAGAATATAAAAGAATAAAAGACCGACAAGATAATGCCGGTACGGCCTTATGGCTTCATTTCTGTAATCATTTTTAACCAGCACATCGTAGTTGATGATCACATGAAGCACCAGGGCCAGTATACCAAAGCTGGCGTATAACATATAAGTGCCTTTCGTTATATGGTTTAGCCGACAATCCTCTCAATGGCCTTTTTCGTATTTTCAAATGTACCAAAGGCCGTCAGTCTGAAGTATCCCTCACCACTGGGGCCAAAGCCGGATCCCGGCGTACCCACAATGTTCTTTTCCTTCAGAAGATAGTCGAAAAACTCCCATGAGGTCATCCTGTCCGGAGTCTTCAGCCAGATATAGGGAGCGTTTATGCCACCATACACGTCATAGCCTGCTTTTGTCAAGCCCTCTCGTATAACTGATGCATTTTTCATATAATAAGCTATCTGTTCTTTTATCTCACGCTGACCGGATTCGGAGTACACTGCCTCACCGGCTCTCTGGATGATATAAGGAGCACCGTTGAACTTGGTGTCGTGGCGGCGTGCCCACATATCGTGAAGGGAGGTCTTGCCGCATTTTATCTCCTTGGGAACCACGGTAAAGCCAAGTCTTACGCCTGTAAAGCCCGCATTTTTGGAAAATGACCTGATCTCAATGGCACAGCTCTTTGCTCCCGTGCACTCGTAGATGCTGTGGGGAACATCATCATCGGAAATATACGCCTCATAGGCCGCATCATAGATAATGAGCGCATTTTTTCTGATGGCGTAGTCCACCCACTCCTGCAGCTGGTCCTTTTTGAGGGTGGTACCCGTAGGATTGTTGGGCAGGCACAGATAGATGATGTCCGGCGTCTTCTGGGGCAATTCGGGGACAAAATTGTTTTCCGCCGTGGTGGGCAGGTATACTATATCGCTCCACCTCTGCTCACTTTTGATATAATTGCCGCAACGTCCGCTCATGGCGTTGGAATCTACATACACCGGGTACACAGGATCAGTCACCGCGATGATGTTTTCCATGCCGAAAAGCTCCTGGATATTGCCTGAATCACTCTTGGCGCCGTCGGAAATAAAGATCTCATCGATATCTATATCTACGCCTCTTTTCCTGTAATCGGACTCCGAAATGGCTTTTCTCAAAAACTCATATCCCAGATCCGGGGCATAGCCGTGAAAAGTGGCTGCATCTCCCATCTCGTCCACTGCCTTGTGCATGGCTGCGATAATGGTGGGTGCGATGGGCTGTGTCACATCTCCTATACCAAGTCTGATGACATCCGCATCCGGATTCTCCTCCGTGAAAGCAGATATCTTTTTGGCAATATCGGAAAAAAGATAACTGCCGGGGATCTTACTGTAACTGCTGTTTACTGTATACATGATAACTCCTTATGATATGGTTGCTATCTCGGGCACTGTGGCCTCAAGAACGTCTAAAAGGATACGCACCGTATCCAGTGAGGTAAAGGTGGTCACTCCGTTTTGTACCGCGCACTGTCTGATGGATGCGCCGTCCTCATAGTGTACCCCTGATAAAATGGCCCGTGTATTGATGACGTAGCTTACGTATCCTGCCCGGATGGACTCCAGAATCTCCTCACTGCCATCGCTTAGCCGGCCTCGGATACGGGTTCGGATACCGTTTTCCTTAAGGTAGGTACCGGTGCCTGTGGTGGCCTCGATATTGAAGCCCAGGTCGTAAAAACGCCTGATGAGAGGAAGTCCCTCCACTTTGTCCTCATCCGCCAGTGTCACAACCACGGTACCGTAGTCCTTCATCTTTATCCCGGACGCCTGAAGCGCCTTATAAAGGGCGATGTTCAGGGACTTGTCATAGCCTATGGCCTCTCCGGTGGACTTCATCTCCGGTGAGAGATAGGTATCCATGCCGGTGAGCTTTTCAAATGAAAATGCCGGAGTCTTTACATACCATTTCTTTTGCTTGCCCGTATCTTCCTCCAAAACTCCCTGTTCCTTCAGAGATACTCCCAGCATGACCTTTGTGGCTATATCCACCAGGCTCTTGCCACTGGACTTTGACAAAAATGGCACGCTTCGGGAAGCACGGGGATTGACCTCAATGACGTATACATTATCCTCTTCATCCACGATAAACTGGATGTTGTACAGGCCCCGGATGCCAATGGCCAGTCCCAGACGTCTGGTGTACTCCGCCACCGTATCCTGAACCTCCTTTGAAATGGAAAAAGGCGGGAATACGCTGCTGCTGTCGCCGGAATGAACGCCGGTGCGCTCTACCAGCTCCATGATACCGGGCAAAAATACATCAGTGCCGTCACAGATGGCGTCAACCTCCACCTCTTTGCCCTTAAGGTACTTATCTATCAAAACAGGTCTCTCTGAATCCATATCCACGGCATTGCCCAGATAGTGCCTCAGCATCTCCTCGTTGGCCACGATCTCCATGGCCCGGCCGCCAAGCACAAAGCTGGGGCGTACCAGCACGGGATATCCTATGTTTTCCGCAGCCGCTACTCCTGATTCGATGTCGGTGACCGCCTGGCCCTTGGGATTGGGAATACCCGCCTCATGGAGCACAGCGTCAAAGGAATCACGGTCCTCCGCCTTTTCTATGGCCTTAAAGTCTGTTCCTATTATATTGACCCCGCGCTTGGTAAGGCTCTCCGCCAGGTTCACCGCGGTCTGTCCGCCCAGGGTGGCAATGACGCCCATGGGCTTTTCCAGATGTACCACGTTCATCACGTCCTCGGAGGTCAGTGGCTCAAAATAGAGCTTGTCCGCAGTAGTGTAATCCGTGGAAACCGTCTCGGGGTTGTTGTTTATCACTATGGCCTCATAACCCATGTTATGGATGGTCTTTACCGCATGGACAGTGGAATAGTCAAACTCTACGCCCTGCCCTATCCTGATGGGCCCGGAGCCTAAAACGATGACCTTTTTATTGTCAGTGACCAGGGACTCGTTTTCTGTCTCGTAGGTGGAGTAAAAATAGGGAACGTAGCTTTCAAACTCTCCGGCGCAGGTATCGATCATCTTGTAGATGGGATGGATATCCAGCTTTTCACGAAGCTCGTAGACCTCATCCTCCTCACACTTCCAGAGTTCTGCCACATAGGCGTCCGAAAAGCCCATGCGCTTCGCGTATCTTAACAGCTCCTCGGAATGGGGATTATTTTCCAGCTCCCTCTCCAGATCCACGATCTTTTTGATCTTTTCCAAAAAGAACATGTCTATGCCGGTGATATCGCAGATAAGGGTATAGTCCACACCCAGCCACAAAAGCTGTGAGATGGCGTAGATCCTGTCGTCAGTGCCCTCCTTGATGTAATTAAGCAGGTCCTCCACACTCATATGTTCCTTGTCGAACTTTTCCATATGGATGTGGTTCTTGCCGTCCTCTAAGGACCTGATGGCCTTAAGCAGGCTCTCCTCAAAGGTCCTGCCCACGCTCATGACCTCACCCGTGGCCTTCATCTGTGTAGACAGCGTGTTCATGGCTGCAGGGAACTTGTCAAAGGGGAACCTGGGCATCTTTGTAACCACATAATCCAATGAAGGCTCAAAGCATGCCGGTGTATTTTTAAGCTCGATCTCATGGAGGTCCATGCCCACCGCTATCTTGGCAGATACCCTGGCGATGGGATAGCCGCTGGCCTTGGATGCCAGAGCCGAAGATCTGGACACACGGGGATTTACCTCGATGACATAATATCTGAATGACAGAGGATCCAGCGCAAACTGAACGTTACATCCGCCCTTTACATCCAGGGCACGGATGATCTTAAGCGCGCTGTTCCTGAGCATGTGGTATTCCTTGTTGGTCAGGGTCTGGCTGGGCGCCACCACGATGGAGTCGCCGGTATGGATGCCCACCGGATCCAGGTTTTCCATATTACAGACGGTAATGGCGGTATCGTTGGCATCCCGCATCACCTCGTACTCTATCTCCTTATAGCCCTTTATGCTCTTTTCGATGAGCACCTGATGCACCGGTGAAAGTGCCAGGGCGTTTTTCATCATGTCAGTAAGCTCCTCCGGATTGGCCGCAAAACCGCCTCCAGTACCCCCCAGTGTAAATGCTGGACGCAAAATGACGGGATAGCCTATCTCATCTGCTATCTGATGCGCGTCCTTGTTGGAATAAGCTATACCTGAGGGCACCACCGGCTCTCCTATGCGCTCACAGAGTTCCTTGAAAAGCTCCCTGTCCTCCGCACACTCGATGGACTTGGCGTCCGTGCCCAAAAGCTCGATCTCACACTCTGCCAAAATGCCCTTTTTATAAAGCTGCATGGCCAGGTTCAGTCCTGTCTGTCCTCCTATGCCCGGCACTATGGCGTCAGGTCTCTCATAACGACAGATACGGGCCATGTATTCCAGGGTAAGGGGTTCCATATAGACCTTGTCCGCAACCATGGTGTCCGTCATGATGGTGGCGGGATTGGAGTTGGCCAGGATAACCTCGTAGCCCTCTTCCTTTAAGGCCAGACAAGCCTGGGTGCCTGCATAGTCAAACTCTGCAGCCTGTCCTATGACAATGGGACCGGAGCCGATCACCAGTATTTTTTTCAGATCAGTTCTCTTTGACATATTATCTTCTCCTGTTTGTCATCAGTCTCATGGTCTTAAAGGTTTCGATATTATCAATAAATCTCTCGAAAAGATAGCCGCTGTCCTCGGGACCCGGAGCCGCTTCGGGATGGTACTGTACCCCAAAAGCCAGATCCTCGCGGCAGAACACACCCTCCACCGTATCATCCAAAAGGTTCTTATGGGATACGCGAAGCTTTGTGCCCTCCAGGGACCTTTCGTCCACGGCATAGCTGTGGTTTTGTGATGTAATGTCGATCTTTTGGGTACGAAGGTCCATGACGGGGTGGTTGCCGCCCCTGTGACCGAATTTAAGCTTATAGGTAGATGCGCCGTAGGCAATGGAAAGTATCTGGTGTCCCAGACAGATGCCGAAGATCGGTATGTTTCCGATGAGATTCTTAGCCGTTTCGATAACAGGCAAAACATCCTCGGGATCTCCGGGGCCGTTTGACAAAAGCACTCCATCCGGCTTCATAAAAAAAATCTCCTCTGCAGGAGTGTCGTAAGGAACGACAGTCACATTGCAGTGAGCATCATTAAGGCTTCGTATGATATTAAGCTTGACCCCGCAGTCTATGACTACCACATTGTACTTGGGATCAGGGGTCCTGGAATAAAAACGCTTTTTACAGCTGACACGGGAGACAGCATCGTGGGGAACGGGAGTGTCATTTATCTTTTTAATGGCCTCCTCAACCGTAGTGTCAGCGTCGGTGATGATGGCGCGACGACTGCCGATATCCCTGATGCTCTTGGTGAGCATCCTGGTATCTATACCCGATATACCGGGGATGCCGTTTTCCTCCAAAACCTCCGAAAGGGTCTTGGTATAACGGAAATTGGAAGGGGCATCGTTGTAGTCCCTGACTATCATCCCGCCGATGGAGGGCACCTTGCTCTCATCATCGTCATCGGTCATCCCGTAATTGCCGATGAGGGGATAGGTCATGACCACTGCCTGATCTGTATAAGAAGGATCGGAAACTATTTCCTGATAGCCTGCCATTGATGTGTTAAACACCAGCTCGCAAACCACCTCCCGGTCCGCTCCAAAGCCGGTACCGACGTAAACATCACCGTCACTTGTTATCAGCTTTTTATTCATATTTGTCTATTATCTCCTTTGAAACCAACACACGGCTCTTGCGCTCATCCATGGCCTGCCGCTCTATCTTCTTGTGGGCCTCTTCCTCCGTCAGCTCTTCATATTGTACCAAAAGAATCTTCGCATGGTTAATAAATTTTAACTCATTCATCTTTTTTTGTAACTTTTTGTTCTCCTGCATCAACATTTTGATGCGACTTTGTGCAATATGCGAAAAATCTATGGCCATTGCCATGTCTCTTGCATGTATGGGTTTCGTTACGGTGATAACTCCATAATCCCTGGTATGGGCGTGAACCTCGTCAAAATGCTCGCCATTTACCAGAAGGATGACCTGGCTTACGTTTTTTTCCGCTATGTCTATGGCCACTCCCTCGGAAGATTCCATGCGAAGGGGGGCGTTTATCAGCGTGAAATCGTAATCGAACTCCAAAAGGCGGCGCTTGGCTTCCGGTCCGTTTTTGCACACGAAAACATCCGGGTAGCCCTGCTTTTTCAGGACGTCCCGGCAGAATTCCGTGGCTTTTTCAGAATCGCAGACTAAAAGCACCTGCTCCATCTATGTCTCCTTTATACGATCACCATTGATCAAAATCATTGTACGTTAGGTAAAAGACTCTTCGCTTCGCTCAGAGTGACAGGAGTTGTAGGCTGTCACTGAGCGGGATATAACGGGTAAAACTAAGTAGTCTAAGAACGGGATGACAGCACCGAAAGAAAACGCTCCACTATGTCACGAAGGGAGTCGTCGTTGTTTAAAAACTCACTGTTTTTGGCACAGTCAATGGCCTCCTCCAATGACATGGGAAGCTTCTGATATGAGGCCTTTTCATCCTCTGTCAGGCGGCGCCATGACTTGTCCACCGGTGAGGGAAGCTTCTCTTTGTTTTTGATCCCGGCCAGCCCGGCACGTATAAGCACGGTAAAGGCCAGATACGGATTGATGCCGGAGTCGGGGGAACGCAGGATAAAGCCCGCCCTCTTGCCGTTTACCACCGGGATACGTAAAAGCCTGGAACGGTTTTGCATGGACCATGTGATATGCTTCGGCGCCTCCCCCTGACCGAAACGGTCATAGGAAGATGACTGGGTGTTCAAAAAAACGGTTATATCACGCATACGGTTCAATACGCCTGCGGTAAAGCTTTCCGCCGTATCCGGATCCTTGTCGATGATGTTGACTCCCCCGTCAAAAAGGGACATCTTGATATGGAGTCCGTTACCGCTCTCATCCGGCAGGGGCTTCGGTGCAAAGGATGCATAGATACCGTTTCTGGCAGATACAGCACCCACTACATTTTTATAAGTGATAAAGTTATCCGCGGTATGCAGTGCGGAATCCTCTTCAAAATCGATCTCATTCTGGCCCGGGCCGTTTTCATGGTAGGATTTCTCAGGACGGATCCCCATCTCCTCCATGGTAAGGCAGATATCACGGCGGATGTTTTCTCCACGATCCTTAGGGGCGATATCATAGCAGGAACCGTTGTCCCAGGGCACATCCGTGGGATTATCTTCGTCATCAGTACGGAAGAGGTAAAACTCGGAGTTGAGACCGATACGGGGCTTGAAGCCCAGACGCTTGCAGTCATTTACCGCCTCCTTTAAAAGCTTTCTGGGATCCAGCTCATAGCAGGAGCCATCTGACTTGATGACGTCACAATAAAACCTGAGCACCCTGCCCTCCTGGGGTCTCCAGGGCAAAATACACATGGTGGACAGATCAGGGCGCAAAAACAGATCCTGATTGTCGTGATCATCAAAGCCCGCTATCCTGAAGGAGTCAAAGGGCTCCCCTCGCTCGGCAGCCTTTTTAAGCTCATCAGGCATAACCGACACATTCTTCTGATCTCCGTAGTAATCACAGAATGCAAGGCGGATGAACTTCACATCGTTTTCCTCAATGAACTCCATTACTTCATCTATGGTTATGTCAGTCATAATAAACCTCCGTTAGTACTGATTGGTCCACGTCTGAACCATTATACCATTACAGATTGGAATATCCCATCAAAAACTCATCAATTTCCCGGGCGCAGGCTTTGCCGTCCGCAATGGCCTTGACCACCAGTGACTGTCCCGTGTGGGCATCCCCTGCAGTGAATATCTTATCTCCCGACGTCTTATGTGTTCCTTTTATTCCCTCAAAATTGGTGCGTCCGTCCAGGGTCACGCCAAAAGCATCCGCCAGCTTTTTATCGGACCCCAGAAAACCTGCGGCTATGAGGACCAAAGATGCCTTTACCTCACGCTCGCTGCCCTCCACCGGCACCATCATCCGCCGTCCCGTAGCCTCGTCTGTCTTTGACTCAAGGGATACCAAAACTGCGGACTTCACATTTCCTTTTTTATCCTTTTTAAACTCTTTTACCGTGGTCTGATAGATCCGGGGATCTGCCCCGAACACGGCAATGGCTTCCTCCTGACCGTAGTCCGTTTTTAAAACCAGCGGCCACTGCGGCCATGGATTACTGTCACGTCTGCTAACAGGAGGCTGTGGCATCATCTCCAGCTGGGTCACGCTCCTTGCGCCCTGACGGATGGCCGTTCCCACGCAGTCATTTCCTGTATCGCCTCCGCCAATTACGATCACATCCTTATCTTTGGCGGAAAGCTTCTGTGAAGCAGGCTTGTCCCCATCCACATGGAATTTATCCTCCACCAGCTTTTCCTCATAAAGCTGCCTGGTGGCGTCTGTCAGATAATCCACTGCAAAATAGATCCCCTGCGCATCCCTTCCGGGAGCCTCGATGTTCCTGGGGTTTGGAGTACCGGTTGCCACCACCACGGCATCATAGTCCTTTAACAGGTCCGAAGCCTTGATATCCTTACCAATATCGGTGTTCGTCACAAACTCTATGCCCTCCTGTGCCATTATCTCAAGCTTCCGGTCAATGACCCACTTTTCCAGCTTCATGTTGGGGATGCCGTATCGCAAAAGACCTCCCACCCTGTCATTTCTCTCATATACGGTAACCAAATGACCGCGACGGTTCAGATCGTCAGCCACGGCCAGGCCGGCGGGGCCGGAGCCTATCACCGCCACCTTCTTTTTTGTCCTGGTCTTCGGAGGCTCTGCCTTTGCCAGACCGTTTTCATATGCATACTCTATTATGGCTCTCTCGTTTTCCCGTGTGGATACTGGCTCGTCATACAGGCCGCAGGTGCAGGCCTTTTCACAAAGTGCCGGACATACACGACAGGTAAACTCAGGAAAGTTGCTGGTCCTTTTAAGCCTGGGATAGGCCTGTTCGTAATTTCCCCTGCATACCATATCATTCCACTCGGGGATCAGATTGTGAAGGGGACAGCCGCTGGTCATGCCGCTTATGGCTTCACCGTACTGGCAGAAGGGCACGCCACAGTCCATGCATCTGGCGCCCTGCTTTGTCTGTTCCTTTTGGCTTAGCATGATGTGGAATTCATTCCAGCCGTTTATCCTCTCCAGAGGCGGCACTGCCTTTGATTCCACTCTTTCATATTCTAAAAATCCTGTTGCTTTTCCCATACCGGTACCTCACTTTGTCAGAAGCTCAAAGGCTTCGATCTCGGCCTGCTCATGTGAGAGACCCTTCTTTTCCATCTGTGCCACCATCTCTATCATCTTCTTGTAATCATGAGGGATGACCTTTTTAAAGTGCTTCAGGTAATCCGCAAAACCTTTAAGGATCTCGGCACCCTTTTTGGAACCTGTGGCGGCCACATGCCCTTCTATCAGGGTCTTAAGCTCCTGAACATCGTATTTGTCGGTTACTGGCTCAAGAGAAACCATGGCCTTGTTAAGCCTCTTGTACAGGGAATCGTCGGGATCCAAAACATAGGCGATTCCACCGCTCATACCTGCGGCAAAGTTCTTGCCCACTTCACCCAGGATGGCCACCCGGCCTCCTGTCATGTACTCGCAGCCATGATCTCCGCAACCCTCTACCACTGCTGTAGCTCCGGAGTTTCTGACCGCAAATCTCTCTCCGGCCACACCGCTGATATAGGCTGTGCCCGAGGTGGCTCCGTAGAGCGCCACGTTTCCGATTATGATATTTTTGTCGGCCTCGTAGGCAGCTTCCTTTGCGGGAGCAATGATAAGCTTTCCGCCGGATAAGCCCTTGCCGAAATAGTCGTTACTGTCACCGATGAGGCTTATGGTAAGGCCCTTGGGGATGAATGCTCCAAAGGACTGGCCGCCTGCACCCCGGCTGGATACTTTATAGGTATCCTCCGGAAGGTCGTCTCCGCAGCTTCTGGTTATCTCTGCACCCAAAAGGGTTCCGAAAGCTCTATCGTTATTGGTCACATCGCAGGATACACTGCCGCCGGCCGCACCGTTCTTGGCAGGATCCAGCTTCTTAATCAGTGTTCTTTCATCCAAGGTCCTGGCCAGCTTGAAATCATACACATCCTTCTTGTCGTAGATCGTGGCGCTTTCATCTCTGATCTCGCCCTCAAAGCCGCCGCAGATCACCTGGGACAGATCCAGGGAAGCATTTTCCCTGACACGGATCAGGTCTGTCCTGCCCACCAGCTCGTCCACTGTGCGTACACCCAGCATGGCCATATACTCACGCAGCTCCTCTGCTACAAAACGCATGAAGTTTACCACGTACTCCGGTTTTCCTGCAAACCGCTTGCGAAGCTCGGGATTCTGGGTGGCTACTCCTACGGGACAGGTGTCCTTGTTACATACTCTCATCATCACGCAGCCCATGGTCACAAGGGGGCCAGTGGCAAAGCCAAACTCCTCGGCTCCCAGGATGGCTGCTATGGCCACGTCACGGCCTGATAACAGCTTTCCGTCCGTTTCTATTATCACACGGTTTCTCAGTCCGTTTCTGATAAGGGTCTGATGCGTCTCTGCCAGTCCCAGCTCCCAGGGCAGTCCCGCATTATGTATGGAGGTGACCGGAGCAGCTCCCGTACCTCCGTCATAACCGGAGATGAGGATCACCTGTGCGCCTGCCTTGGCCACACCGCTTGCAACAGTTCCCACGCCGGCTTCAGAAACCAGCTTTACGGATATACGTGCGTTTTTATTGGCATTTTTAAGATCATAAATTAGCTCCGCCAGATCCTCGATGGAATAGATGTCGTGATGAGGCGGCGGTGATATCAGGGATACGCCGGGGGTTGAAAGCCTGGTCTTAGCTATCCAGGGATATACCTTTTTACCGGGGAGATGTCCGCCCTCACCGGGCTTGGCTCCCTGGGCCATCTTGATCTGTAGTTCCTGAGCGGATACCAGATACTTTGAGGTGACTCCAAAACGTCCGGACGCCACCTGCTTGATGGCTGAGCAGCGCTTCGGGTCACCCAGCCTGTCGTCAGACTCTCCTCCCTCACCGGTATTCGACTTGCCGTGAAGTGAATTCATGGCCACAGCAAGGGTCTCATGGGCCTCCTGTGAAATGGAACCGTAGGACATGGCTCCTGTCTTAAACCTCTTTACAATGGAATCCACTGACTCCACCTCGTCTACGGATATACCCTTTTCAGGAGGAACAAACTCCAAAAGGCCGCGGAGAGCATAGGGCCGGTTCTCATCATTCACCCGCTTTGTAAACTCTTTAAACAGTCCATAGTCCCCGGTACGGGTAGAGTGCTGCAAAAGATGGATGGTCTCGGGAGTATACAGATGCCGCTCTCCTTTTGCACGAAGCTTGTGATCACCGGCAGAACCCAGTGTCTCATCAACGGACAGTCCCAGGGGATCAAAGGCCTTGTCGTGAAGGGTCTCCACATCCTTTTCGATATCAGAAAGACTGATGCCGCCGATACGGCTTAATGTGCCCTCAAAATAGGTGTTTACCACATCCGGATGGATACCGATACACTCAAATATCTTGGCACCCTGATAAGACTGGATGGTGGAAATACCCATTTTTGAAGCGATCTTTATAATGCCCGTGATGACGGAATTGTTGTAGTCATCAACCGCTGCATAGTAGTCCTTGTCCAAAAGCCCGTTATCAATGAGCTCGTGGATGCTATCCAGTGCCAGATAGGGACATACAGCGGATGCACCATAGCCCAGAAGCGTGGCAAAGTGGTGAACGCTTCTGGGTTCTCCGCTTTCGATGATCACAGAAAGCTGGGTGCGCTTTTTGGTGACCACCAAATGGTGCTGGAGCGCCGATACTGCAAGAAGGGAGGGGATCGCCACGTGGTTTTCATCTACGCCGCGATCGGACAGTATCAGTATGTTGGCGCCGTCCTTATGGGCCCTGTCGGCCTCTACGAAAAGGTGCTCCACTGCTTTTTTCAGTGAAGTGTTCTTGTAGTATATGATAGGTATGGTGACGGGCTTGAAGCCCTCTGCCGTAATGCTCTTTATCTTCAAAAGGTCGGTGTTGGTAAGGATTGGATTGTTGATGCGCAGGCAGTGACAGTTTTTCTCATCCTCGTTAAGCACATTCCCGGCAGTTCCCAAAAATATGGTGGTAGCCGTCACGACATCCTCCCTGATGGAATCTATGGGGGGATTCGTAACCTGGGCAAATCTCTGCTTGAAATAGTCGAAAAGTGGCAGATGAGCATCCTTTTGAAGGGCTGCCAGAGGCACGTCAAGCCCCATGGCGCCTATTGCCTCGGAACCGTCACGGGCCATGGGAAGGATGGTCTCCTTTACGTCCTCATAGGAATAGCCAAAGGCCTTCTGGAGGCTCAGGCGTGTCTTTTCATCATATTCCTCAACCTTGATATTGGGGATATGAAGCTCGCTTAAATTCACCAGGTTCTGGTCCAGCCACTGGCCATATGGATTGCGGGAGGTGAAGCGATGCTTTAGCTCATCATCCTCGACAAGCTTGCCCTCTACTGTATCCACCAAAAGCATCTTGCCGGGCTTCATCCTGTCCTTTTTAACGATATTCTCTTCGGGAATGGGAAGGACGCCCACCTCTGATGAAAGGATGAGGTTATCATCTGTGGTAACGTAATATCTGGAGGGCCGCAGGCCGTTTCTGTCAAGAATGGCACCCATGATATCTCCATCGGAAAACAGGATGGATGCGGGGCCGTCCCAGGGCTCCATCATGGTGGCGTAATACTCGTAAAAATCCCTGCGGGCCGGGTCCATGGCATTGTTTTTCGACCAGGGCTCGGGGACAGTGATCATCATGGCCAGAGGAAGCTCCATGCCGTTCATCATCAAAAACTCAAGGGTGTTATCCAGCATGGCTGAATCGGATCCCGATGCGGAGATGGCCGGCAGGATCTTTGCCATGTCATTTTCCAGATAGGGCGAGGAAAGGGTCTCCTCACGGGCGATCATCTTGTCCGCATTACCCTTTATTGTATTGATCTCACCGTTGTGAACGATGAGCCTGTAGGGATGTGCGCGCTCCCAGCTGGGTGTGGTATTGGTGGAAAAACGGCTGTGCACCAGAGCGATGGCCGCCTCATAATCCGGGTCCGTCAGGTCATTATAGAAGGTGCGGAGCTGTCCCACCAAAAACATTCCCTTATACACGATGGTACGGGAAGAAAGGGATGCCACATAGGTATTTTCATCATTGGTCTGCTCAAACAGGCGCCTTAAAACATAGAGCTTACGGTCAAAGTCCAGACCCTTTTCCACGTCGGAGGGCCTCTCCACAAAGCCCTGGACTATGGAGGGCATGCATTCTCTGGCACGGCTTCCCAGCACGTTTTCCGCCACGGGGACCTCACGCCAGCCTAAAAACTTAAGTCCCTCTTTTTCCGTGATTATCTCAAACATCTTCTTGGCGCGGTTCCTGTCTCTCTCATTCTGAGGGAAAAAGAACATGCCGATACCATAGTCCTGCTCATCCTTTATAGATATGCCGGCTTTTGCAGTGGCTTTTTTGAAAAACTTATGAGATATCTGTAGTAGGATACCCACGCCGTCACCGGTCTCCCCGGTAGCGTCCTTTCCCGCACGATGCTCAAGGTTTTCTACGATAGACAAAGCATCGGATACTGTCTGATAAGACTTCTTTCCCTTAATATTTACCACGGCACCTATACCGCAGGCGTCGTGCTCAAATGACGGATCATAAAGCCCTGCTCTTTTTGCGTTCTTTTCCTCAATCATTGTTATCTCCTTTTACTGCCGCCCGGATAAACTCCCTGAACAGCGGATGTGCACGGTTGGGACGGCTCTTAAACTCGGGATGGAACTGCACTCCAACATGGAAGCGGTTCTTCGGTTCCTCAACAACCTCTACTATGTTTTTATCCGGTGAGGTACCACTTATTACCAGTCCCGACTCGATCATCTCGTCCCTGTATTCATTGTTGAACTCAAAACGGTGGCGGTGACGCTCGGATATGATGCGCTCACCCTTGTCCGTGATATGTCCTGCGTTGATACTTTCACGCACCGACTCTTCTTCTGAGAAATATGCCTTGTCCAAGATGGTTCCTTCCACCACCTTGCAGGGATAGGCTCCCAGTCTCATGGTGCCGCCCTTTTTCTCCACCTTTCTCTGATCCTCCATAAGGTCGATCACCAGATGCTCACCTCTGGGATCAAACTCACGGCTGTTGGCGTCTGCTATCTTTAATACGTTTCTTGCATATTCTATGACGGCTACCTGCATGCCCAGGCAGATCCCCAGGTAGGGAATGTCATTTTCCCTGGCGTATCTGCAGGCTATGATCTTGCCCAGGATACCCCTGTCTCCGAAGCCTCCCGGTACTAAAATACCATCTGCCTCCTTAAGGACATCCGCCACGTTTTCATCATTGATGGTCTCGGAATCCACCCACATGATGTCCACATGGGCATCGCTCTCGTAACCTCCGTGATACAGGGCTTCCCTGACTGATAAGTATGCGTCGTGAAGGGCCACATATTTTCCTACTATCGCAATGGTGACCCTGTGGGACAGGCCATTAATCCTGTTAATAAGACCCTGCCAGCGGGTCATATCCGGCTTCGCTGACCAGATGCCCAGTTCCCTGCACACCACCTCGTCCAGGCCGTGCTCATGGAGCATCAGAGGTGCCTCATACAGTGTGCCTACTGTGTCATTTTCTATGACGCAATCCTTTTTAACATTACAAAACAGTGCTATCTTATCCCGGATGCTCTGCTCCATGGGGCGGTCCACTCTGGGAACGATAATGTCCGGATGGATCCCCTGGGACATGAGTTCCTTTACGGAATGCTGGGTAGGCTTTGACTTGTGCTCCTCCGAACCTGACAGATAGGGAACCAGGGTCACGTGGATGAAAAGGCAGTTTTCCTTGCCCACCTCCAGGCTCACCTGACGGATGGCCTCCAAAAAGGGCTGGCTTTCGATATCACCTGTGGTGCCGCCGATCTCCGTGATCAAAATGTCGGCATCGGTGCTCTCTGCTCCCATATAAATAAAATGCTTGATCTCGTCCGTGATATGGGGAATGACCTGTACTGTATCCCCCAGATATTCTCCCGCGCGCTCGCGGCTTAAAACGTTCCAGTAAACCTTTCCGCTGGTAAGATTGGAATAGCGGTTTAAGCTCTCATCTATAAAACGCTCGTAGTGTCCCAGATCCAGATCCGTCTCCGCTCCGTCATCCGTCACAAAGACTTCACCGTGCTGATAGGGGCTCATGGTCCCCGGATCCACATTCATATAGGGATCCAGCTTCTGTGAGGCGATCTTTAAGCCCCTCATTTTTAAAAGACGTCCCAGTGATGCTGCCGTGATCCCCTTTCCGAGACCCGATACCACACCGCCGGTCACAAAGATATACTTCGTGTTTTTTTCTCCCATTTTTGCTCTCCTTCCCATGACCCTCAGGGTCCTTTAAGCATAAAAAAGAGGCGACTTCCAGAATAAATCCGGAAATCGCCTTTGATTTCTCTACACAGAATAATATCATAATTTTTTAAAGTGTCAAGGAAAAATTGCTCAGGCCTCCTTCGGATACTTAAGGCCCCAGGATGAACGTATCTCATCCATGGCTCTCATCACAAAGAGTGTCTGGCTGTGCGGCATGGATAAGCTCTCGCACGCACCCTCTCCGATCCTCTTTATTGCCTCCAGGAATTCATATTCATATCCGCTGATCTGGGCGGGCACATCCACCTTTTTTATCAGATTATCCTCGTCATCATATGCACATATCAACTGAGGATTATTGATGTTTTCCACAATGATATAGCCCTTTTCTCCGTATATTATCCCCTTGCGGTCAGATCTGGCATATACGCCGTGGGTCAGAACCGCCATCCTGCCATCATTATAATGTATGGTGATGGACTCGGAGCCGTCAACCCCGGTGTCAGTCATGATAACGGATGAATCTATACTCCTGTAATCGTTGCCAAAATGCATGAACGCAAAATTGATTCCATAGACTCCCACATCCAAAAGCGCGCCTCCTGCAAGCTTTGGATCCAGGATCCTCTCCTTATCATCTATCTTATATGAAAGATTTGCCGTAAGCATCTTGGCCTCGCCGATGATCCCCGATGCGATCATATCATCGATGAGCTTTCTGGACGGCATATATCTGGTCCAGATCGCTTCAGCCACATACACGCCGTTTTCTTCGGAAAGTCTGATTATCTCCTCTGCCTCCCCGGCATTCAAGGTAAATGACTTTTCACATACCACCGGCTTTTTATGCTCGATGCAAAGCTTCATATCCTCAAAATGTCTCGAGTGGGGCGTGGCCACATAGATAAGCTCCACCTCCGGGTCGCTCACCAGCTCCTCGTAGCTGCCGTATCCCTTTTTAAAACCATTGTTTCTTGCAAACTCCTCTGCCTTTTTAAGACTCCTGGAAGCCACTGCATGGCAATCCAGTTCCGGCATGGCATTAAAAGTGCCCGCCAAAAGCTCTGCTATCCTTCCACAACCCAAGATCCCAATTTTCATAACCTACCTCCCATTTCCTCAATCAACACTTCTCAATTCAAGCCATCCGTATCAAGCCGGATAATCCCCCTTAAAGCAGGCTGCACAAAATGTATCCGGAGCACGATCGGTCACCAGATGAAGCGCATCCTCCATGGACAGATATCCCAGGGAATCTGCCCCGATTATATCACATATTTCCTCCACCGTGTGGGATTTTGCAATAAGCCCCTTATCCGAATCCACATCAGTGCCATAATAGCAGGGGTGCAAAAACGGCGGTGAGGATATGCGCATATGTACTTCCTTAGCCCCGGCATTTTTAAGCATCCTTACAATACGTGCCGAGGTAGTACCCCGGACAATGGAATCGTCTATTAAAACCACTCGTTTACCCTTTACCACTGCAGAGGCAGCATTGAGCTTTAAGTCCACCTGTCCGCCCCGGCCGCTTTCCTCCGGAGCGATAAATGTACGGCCTATATACTTGTTTCGGATAAGCCCCATTTCATATGGGATACCTGCCTCCTCAGAATAGCCCAGCGCCGCATCCAGTCCGGAGTCCGGAACACCAACCACTATATCCGCATCCACCGGATGGGACTTTGCCAGATATCGTCCCGCCAGCTTTCTCGACTCATGTACCGACATTCCCTCAATGACAGAGTCAGGCCGGGCAAAATAAATGTATTCAAAAACGCAGAGCGCCGGCTTTTGTTCATCACAGTGTGTTGTGATGGATCGGATGCCCTTTTCATCCACCACTACTATTTCACCGGGCTTTATATCCCTTATAAACTCTGCGCCGATGGTATCCAGTCCACAGGTCTCCGAAGAAAAGACTATGTCCCCATCGGGGGTCCTTCCCATGCAAAGGGGCCTAAAGCCCCAGGGATCACGGCAGGCAATAAGCTTCGCCGGGGACATCATAACCAGGGAATATGCGCCCCTTATCTCCTTCATGGCCTCGCATACCGCTTCCTCAATGGATGGCGTCACCAGCCTTTTTTGTGTGATTATATAGGAGATGACCTCCGTATCGCTGGTGGTGTGGAAGATGCAGCCCTTAAGCTCTAATTCACTACGAAGCTCCTTTGAATTGACGAGATTGCCGTTGTGGCAGACAGCCAGCTGGCCCTTTATATGCCTCACCACCATGGGCTGGGCATTTCTCACATCCCCGTCTCCTGTAGTGGCATACCGCACATGCCCCACGGCGATCTGTCCCTGGCCCAGCCTGCTAAGCTCATCCCTGTCAAAAACCTCATGCACCAGGCCCAGCCCCTTGTGATAACATATATTCCTGTCCTCATTTACGGCGATACCAGCCGCTTCCTGGCCCCTGTGCTGCAGGGAAAAAAGCCCGCAATAGACGTCCCAGGCCACATCCTTTTTTGTCTCGGAGTATATACCGAATACTCCGCATTCCTCATGTAGATCTGACATTTTTTTACCTCTCAACCCTGTTTCATCCCAACCAAAAGGTGGTTTTCCTCCAGGTCATAATACAGCCTGCAACCCGAATCTGACATGTCATAGACCCTGACTATCCGGGTGACATCCTGTGTATCTGCAAAGTCCGCGGATATATCAGGATAAGCAGCCATGCTTTCGGGTGCAAAACTCAATGTCTTTTCACTTTTGAAAACTGCCGTATAAAGTATATCAGATTCAACAAGATCCTGAAAGATATGGCTTCCATAGGAAAGCTCGGGATTATAACCTGCATCCCTCTCCTCCATCTCGCATACCACCTCGAATTCACTGATATCCGCAAAGGCCGTAGGCACTCCCAGTTCCGGAGAGGATGTACCCACCCGGCCGGGGACCAGAAGCATCATATGCCTGCCGCTCTCCCGGTATTTCCAGTTGATCTTGCCTATCACCGATGCAATCTCAGCCTTTTTAACATAGGGCATATTATAATAACCCACAGGATCCACGTATACGATCAGATCTATCTTTTCATCCCGGGACAGTCCCATGGATGCCCCCTTGCTTTCAAGCAGGACCTTTTCCTTTGGAATGTCCGTGGGTACATGTACGCCCCCCGTATCCTTGAACACCTGAAGGGGCCTGCACTGCAGAAGGTTTATGGAGTATTCCCCGGTATCGGACAGGTTCATGGTAAACTCGATGTCCACCGGCTGCCCGTATTCCTCCTGGATCAGATGCATCAGCGTCCTCATCCGCTCCATGATATCTCTCTTTTTAACCAGTCCCAGACAGGAGATAAATCTCACAAAACGGTTGATGCCCCGCTCCCTGAACCTGCTTTCCGCATCATAGTCATGTTCCAAAAGAATATTGGCAAGATAAGGTGGCAGCTTATCCTCTATCACCTGCTGTTCCAGCCTCTTTAAGCAATGCTCGCTCACATCCATGACCTCCACCCTGCGCTGTGAAAAACGGTGCTTGTCCGCACAGGTGACGGATGAAGTGGCCTCGGGCATATCCAAAGATACCAGTCTGGGATAAGAGCCCTGGGTGCGGTCCACGGCGGATGTCCCCAGACCCATGACAAGCCTCAGCATTCCCGCATTTTGGTCTATACCCTGTAAAAACTTGTAGGGACTGTAGGAATAACCCACCCCTGCGGCACAGGGCATATAATAAGGCCCGTAATAGGATCCCGACACCCGCTGTATCAAAAGTGCCATCTGCTCATCCCTTTTATCCAGCCCCCTGCGCTTTCTGTAATCCAGGGCGGACATACTCATGGTACTGGCATAAACAGTCCTTATGGCATCTTCAAACTCTGAAAGCCGCTCTTCCAGGGTGCCCCTGTTAGCACAGAAAACCGATTCATATTTGCCGGCAAAGGCATTGCCGAAGCCATCCTCTAATATACTGCTGGAGCGGACTATGAAGGGGTCCTGACCGTAGTATTCCAAAATATGCCGGAGCTGGTTTTTTATATCCTCCGAAAATGTACCTTCCTTCAGCCGGTCCGCAAATTCCTCTGCCAGAGAAAAATACTCCTCATCAGTCCTCTGTCTGACACGCAGGTCCCAGAACTCATTGTCCACGATATAAGTGTAATATATGTCTGAACCCATGAAAAATGAATCATGGGGCTCCAAAACCTCATTTATCTCAGGGGAAGTGTTGCGGATTATGGCGCGTGACAAGAGCATGCCGCAGGCCTTTCCGCCTATGAGCCCCGTGCCTATCATATGACCCCTGACATCGAAATAATCCTTGGGGGTAAAATGCTTTTTTACCATTTCCCTCATCTTCGGATCCCGGCTCATCATCACGTCGCACATGGTATTACATTCCTCCGAGATGTCCATGCCGTTATCGCATTTCAGCTTTGCCAGATCGAAAAACCTGTCCCAGGAATCGATGTACTGCTCCTCTCCCGGACGCTGAAAATGATTTAGCACGTTATAAAAACGGCTGGACTGGACCCCGTCCAATATGGGCTTAAAGCTGCCCGTCTCCTTTTTATAGATATGAGGCAAAAACATGGTCTCGGAGTTCCTGTTCCACACCTTTTCAGCCCGGACGTAGGTGTTCTTTTCATCCGAGTACACATCTAAAAACAGCTGTGTGGTGTTGAGGATCTTGTTAATGGCGTGGAAGGAATGTTTTCCGCGGATTATGGGGAAAAATGCCACTGTATCCAATATAAACAAAAAGGGACAGGTAACCCTGAAGAAGTTACCCATCATAAGATCCGTGGCCCAGGCGGTCTGAAGCTCGGAAAGGCAGTCAAAAACGTAGAAGGCGTCATAGCCCTCCTTTTCTATGGCGTTGTGTATCTCCACCGTAAAGGTCTCAAAACGGTGGGAAAGCGGAATATGTATGGTCTTTACCTCCGGACAGTCCTCCACTAATGGCTCATGACTGGCAAAGCGAAAATAAATGATGTTCCGGCCATCCTTTTTCGCCTGGTCCACATAGGGCTCCATGAAAAGCCTGAATTCGGACAGATCCGAAACCCTCCATACCACATTGTCCCCAAGCCTGATATTATCAAGTGCCACATCCATATCCGGTATCCCCGAAAGCACACGTTCAAATGCTGCCATGTCTGACCTCCTCCTAAACAAGCATGAGTAGGAGGGAAACCTCCTACCATTCATTGACAACCAAAAGCAGGGGGACCCAGGTCCCCCTGTAAAATAGCTGTTTATATTATTCTACATCCTGCAAAGCTTCTTCGTTTTCTTCACCTGTACGGATCTTAACTACGCGGCTGACAGGATATACAAAGATCTTACCATCGCCGATCTTGCCGGTGTAAAGTGTCTTTTTAGCCACTTCGATCACATCATCCACAGGGATGTGGCTGACCACAACCTCCAGCTTGATCTTGGGCAACAGTGTCAGATCCATCTCAACTCCACGATACATCTGGCCGGCACCCTTTTGGATACCACAGCCCGTAACCTGAGTAACCGTGATACCGGTAACACCCAGCTCGTTGAGGGCCTTTTTGATCTTGTCATAACGTGAGAGCTTTGTAATGATAACAACCTTGTTGATACCACTTGCCAGGCTTGTTCCCTGAAGTGTTTCTGCATGATTTTCCACGGGAACCGCTGCCTTGATCATTGCAGGGCTTGCCTTCTCGTATTCGCCAACGCCCAGGTCGGTATTCTCGTTTACGCTCATTGTGTTGGCAATATCCATGATGGCAAAGCCTGAATAAGCTGAGGGAAGTCCGTGCTCTTTAGCGTCCAGACCTTCGATCTCCTCTTCCTCACTGACACGGAGTCCGATAGTCTTTTTGATCACCGTAAATGCTATGGTGATGGTAACTACTGTCCAAAGTACAGTTACTGCTACGCCGCCCAGCTGCTTGATAAGCTGTGAAAGGCCGCCGCCGTAGAAAAGTCCCTCTTCAATGCCTGCTACAGCAAAGCCAGGAGCTGTGTCTGTTGCAAAAAGGCCTACTGCCAGAGTACCCCAGATACCGTTGAACATATGAACTGCAACCGCACCAACGGGGTCATCTACATGTGTTACGTTATCGTTAAACCATACTCCGAATACTACCAATACACCTGCTACTGCGCCGATGATGGCTGCGCCTGCACAGTCTGTTACGTCACAGGGTGCCGTGATGGCTACCAGGCCTGCCAGAGATGCGTTTAAGCACATGGACACATCGGGCTTACCATAGCGTACCCATGTAAATACCATACATACAACAGTTGCAACTGCGGGAGCTACTGTAGTCGTAAGGAAGATGGAACCAAGTGTTCCGATATCCGTTGCTGCAGCTCCGTTGAAGCCGTACCAGCCCAGCCATAGGATGAATACACCTAATGCTGCAATTACCAGGTTGTGACCGGGGAAGGCGTTTACCTTTGTTACCTTGCCGTTTCCGTCCTTTTCAAACTTACCGATACGGGGACCCAGCATCCATGCACCGATGAGGGCGCATATACCGCCTACCATATGGATACAGGTAGATCCTGCATAATCATGGAAGCCCCACTGTGCCAAAAAGCCGCCTCCCCAGGTCCAATGTGCCTCTATGGGGTAGATGATGGCTGAAATGATAGCCGAATAAATGCAGTAGCTTGAAAACTTTGTTCTCTCTGCCATGGCACCGGATACGATGGTTGCCGTTGTTGCACAGAATACAAGGTTAAATACAAATGCCGAATAATCAAAGCTGCCGTAGCCTGTGAACACATCAAAGGTAAGGCCTCCGGCAAAGCCGCCTAAAATGTTCTCGCCCAGCATCAGGGATGCACCGCAAATGAACCACATCAGAGTACCGATACAGAAGTCCATCAGGTTCTTCATGATGATGTTTCCTGCGTTCTTTGCTCTTGTAAAGCCTGATTCGCACATGGCGAATCCTGCCTGCATCCAGGACACCAGCGCTGCGCCGATCAGAAACCAGACGCCGTAGACTTCGCTGCCTACTAAATCCATAACTTCCTGTGTTACCATAACATTACCTCACTTTCTTTTAAGATCCTTCGCTACTCTTTCGATGACAGGGAGAGGAAGCCCTCGCTTTCATCCCGGGGCGGTGCCCCCTTTTGTCATCCTGAGGGCTTTGCCCGAAGGATCTTTTTATAAAAAAACGACTTACAGCATAAAAACTGTAAGTCGCCTTTGACTAAATATTAAACATGTACCAAAATATTATTATAATATTATTTTACTGAGTACAGGATCTGTCCGTATGTAGGATAAGGCCAGATATCAAGGGGAATGAGTGTCTCCATCTCATCAACCACCTCACGGACGCTGTTCATGGATCCTGCGATGGTCTCCCGGTGATAGTTCGCCAGCTCCACCACATCCTCAATGTCATCCTCTTTGGCCATGTCGCCTGCCAGCTTCTCAAGCCTCTTTGACAGCTCCGAAACAAGCTCTGACATTCTTGAAAGCTGCTTCTCTTCTGCCTCCGTGGATATGGCTGCGCTTGCGCTCTTTTTGGCGATAACCGTATCCGCAAGGGCCTTTTCATACTTGAGCGCCGCACCCATGATGTTCCTCTTGGCCATAATGGTGAGGGTCTGTGCCTCTATATTGATGGTCTTGTAATAGTTCTCAAACAGGATCTCCTGACGTGCAACAATCTCCGTCTCGGTGTAGACGCCGTTATTGATGAAGACCTCCATGTTCTTGGGAACGGTAAACTGTGCCAAAGCCTCGGGAGTGGACCTTAAGTTCAAGAGTCCGCGCCTTGCAGCTTCCTCAACCCACTCTTCGCCGTATCCGTTACCGTTAAAGAGGATACGCTTGTGTGCTACCACCTCATCATGGATGAGTTCTGAAAGGGCTGAATCAAAGTCAGCTGCACCCTCCAGCTTGTCAGCGTATTCAGCAAGTGCCTCTGCAACGATGGTATTCAATACGATGTTGCAGCCTGCGATGGAGTCCTCGGAACCCACGCTTCTGAACTCGAATTTGTTACCGGTAAAGGCGAAGGGTGACGTACGGTTTCTGTCTGTCTTATCCTTCGGGATATGAGGCAGGACCGTGGCACCGATGGACATCAGCTTCTTTTTCTTGTCATGATAGTCCGTGCCCTCTTCGATGGAGGTAAGCACTGCCTCCAGCTCCTCACCTATGAACACCGACATGATCGCCGGAGGCGCCTCATTTGCGCCCAAACGGTGATCATTACCGGCGCTTGCTACAGACATCCGGAGCAATCCCTGGTACTCGTCCACTGCCTTGATAACAGCTACGAGGAATAAGAGAAACTGTGCGTTTTGGGAAGGAGTCGCTCCTGGTTCAAGGAGATTTACTCCGGTGTCCGTCGAAATAGACCAGTTGTTATGCTTTCCGGAGCCGTTTACTCCGGCGAAGGGCTTCTCATGCAACAGGCAGGTCATGCCGTGTCTGCTGGCTACGGTTTTCAAAAGCTCCATGGTCAACTGGTTATGGTCGGTGGCGATATTCGTTGTGGAGAATACCGGTGCCAGCTCATGCTGTGCAGGTGCCACCTCATTATGCTCGGTCTTTGCATAGATGCCGAGCTTCCAAAGTTCCTCGTCCAGGTCTGCCATAAATTCCTTAACACGAGGCTTGATCTTTCCGAAATAGTGATCATCCAGCTCCTGTCCCTTGGGAGGACGTGAGCCGAAAAGTGTACGGCCGGTATAAATAAGGTCGGGTCTTTTCTTATAGACCTCCGTATCAATGAGGAAGTACTCCTGCTCGGGACCAACTGTAGTGATCACGCGCTTTGCATCCTCATTGCCAAAGAGTCTTAACACTCTGATAGCCTGCTTGTCCAGGGCCTGCATGGAACGAAGAAGGGGTGTCTTTTTATCCAGCGCCTCTCCGCTGTATGAGCAGAAAGCTGTGGGAATGCACAGGCAGTCATCCTTGATAAAAGCGTAGGATGTAGGATCCCATGCAGTATAGCCTCTTGCCTCGAAAGTGGCTCGAAGGCCTCCTGAAGGAAAGCTTGATGCATCAGGCTCGCCCTTTACCAGCTCTTTGCCGGAAAACTCCATCATAACCTTACCGCCTGCCTCAGGGGAGATAAAGCTGTCATGCTTTTCTGCGGTTACTCCGGTCATGGGCTGGAACCAGTGTGTAAAATGGGTGGCTCCATTTTCCGTAGCCCAGTTTTTCATTGCCTCAGCAAGTACATTTGCCAGGTCCATCTGGAGGTGCTCTCCGTCATCGATGGTCTTGTGCAGTGCCTTGTATACGTCCTTGGGGAGACGTTCCTTCATCACCGCATCGTTGAATACCTTGCTGCCAAAGATCTCAGGTACGTTTTTCATATCACATTTCCTCCTTTTTTATTTTCCACTGTCACCATAGTTTTTCAGCACTCTCGCGCTGGGATCATCCACATCACAGCCGGGCCAGGTCTTGTTGGGCATCCAGAAGTCCACTACCATTTCTGCCTGTCCGGGATAATACTTTTCAAAAAGCTCTCTGTATAAAAGAGATTCTTTTGTAAAGGGCTTTGCAAAGTCATATTTTGCCACGCCTGCCTCGAATTCCTCATCGGTATAGTGCTCGTTTGCGTATTCCTTGATGTAATCCACCATGGAATGTCCTACCGCATCTGAAAAGGCTGCCTTTTCTCTGAACAAAAGATCGTGGGGTAAAACATCATCTGCTTCAAAAGCATGTCTTAACAGGTATTTTCCCTTGCCATAGGTGTTCATCTTCATGGCCGGATCTATGCTCATCACATAGGATACAAAGTCCAGATCTCCGAAGGGTACTCTTGCCTCCATGGAGTGTACCGAGATGCATCGGTCTGCCCTGAGTACGTCATACATATAAAGCTCTCTGAGTCTCTTTTCGGCTTCCTTCTGGAACTCCTCGGCATCCGGAGCGAAGTCCGTATACTTGTATCCGAAGATCTCATCCGATATCTCGCCTGTAAGAAGCACCCTGACATCCGTCTGCTCTCTTATGGCCTTGCAGCAGAGGTACATTCCCATGCTGGCTCTAATGGTGGTGATATCGTAGGTTCCCAGGGCTGCTATGACCTCCTCTAAGGAATCAATGACTGTGTCCCTGTCTATTATCACCTCTGTATGGTCCGCACCGATAAAATCTGCAGCCTCCTTGGCGTATTTCAGATCAATGGCGTCCTCACTCATTCCTATTGCAAAGGTTCTGATGGGCTTTTTTAAGATGCGCTGTGAAATGGCGCATACCAGTGAGCTGTCCAGGCCGCCGCTTAACAAAAACCCTAAGGGAGCATCCGCATCCAGCCTCTTTTCCACTCCTGCGATGAGCTTGTCGTGTATGTTTTTGCAAACCGTCTCCAGATCGTCCTTTACATATGTCTGTCTCTTTGCCAGATCACAGTAGCACTTGAACTCACCGTCCTCGTAGTAATATCCGGGAGGGAAGGGCTTTACCTCATCCGTAAGTCCTATGAGGTTTTTTGCCTCTGATGCAAAAATGATGTGCCCCTCATCATATCCGTAAAATAAAGGTCTGATACCGATGGGGTCCCTCGCTGCTATAAGACTTTTCTTTACCCCGTCATATATCACCATTGCGAATTCCGCATCCAGTTTTTCAAACATCCCGCATCCGTATTTTTCATACATGGGGAGGATGATCTCACAGTCGCTGTCGCTTTTGAATGAATACCCTTCGGCGATCAGGTCCTCTTTTATGGGTCTGAAGCCGTACAGCTCGCCGTTACAAACAACCGAATTTCCGTTCAGTGAAAAGGGCTGCATCCCCTCTTCGTTAAGTCCCATTATTGAAAGCCTCTGAAAGGCAAGTACTGAATCTCCAACCTCTAAAACCCTTTCCATATCCGGGCCTCTGGAGTGAGTTCTGGACAGGTGTCCAATTAACGTTTCCTCAGGTATCTTCTTTTCCAAAGCCATTATCGAGCACATTTGATCTTCCTCCTGAAAGCAAAAAAAGACGCTGCGAGCAGATTACTACTCACAGCGCCTTTGCTGTCTTCTTTTGATATGCGATATACTAAACCACTTTAAATCATATGTCAAGAAAAATTTGAAAAAAATCAAGTCCGCTATTTTGCGGCCTTGGCGCCAGATTTGCGGTCGCTTTAGCGACCTTCCTTTGCAAATCTGTGTGCATCCCGCCGGAGGCTTAATCACGGTCGGGGATACAACCCCGACTGTGATTAACCATTATTTGTCTTACAGCAGATCCTGATATCCGGGAACGAACAGATGACGGGGAATACCGTCAACCATAACGGGACTCACATCGCCCTGGATCAGAGGTCTCACATAGGTGATAAAGTCGTTGGTCACATATGTGCCGTCCTTTGTGATCCAATCCCTGGGAACCAAACGCTCATCGTTGGCGATCTTGTGAACATCCTTGACCTCTGTACCTGCCTGGTAGGGATCATCGGAAAGTCTCTCGATAACTACCATCTTGCCGCTGTCGCCCTCATCTGCAGCCTTCATTGCAGCACCACCAACCTCATAAGCCTCCAGGATATCAACTCTGGATGCGCAGTGGCTTGCTGCACGCTGTAATGTAGAAAGCTCGATGGCACGTGTCTTGCAGCCGATCTCCTGTGCCAGAACGTTGCACAGATATGTAGCTGTACCGGTAAGCTGCTTGTGGCCAAATGCATCTACATACTCTGTAGCATTGCCCAGTTCACTGATATATGTGCCGTCCTCTGTATGGATACCCTCGGAAATGGCGATAACCACTGAGCGCTTTTTCTTTAAGAATTCCTTACACTTTTTAACGAAGGTAGGAACATCGAAAGGCAGCTCGGGAAGATAGATAGCGTCAGGTCCGTCACAATCCTCGCCCTTTGAAAGAGCTGCTGCGCCGGTAAGCCAGCCTGCATTTCTGCCCATGATCTCCACGATGATAACCTGACCCTTGTTGGTCTCTAAGCTCCATCCGTCACGGATGATCTCCTTAACGGAGGTACCGATGTACTTAGCTGCGGAACCGTAACCGGGCGTATGGTCTGTAAGAGCCAGATCGTTGTCGATGGTCTTGGGGCAGCCTACAAAACGTACATCAGATCCACTGACTATGGCATAATCGGAAAGCTTCTTGATGGTATCCATGGAATCATTTCCACCGATGTAGATGAAGCAGTCGATCTCAAGCTCATCTAAAATCTGGAAGATCTTCTCGTATACATCCTTGTTCTCATAGATGTCAGGCAGCTTGTATCTGCATGATCCTAAATATGCAGAAGGTGTACGCTTAAGAAGCTCTGCGTCCAGACCAGTGCGGATATGCTCGGAAAGATCGATGTAACGTCCCTCCAAAAGCCCCTGCACACCGTGGAGCATACCATAAACCGTCTTGTAACCCCTGTCCTTAGCAGTCCTGTACACTCCTGCCAGAGAGGAGTTGATAGCCGCTGTGGGACCACCGGACTGTCCTACGATAACATTGCGCTTTGTTTTCTTGCTCATTTTTTCAAATCCCAACCTTTCCTGCACTCTCTCGTGCAAACTTTATGTGACATTATAACACAACAAACATAAGAAAAAAATCAATTATTCTTCTTTTTTGTCGTGATAGGGTTCATCCTTTTGAACCTTTTTCAGTATCATATCAATGATAATAATCCAGAACAGACTGATAATATATCCGATCACTATATAGCGCGGAAGCGAAGAAAAATACATGGCCCAGAAGCCGTCGATAAAACCTATGGCATAAAGAGGACCCACAAAAGCCAAAATGGCGGTGAAATAGATGGAGGGTAAAATGGTGGAAACCAAAAGAAACACCACCCTGTTGGCGCCCGGCAAAAGCTTTTGCGTCAGCTTAACTCCCAAAAAACCCGCCGGAAAGATAAGTGATGCCACTATCCCCACTACGGCCTGGATCAGGATAGAAAAAACAATACCCGGGAAAATGATGCGTCCCGTGTTCATATACATCATGATCACACTCATTGTTGCGCCCATCAGAACAGGCAGGAGAATACCTTTGATCCTCATAACGGTTTATCCCTTCCCTAATACTCAATGACCTTTATGTCTCAAGCTTGAAGTCATCATTATCATACTTCCAGACATTTTTCCCTCCGTAGTTATCAACCCTAAGAGGTATGCCATGTTCGTCCAGGACAGCATCCAGCTTTTCCTTGTTCTGCTTAACCGCTTCAACCGTTTTGTCCGCTTCTTCCTGATGGCGGCTTACTTTCTTCTTCTCCATAATCTCTCCCGTTCACACACCAAGTGTGCCCGTTTTCAAATACTTCGACTTTTTACGCAGAATGTTTTTCGAACCTGCAAGAAGTCTGATTGAGTCGATGCCGTAGCATCGGCGATTGAAGACGACGCAGCAGGGCGGAAAATAGGCAAGTAATAAAGTCGACTTATTTGGAAACGGTCACACTAAACCGGGTCCTATTTTACCATGTCACGTCCTCATTGTAAAAGGAAACCTTCATCGTCAGGAATCCTCCCTGACATAATAATGTCTGGCAAGCCATCTGGACAACCCATCCAGTCCCGGATATACTATCCTCTCACTGATATTGAGCTGATCCAAAAGGTCCCTCACCTGCCATTTTAAATCCTTACTTATAACATATTTCAGCGTCTTTTGTGTATGCTCATTCAAAAAGTCCTCCATGGACTCCATATCCGCAGGGAAAATGGAAAAGAACGAGTACTGGTTAATGATACGCTGGTCTATGGAAGGCGGCTCTACTATCAACATGGCCTTCCCCTGCATGTCCTCATCATACTGGGCCGGATCCTTACACACCGACTCCAGCATTTTCAGGGAGAAAACCGTGGTCCCCGTCTCCTTCATCACCTTCTGATACTTGGGAGGCAGCAACTCATGGAGCTCATCCACATCTATCCTCCAGACCACGGCATCATGCTTGTCGGTTTTGTCCAGATTGGCCTCGCTGGTGGCAAAATGGAGACTGGTAAGCGGGGAAAACGACCAGTCATAAAGCCTGGTGGGCAATCCGTGATGCTGGCCCAATATCATCTGCTTCCAAATACTGCTCTCTATGGATGGATCCTCAAGAGCCGCATACTTTGTAAAATTGGCCAGGATCACCGGCTCTAACGCCTTGCTCTTTTCCTTGCAGTTTCTCCTTAAGGATGTAAGCAGCTTGTAATCTGCATTGGGCATGCCCCTGTAGATATGGAGGCTCCTGTACCGGTTCAGATCCGGTCGATACCGCTGCTCGGTCAAAAGTTGGTATATGCCAAACATATCATCAACCATTATGGTCTTATACATTCAATGATCCCCCGTATATTCTCCATAAAACCCTCTATGCCAGAGCCTCGTCAAGTGCCTTTGAAAGCTGATCCGCGCAGGATGTACCGCGGCCCTTACAGTCGTTGCCTCTAAGGATATCCGCAGCTTTTTGGGCATCCTCACCCTCCAAAAGCCTGCCTATGGCCTTCAGATTGCCGTTACATCCTCCGGTGAATTTCAGGTTATGGATCTTTTTTTCATCATCCAGATCATAGTCAATGGCTACTGAACAAACGCCCTTGGGCGCATATGTATAATGTTTCATTTGTCCCTCCTGTATCAAATGCCTCTTTTGAGCGTAGACAGGATAATTATAACCCATCCGTGTATTTTTTCCACAAAAAAGTGTATATGGTCAGTAATTTGTTTGCATCCGTAATGAATAATAGTTACAATTACTGTGTTAATAATAAACTTATTTCGGTGGGTATATACAGATGAAGGTTACGGTTATTGGCCCCTCAATAATCGACGTCCTCGCCTCCGGCGTGGGTACGGATATTTTCGAGAAGAAATCACACAGGCTGGATGATATCCGGCTTTCTTTTGGCGGAAACGCCCTGAATGAATCTGTCGTTTTAAGCCGGCTTGGCATAGATACCGAGCTTATCACAAAACTTGGGGATGACGAGTCCGGAAAAAAGGTCTTTGATTTCATAAGGGATAACGGTATCTCAACGGATAGGATTAAAATGGCGCCGGGGCTTAAGACTGCCATAAACGTTGTTTTGATCGACAAAAACGGGGAGCGCTTTTTCCTTACGGATCCCAACAGCAATCTGAGAAAAATGGAATATGATGATATATCCTGCCACAGCGATGAAATGGCAGATATTGTTTGTTATCCCTGTATGTTCACTTCTCCTTTGATGGGGATACCCGAAATGAGCTCTCTTTTTGCCGGGATAAAGTCTAAGCCGGGCCGTACCATCATTTTGGACATGACCAACGCAAAAAACAATGAGACCATCTGCGATATGAAGGAGATATTTGCCCATACCGACTATTTTTTACCCAATGAAGAGGAGCTTATGAGCATATCAGGCGGCCTGAGCTCTGAGGATGCCGCCGGTCAGATACTCTCCTGGGGTACAAAGGCCGTTATCATAAAAAGGGGCGGCAGGGATACCCTTCTTTGTACAAATGAGGGGATCATCCCGGTTCCTATTTATAAAACAGAAACTGTAGTTGATACCACCGGCGCAGGAGACTGCTTTGGCGCCGGCTTCATCTATGGCCTCACGAAAAAAATGAGCCTTAGAGATTGCGTGCTGTTCGGAAATGCAGCCGCCTCATGTACCATAGAAAAAACCGGCGCCACTGATGGTGTCGTATCCATCCAGAAGCCTCTTAAAAGGTTTGAAGAACTGAGTTCTGAATGATCCAAATCCGGCAGTCATTGTATCCGGTTTTCATGTTTTTCAAGGTGATCCGGCATATTTCAGTCATTTATTTTGTCCACCTCAGTTATGGGTCTTATGGACAATTCCACCCAGGCAGGCCAGAAGCCGCTTTTGATCGCATTTCTGACTGATCTTACATTTGACCAGGCAGAACAGTAAAAGGGCACCTTGTCACGCTCCATGATCTCCAGGGCTAGCCGGGAAGTTATAGCGGAAGCTATCCCCTTTTTTCGATACTCCGGCAATACATCCACTCCTATCTGCCACATCTTTTTAGCATCCGCCGAACAACCTGCCAGTCCCACGAGCCGATCCCCGTCATATGCACCCACACCAAGTACATCCAGATGTTTTCTCTTTTCACAGATCGCATTTGACCATTCGGGCAGATAAAGCTCTGCAAAATCAGGCTGCCTGAGTATCCGCAACTCGTAAGGGCACGATAGAGGCCTCAAAAGATCCGGTACGGGAAGATAATATTCAGACATAAAACAAACCGTCTGACCCAGGGGCTCCAGACGCTTATTAAGCCAATACATATTAGGGGTTTCAAAGCAAAAACAGAATTTAAACCTCTTTATGTAATCAACCGTAATATCAAAAATCTCCTCTGTTGCAGCAGCAACGAGGTTGCTCCCGTAGGAAACAAATACACCTCCTATAGGCTGCTCGTAATAGCTTTTTGCATCCTCTCCGGGATCATAGGCAACCACCACATCATTATCCAAAATAAAATCTTCGGGACTGCAGCCTATATCTTCTGCAGACTGCTCCATTGCAATCTCCAGCATCTCTTTTTTCGTCATTTTATTCTCCTGTCAGTCTCTGCCTACGAATGTTTTCTGGCCAGCAACAAAAGGCTTGCAGCCGCTATGCCTCCTACACTGTTGCCGGCTGTGATGATAAGTATCCTGAGAAGGAAATCACCTGACCAGGCTCCCGCAATACTCACATAAAACATATCCGCTACACAGTGCTCCGTTCCACAGAGGATGAAACCCATAACACCGAAAATGATAGCAAGATATCTGCCTGTATCCGAAAGCGTCTTGTATCCCTCAACGGCAATAAAGATGAACACGTTACAGAATATACCCAGGATAAACAGGCTTAAAAGGCTGTCATTTCCTTTGGTCTCGCACATAGAAGCAGCCTTTTCAGATATGCCTGCTATCCTGCTAAACCTCAATATAGCAGCCGTAAGAAACGCCCCTGTCAGATTTCCCACCCATATGATCGGCAAACAAAACACATAGTCCCTGTCATTTTGCAGTGCATAGCAGATCTTGCCCGTATACAGGTGAAGCCCGCCGGTACAAACGCAAAAAAGACCTATGGCAAAAAGGAGTGATCCCACAACCCTGTCCTCAACAGACAAAAAAATGGTCCCTCCGAGGGAAATACTTATCCCTGCAAGGATCGAAGATACGAATACTTTAACCTTTTCCATAAATAACTCCTGATAACAGTCCGCAGCCATGTTGAACGAACTCATTTTTTGTGATAAAGTACCTATTGCTCTGCCGCATCGTCTAAAGTAAAAGGAGGATCAAATGCAGTCTTCAGCCGAAAAATACGGTCGGTTTCTGGCGATCTTTCCCTGTATGCTATGGGGAATGGCCTTTCCTGCCATAAAGATCGGATACGACATATTCGGGATAGCATCCTCTGATTCCGGAGGACAGATCCTCTTTGCCGGAATACGCTTTTTCCTGGCAGGCATCCTCGCCTGGTCCATCGGTAGTGTCATACACAAGAAGCCCCTACTTCCAAAGCGGTCATCCCTGTATAAAATAGCCGTACTGTCACTTTTCCAGACATTTTTACAGTACATGTTCTTCTATATCGGACTCGCCCACACAACCGGAGTAAAGGGCTCTATTATAAACGCCTCCAACACCTTTTTTGCACTTTTTATCTCTGCAGTCATATTCCGCCAGGAACGGATGACCATAAAAAAATGGCTGGGGCTGTTGGTGGGTTTCGGAGGTGTCGTCGTAGTAAACCTGTCCGGCGATCTGAGCGGAAGCATGAGCCTCCATGGCGAAGGCTTTATGCTGATCTCTGGGGTCATGTCGGCATTCTCATCCGTTCTAATCAAAAAATACACCGAAGATGAACTGGCTTTTACCTTAAGCTCTTTTCAATTCATGCTGGGAGGCGCAGGCCTGGCAGCTGCAGGGCTTATATCAAAAAGCTCACCATCTGCATCCTCCGGTATTTTTACCATATCGTCACTGCCCTCGGCCATAGCCGTAGTACTCATCCTGGCAGGCATATCTGCCATAGCCTATTCCTCATGGGGCGTATTGTTGAACAGATATGAGGTGTCAGGCATAACCGTTTTCGGCTTTCTGATACCCATATTCGGATCCGTATTCTCCATTATCGCTCTAAAAGAAGATATACGAGGCTCCCTGGCAGGAATAATCATAGCCCTGATACTGGTCTCTGCAGGGACACTGCTGGTACAGACTCCGGACGAGAAAAACCAGGCATAACAGGCTGCTTCACCTGATGTATTTTGCTACAGCATCATACAGCCTCTCCTCTTCTATGGGTTTGTGTAAAAGCTCACAAACCCCGGCTATTTCGGCTCTTACTACGTTAAAGTACTTCTCATGTGCCGCTATCACGATGACCGGAACGTCCGTAGTGCCGGGAATAGCGTCAATCGATCTTATGTTGAGTGCGATATCCACCCCACCCATGCCGGGCATCTTAACATCCAGTATTAGCATGTCAAATTTACCATGCTCATCCCTGAAGGTATCCATGACCTCACTTCCATCCATGACAGAAATGACCTCAGCACCTTTTTCTCTGAGGGCCGCCTCTAACATGGTGACAATGCTCTCGTCATTATCTGCAACTAAAATCCGCTTTCCGCTAAAATCATAACCCATAAAAAACTCCCTTTTCCTCAAACACTATATGGATACGGCTAAAACTCAACCGGTCGTCCGCTCTTCCAGTCGGCATACATCTGCAGGATATCACTGATGGAATACACTGACTCCAACAGATCCTGTGACAGGCCCTTGTCCTCCACCATGGCTATAAAATCCGGGAAATCCTCATTGCCCTTGGCGCGCTCCCATGCCCTGTTTACAATGTCTCCCTTATTTTTCTCATAGCTCTCACGAAGTGACCGAACCAGATCCGCGCGCTGAGCGCTGCCTGATATGGTCTCTGTAGTCGTATAATTGTGCTCTATGGCCCTTACAAGCCATCCCATATAATTTGAGATGTTATCCTGTTCGTCTGCCAGGCGTATGGCTCTTTTGACTCGCACCTGATCTCCTGCAGCCTTGCTCACCAAAAGATCAATATCCTCCTTTGCCAGGCCATTATGACCGACAAACTCATCATAAAGCTCCGGCAAAGTGTCCATGGGGATCTCCAGCTGCCTGTTTTCCTTTGCATTAGCCTCTATGATACGCTGTCTCTCATCGATGACTTCCGGGTTTTTAGGCACATTTCTATATATCGTAAAACGTACTCTCCTGCACTTTCGGCCCTCACGTATACCCTCAAAATCAAAGCGTATATCGCTTTTTTCCTCCAGTTCCTCCTGGGCAGGCTTTAATATACGTCTGTGGAAATCCCGCCATTCCTCATATTTCTTATCCTTTTTATCCAGCCTGTCATATAGCTCATCCCAATCTGAGACTCCGTTTGAAACGGCGTGTTTTACATCCTCATCATCACTGTTGGCAAGTCCTATGATAAACCTGAGCTCACTGATGTTGTACTCCACATCAATACTGGCTCCCTCAGCATCCGGAATACGATAGGCTTCTTTTTTCAGCACCTCGTAAAGCCTGAAGGATGCATTCTTTTTAAAGTCCGTCATAACAGAAAGCTCAAGGCTCGTGTAGTTTTTTTCCAGCTTAAGCACATGATCGCGTAAAACATCGTTGAACTTGATTATAAATACGCCATCTATGTAGTCCGCATTGGGAACCACGGAAAATGCACTGAAATTACCCTTTCCATCCTCCAAAAACATGGTATGCCCTGTGATGGTCTTGGACAATTTTTTTAAGTCTCTGTAAATATGGGTAGGATCGCTGACCAGCTTTTTCAGCTCTCCCGGATACAATCTGGCCTCCAGGGTAGTATCACGGCCGGTGGCATTGACCTCTATCCTGGAAAGGGCAATCGCCATTATCTGGTTTTCAAGAAGGGATGACTTATACTTTGCAGATATGAAGTCATTAGACTTGCGTACAGACAGATTCTGCAGAGGCTCATTAGAATACGTTCCCAAAATGGTCCTTTCCTTATCCAAATAATAGTCTGTGGACAAAATGGTTGCTGTTGGTCTATAATCCAAAACGTCACAAAACGCATAAACTCAAGCATCCAAAAGAATCCTCACGTCAGTTCACGTGACATTTTGGTCTCTCTCCTTGCATATAATAAACCAATGTGTCACTTTCTGTCAAGCATTTGTGTCAAAAAGGCTCCCATTTGGCTCTCCCGGAACGCGAAATAAGCCAAATTGTCCACATTAAGCCAAATCGTCACATGAATATGCCTGGTCTGCACATATGAAAACCCTTATTATTTATATATTGTTGTGAAAAAAACCGTTGAAATTACTATATATCTCATATGTGGACTAAATGGTCTACAGCGTTTTGTCATCAAGCCAAATTGTCCACATTTTTGACTTCAGCCCCGTATTTAAAATGATTGTGCCGATATGGTCACGATACGTGGACAAAATGGCTTAATCTGTCGGAACGGTGCAACCAAATTGTCCACCTTACTGTGCCTGTTATTCCACCCCAATTTCCTTATAAGCCACAAAAATAAGCCATCCGCGCCACAATTATTGGCACGAAATGGCTTATTTACTGGGTTTACAGGTTATCTAAATAAAATAAACAAATTACTTTGTTGTTGGCTTCTTTGAATTTATATATGGATAGCCCCTCAATCCATGTAAAGATCCAATCTCTCCAAAAGATCATTTAAGAAAGGACTGAGTTTTTTATATCCGTATATCTTGGCATATTTCTCAAGATTCTTTTTTGCTTCCTCAGAAATATTAGCAGATATCTTACATATGTTATCTTCCCTGTCAGGATTGTCAGGTCTTTTTAACTTGGACTTACTCTTGGAAACAGATTTAACCGGTCCTTCTGATCGCTTTGTAGTAGCCGAAGACTCCCCCATAGCATCATGTGACATATTGGCTGACACTTTCACGTTGTTGTCCTTTGGATCAACCAATTTGTCCACCTTTTGATCTTCGTCATTCTGTGATGAAATGCCAGCATCAGGCTCCTTTACAGACATGTTTGAAAAGCCCAGATCAGAGGTGATGTTTATGCCTGTGCGTGTGTTGGTTGATAAATCAACTTGTTGGCTTGATTTGCTTTTAGCCATATTCGCCTCCTTATTTCGTGTTCTTTATCAGTTCTCTGACAAACGCCACGTAATCTTCTGCCGTGGTAGATGACGGTGCATATTCTATAAGCGTCTCTCTGGCTGCCAGGGATTCTCTCGCCTTTGTGCTTTCTCTTATATATGTTTTAAAGATCCTGGTCTCGAGATTTTTGGCGATTTGCTCCAACGCAGCGTATATGTCTTTGTTCAGGTTAGTCCTGGTGTTATATCTTACTAATAGAAAACCGGCGATTTTAAGGTTTGCGTTCATGCCATTTCTGATATTTTGAATTGTTTCCCATATCTGTGAAAGACCCTGAAGCGAGTATCTGTCAGCTGTAACCGGAATTATCACCTCATCTGAGGCCACAAGTATAGACTGCAAAATGGCGCCAACAGCGGGGGGACAGTCAATGATGACATAATCATAGCCATCAAGCTTTGAGAGCATGTTTTTAAAGCTCATAAGGCCGGTTATGGGATCCTTTGCGATTTTATGTTCTGCTTCTCTTAAAAGAGGATCTCCTGCTACAATATCGCCTATTTCCGTGTGTTGGATACAATTATTTATATCTTCCCTGTCGTCTGATTCTGCCAGCCAGCAATCATATAAAGTAACCTCACCCTCATATGTGGCTCTGTAGGTGTCCGTGCTATTCGCCTGCTGGTCCGCATCAATAAGCAGTGTCCTTTTTTTCATGCTATTTAAAATGCTCGCCGTATTAACAGCGGTAGTGGTCTTTCCCACCCCACCCTTTTGATTTGCAACACATATTATTTTCATATTATTACCTCCGCCCTATTATATTATGATATTTCTATTATAAATTCAATATATTT
>JAILEN010000211.1 GCA_024687655.1 Lachnospiraceae bacterium | reverse complement strand
GTTCCATGATGCTTTTTACCTCCTACTCGTCCCGAGGTCAGGTAAGACACAAAACAATCCACGACACGCAAAGGTGCGTATCAAAAATCATCCGCATCTAATCTCTTTTGGGAACCTCGCGAGCAAGATTATACCACGTTTTCCCTAATATGTCAAAAAATATTTTGGCGATTTAACGCGCTAAAGCGACACTCGCCTGCCTCTCGTCCTACTGTTGCCCTATCCTACTGCGCGGCCAGATGATCCACAAACTGCTGTGCCACCCTTCCGGAAAGGCCTCCGTGTCGCAGGGCCCACTTATCCGCCTCGGCTATAAGCTCCTCGTGGGACAGGCTGATGTTATCATGCTTTGCCGCCAGGGAGGTGACTATATCGTAAAAGGTCTGACGCTCAGGCCTGAAATACGCAATGCTGACGCCGAAACGCCCGGACAGAGACAACCGCTCAGCCACGGTATCGCTGTGATGGATATCATCCTCGTCATAGTCACGGTCAGAAAACTTCTCTTTTAACAGATGCCTGCGGTTGGAGGTGGCGTATATCAGTACATTGTCAGGTCGGGCCTCCAGATCCCCCTCGATCACAGCTTTCAGATACTTGTACTCCGTCTCCCCTGTCTCAAAAGACAGATCATCCATGTAGATGATGAACTTGTAGTTCCTGCCCTTTATAATGCTGATGATCTCCGGCAGGTATTTGAACTCATGCCTGTATATCTCTATGATACGAAGCCCCTGTTCGTAGTAGTGGTTCAAAAGAGCCTTGATACTGGTGGACTTGCCCGTGCCTGCATCTCCATATAAGAGCACGTTGTTGGCGGGCCTGCCATTTAAAAATGCCTCGGTATTGTATACCAGCTCCCGCTTCTGCTGCTCGTAGCCAATGAGATCATCCAGGGTCACGTTGCTGGTGGCTATGATGGGCACCAGGATGTCGCTCTTGTCCACCCCCGCATCATAGGCAGCGATACCGGTGGAAATACGAAAAGCCTTGTTCATGCCAAACTGGCCCACCCCGTATTTTTTATAAAAGTCCATGACTATATCGTATAGCTCATCCACGTCCCCCGCATGACTGATGGCGTCGGAGAGCTCCCCGATACGTATGCTCACATTTTTATTGTAGGCGTGAGGTTTTTTGGGAACGGAGCGATAGTTGCAGATAGTGGAAAAGCAGTCTATGCCCAGCCTCTCCTCCACGTTTTTGAAATCATAGTCCAGGAGCTTTTTAAAAACCGCCAGATCGTTTTTCACAAACTCATTCACCGACCCCTCCACCCTGCCGGTCTTTTCGGAAACGATGGTAAAGGGAGTCTCCGTCATGGCGAGAAGATATGCAATATAATTATGCCACAGGTTTTTATCAAAGCCGTAATCCGTAGCCAGATCCAACAGCCTGTGGATCTCATCAAGTGTACGGCTCTGCAGATCGCCTATCTTGGAGGATGCATGGATAGCAGGTCCCATTACCGGTCTGCCATTATCTGTGGCCACCTCCTCTACTTCTTTAATAATGCTTGCCAGGCGGCCTAGGATACTGTCGCCCTCCGTGTCACGGTATATGATAAGCTTTGAAACCAGTTTATACATACTCCCCTCCTTTTTCACTTCGACCGGTTGATAATATCAACCAGTCCGCTGATGGCCTTGTTCTGATGCTTATCCTTGTGGATCAGAACCTGAGAATATACAGGGAAATCAGCTCCCTTCCAGGAAAGGCGCCTGAGCCTGCCATCCCTCGTTTCAGCCTCCGCTGTCATATCCGGGATGAAAGCCACTCCGTAACCGCCCTCTGCAAATTGTTTCAATATCTCCTTACTGCTCGTCTCCAGCACTATCATCGGTGAGACCCCTTTTTTCTCAAGGTCCGAAACCAGCATATGTCTGAAATTGCAGTTGTGCCCGGTCAGCAAAAGAGGCACATCCTTCAGGTCCTCTTCACGGATGGTCCTGCCTGTCAAAGGATGTCCGGGTGATGCATAAAAGCCCAGCCTCTCCCTCTTCTGGTGCAGGATCCTGATCCTCTCATCTCTGATCAGAGGATTCAAGGTATAAACCATGTCGATCTCTCCCCTTTGCAAAAGATCGGGGATATACTCGTGCGTAACAAACTGCATCCTGATCTCTGTCCGTGGATATTTCTTATTATACTCCATCAAAATCTGGGGAAATCTGCTAATGCACAGGGACTCGGATACGCCCAGTTTTAAAATCCCCGCAGGGTCCTCTTCATCTGTCACATCAAGGCGGATATCCCGCTCCAGCTGGAGCATTTTCTCTGCATAAGTTGTCAGACGCTCCCCCGATGGTGTGACAGATATCGTCTTGCCGAGGCGATCAAACAACACGCAGCCCAGCTCATCCTCCAGCTGCTTGATCTGCGTTGTGACGGTGGACTGTGCATAACCCAAACTGTCCGCTGCAGCAGAAAAGCTGTTCAATTCCGTTATCTTTAAAAAAGTACCCAACTGTGTGATCGTCATATCCGACCTCCATGATTCAGAATTTTCGAATCAAATGATTGGTTATTTCAATTTTACCAATACTGTGTTTGGTGTTATTATACAATCATATTCTGCAAAACACAAGGAGGATTTCTCATGAATGAACTATGTATGATAATCAAAGACACTGTAAAACCGAATTTCTTAAATATCCGCACTTCCATACAAGCCTACGACAGAGATGCGCTATGCTGCGGAGCTCCCTGCTGGAGATGGGCATACCACGCTCTCCACTCGGCCGACAAATGGTTTATCAATCCTTTTGTTTACGATGAGCCTTCATTTCACGAGGATGGGATGGATAATCCCGACAATCCCACAAGCGTCGTTTTGTCAGACGAACAGCTTTTGGCTTACCTAGATGAAGTAGAAAATAAAACTATGAAATATCTGGATTCTCTTATGGATGATATGCTGTACGAAAAGCCAAAGAATTGTATCTATACACGGATGGAGCTGGTTCTTCGTCAATACAGGCATCTGTCCTTCCATACAGGAATGCTGAATGGACAGACCGCAGTAGAGACCGGGAAATTTCCCATGTGGGTTTCGGAAACGGATAAATATGTTGACGACGGCGTCTTCTTCGGTCGATACCGCAAAGGCCCGGTTACTGCCAAATAACGATCACACCCCGATCTTATCTCAGATAAGATCGGGGTGTCCCTTACGTTTTACTCTACCGGAAAACATACTTCTGTTATGTATTCGTCAGGATTCTGTGTCTGTGCAGGACTCACATGATAGATGTTGAACATATGACCGTTCATCTTGTAGCCGTTTGCCTTGATCCATGACACTACAGTAGCGTATGCCTCACCCACCTGATCGTAACTGCCCTTAATAACACTGCTGGCAACTTTCACAGCAGGGAGCGACTTAAACTTTACGTGTTCCGTGTCGGAATAAGAACCACTCACAGTCATTGATGCGATAATCTCGACGTTTTCTTCCTTGTACTCATCATCAAGAAATTCCGCAACCGCAAGGCAAGGATCCGCCGGCACGAGATTTTTACACTCTCCCCTCATGGTACTCCACAACACGCCTTCATCCTCGTAGTGAGGGACCACCATGTGGACTGTAGCTGCATATCTCTCAGGTATCGTTTTTACTGTTACATCAAAACTCATATTCTGCTCCTTCCTAAGCCTCTTTCGGGCTGTATCCAGAAGCATCAGTTTATATTCCGTCTCTTTGTATAGCTCCGATAGTTCTTTCTGCTTTTCTGACAGAAAAGCTTCCATCGTTTCTTTATCATCATAGCTTTCAAGAATCTTGATGATATCCGCAAGGGCAAAACCCATATCCTTTAATGATGTGATCCTGCCGATGGTAAAAAGCTGTTCCTCGCGATAATAACGGTATCCTGTAAAATCATCGATCTCTGCCGGTTTTAAGAGTCCGATATCATCGTAGTGGCGCAACATCCTGATACTTACTCTGGATAGTTTTGAAAATTCTCCTATTTTAAGCATTTGTTCCTACCTCCATGGATGTTTTCTTTGAGCTCACTACAACGATAATCCCTCACACAGTGTGAGAGTCAATACACTTTTTTATTTTTTTCATTTTTTCGGATCCATGCTCCTGTAACTGCCCTCAGCATCGACGTCTATCTATAATTAATATTATAATTCTTGCTCAAAAAACATACCGTCTCGCAATGCACCGAATGGCCGAACTGGTCTACTGGGGTGACGGCGGCAAGATCGTAGCCGTCTGCGCAAAGGAGCTTTAAGTCCCTGGCCAGGGTGGCCGGATCACAGCTTACATAGACTATACGGTCCGGACGTGCCTTAAGTATGGTGGCTATGAGCTTTTCATCACAGCCCTTACGGGGAGGATCCACCACGATAACATCCGGACGCGGAAGCCCAAGCCGCCCCTCGGCATCCGGCATCTCACTCCACTCATCTTTGACCTCTACTTTCCCGGCATCACCCACGGCAAAAAAGGCGTTATTAAAACCATTTGACTTAGCATTACGCCTTGCATCAGAGATGGCGTCTTCTATCACCTCCACACCATACACCAGAGCTGCGTTACGGGCCATATAGAGTGATATGGTACCGATGCCGCAGTACAAGTCCCAGACCGTCTCCCGCCCCGTCAGAGCGGCGTATTCCAGTGCTTTATCATAAAGCTTTTTAGTCTGCCGGGGATTGACCTGGAAAAATGACAGCGCAGAAACGCAAAACTCTACCTCCCCTATTCGATCACGTAGATATGTCTCTCCGTACACAGTCTCACATTTTTCTCCCATGATTACATTACCGGGCCTGTCATTATAATTAACAACGATCGATAAAACCCGCGAAACGCCAAAGCCCACTTCTGAGTCATCATTATATGAAAGTCCTGAAAGCCTCGGCACCAGCGCCTCAGTCATCTCCCGGACATCACGGGTCATCCCGGAGGCGTTTACCACCAGAACCACCATCACGTCCTCATAATGATATGATGCTCTGACCATCACATGGCGTAAAAGCCCCTTATGGGTTTCTTCATTGTAGGGCACCACCTCATCACACCCTGTCACCGCGCCACGGATCATTTCGTTTATCCCGCCACCAAGATAGCACTTTTCCGAAGTCACTATCCTGTGACTGTGACCCGCAAAAAAGCCCATAATGGTATTGCCGTCCCTGTCGCTTCCCACGGGGTACTGGGCCTTGTTCCTGAACTGATAAGGCACCTCCATCCCTATGATGGGCTTCATCATTTCGTCCAGCTTCTCATCAGAAAAACCGCCTATACGGGAAAGTTTTTCCCTCACCGATGATGCCTTCCATCCAAGCTGCGCCTCATAATCCATCTGCATGATCTGACAGCCGCCGCAGCGCCCCGCCACCGGACACACCGGCTCCACCCGATCCTCAGAGGGGCTTTCGATCTCGATAACTCTTGCGTAGCCATAGGTCTTTTTGAGCTTAGTGATACCCGCCCGAACTATATCCCCGGGGATGGCACCATTAACAAAATAGGTCATTCCTTCGAAATGACCTATTCCTTCTCCGCTACTGCCGATATCGT
>JAILEN010000193.1 GCA_024687655.1 Lachnospiraceae bacterium | reverse complement strand
GCAGGAATCAAAATCCTGTGCCTTACCGCTTGGCGATAGCCCAACAGCCCAAAAAACAAAAAATAAAGAGCGGGTGATGGGAATCGAACCCCCGACAACTTGATTAAAAGTCAAGTGCTCTACCAACTGAGCTAGTGTCCCTCGTCGTCGTAAACTCCGCTTTTGCTCGCGCCTCGTAAGCTCGCCGCTCACGTGCGCTCCGTTACGACTCCTCTTCCCCAAAAATCTCCGATTTTCGGGGGCCCCATATTAAACTGGGCTAGTTGGATTCGAACCAACGAATGCAGGAATCAAAATCCTGTGCCTTACCGCTTGGCGATAGCCCAACGGTTGAGGGTGGATAGTGGGATTCGAACCCACGGCCTCCAGAGCCACAATCTGGCGCGCTAACCAACTGCGCCATACCCACCATATTAACCATATTAGTCATGTTCCAGAGTATCCGCTCGATTCCGCTTCGCTTCATCTCGCTGTCGACATTCGTCGAATCGTCTCACATAAAATCATTTCTGCCTGCAAGCAGTCAGCATGATTTCCTGCTCGACGCACTCCTCATTGTGGTACATATGCCCGAAGGGATTCGAACCCCCGACCCAGCGGCGCTTTGGTGGTTTTTGAATACCCTGCTTGCATATAGTATGCCCGAAGGGATTCGAACCCCCGACCCACGGCTTAGAAGGCCGTTGCTCTATCCAGCTGAGCTACGGACACACGGACAATCCTTTGCAAAAATAAAGAGCGGGTGATGGGAATCGAACCCACGTATCCAGCTTGGAAGGCTGGTGTTCTACCATTGAACTACACCCGCACGCCACGGAAATAAATTGTAAGTCTATTCTGCCAAAAAGTCAAGGGCTTTTAGACAAGTTTTTTACTACTTCCCCTGCCATCATAAGTCCGGCCACCGAAGGCACAAATGCACAGCTGGCAGGATGATCGGCATCCGGCTTCAAGGGCTCCTCCTCGGAATAAACCACCTTAAGCCTTTCAATGCCCCGCTTTTTCAGTTCACGGCGCATGACCCGTGCCAGGGGACACACCTTGGTATCATAGATATCCGCCACCCTGAACGCTCCGGGATCCGTCTTGTTGCCGGCCCCCATAGCCGAGATCACAGGCACCCCAAAAGCGGTGGCCCGGCATATGATCTCCAGCTTGGCGGTAACCGTATCCACGGCATCTATGACATAGTCATATTTACTGAAATCAAAATCATCAGCATTCTCAGGCAAAAAGAAGCACTCATGCGCATTTACCGTAACAGCCGGGTTGATATCCTCCATCCGTGCCTTCATCACAGCCACCTTGGTCTGTCCCACATTACTGTGGAGCGCAATGATCTGACGATTGATATTGGTTACGTCTACCACGTCCCGGTCTATGATATCAAACCGTCCAACTCCGCTTCGTACCAGGGCCTCACAGGCATATCCGCCCACTCCTCCGATACCGAATACGGCAACATAAGATGAGGCGAGCTTTTGCATCGCCTCATCTCCTAATAACAACTTAGTCCTGTCTAAAAAATCTGTCATCATCAATCCTTGAAGAATGCCATCTCCTCAATCAGGTTGTCCGAGATATGGCGGAGAGCATCTGCGGACTCTGCCAAAGTATTGACCGTAGCATTGAGCTCCTCCATGGAAGCCGATGTCTCCTCGGTGGAAGCTGCATTCTGCTGTGAGATGGCCGACAGTGAATTCATGGCATCCACGATAACATCCTTACTGGAATTACATGCATCGGCATCACTGGTGATCTGCTCAACTCCTGCCACCGTAGTCTCGATACCTGTAATAAGCTTCTCAATACTCTCAACGGTATTGGCAATGATCTCACGCTGCTCCTCTGTACTCTTTTTGACCTCGTCGGCCTGATGCACTGCCTCCTGTGACTCTGAAAGGAGTCTGTCCATCTCCTGACGGATCTCGCCTGCAGACTGTGCCGAATCATCAGCCAGCTTTCCGATCTCCTCAGCAACTACGGCAAAACCGCGTCCTGCCTCACCTGCGCGGGCAGCCTCGATGGATGCATTAAGTGCCAAAAGAGAAGTCTGTGAAGAAATGGAGTCAATGGCTGCTACCTTTTCATTGATAAGCTCAACTGCCTTCTGGGTGGCTCCGATCTTTTCGGAGATCAGCTCTATGGCATTACTCATCTGATGTGATGACTGGGTAAGTCTCTCAAGCTCCTTGGATGACTCCTGTGAATCGCTCTTCATGATGCCTGCAGTATCCGCAAGGGATGCACCGTTATTTGTAACATTGGCGATATTGTCACTGATAAGTCCCGTATTAACCGAAGCATTCTGGATCTCATCCGCCTGCTGCGTAGCGCCGCTGGCCACATCCTGAACTGCGTTGGATACATCATCCGCTGTCTGGGATATCTGGTCTGCGGTATCCGCCAGATCCGTGGAGGAATTACCCACCTTGGTTGCGGATTCCTTGATATCCGTAACTATGCTCCTCAGCCTGTCAATAACCGTGTTGGTATGTCCTACCATACGTCCGAACTCATCCTTGCGGTTGTCGTACTTGTTGATACCCACAAAATGACCGTCTGCCAACTGTGCCAAGGTCTCGTTGATATCCTTGACGGGATCCGTAAATGACTTGGCCATACCGTAAGCTACTATGATACTGATCACAAGGAATGCCGCACCGATACCTATCAAAAAGATCATGGTGTTCCTGGCTTCCTGAAGAGCAACATCCTTGACACGGCATGATGCCATGACCCATCCCGTATTGGACTCCTTCATCCAGGAGATAAACCACGTCTTGCCGTCCCACACGCCCTCATATGAACCTTCTGTCTTGTCATCACGGGAATCGGTGTAGAAAGGGTTCTCCGCTTGAGACTCAGGATTATCAGCGGTGATCTCATGGGAAGAATGGGCGATAACGTCACCATTCCTGTCCACCATAACGATCTCCTGCTCTTTTTCCGTGATCTCATCGGCCAGCATCTGGTGGAATACGGACAGATCGTAGTTTCTCTGCACGATACCTATGGTCTTGTTGCCGGCTGCATTATAAATGGGAACCGCAAAGGTCACGATACGTGAACCGGTAGTCTTACTGACGTTGATATCGGAAACGTAGATCGAACCCTCCATAGCCTTCTTAAAATACTCTCTCTCAGAAACGTCAACACAGTCACCCTTGGCACGTAAAAGCTGCATGCCGACGGGTCCCGTTATAACCGTTCCATTACCATCACCTATCATCTCATCCAGGCTGATGATCTGGTTTTTCACCTGTGTTTGAAGGGTAAGGTCATTACCGTTTTTCATGACAAACTCAACTGTGGAAGGAGCACTGGCTAGCGTCTGCATGGACTTAACGCTCTCCTCCAAAACCAGCTTGACATTTCTCTCAATGATCTCTGCCTGAGCGGCATTAAGCTCGGCGGCAGATTCTTTGGCCTCCTGGATAGTACTGTATGAACTTAGAGCCACCGCTATCACAAGCGGTATGACAGCTAATGCAGACATGACCAGTATAAGCTTAAACTTGATACTGTCCTTAAGTGCCACACCGGCATCCTTTCTGTCCCTGATCTCCTGTTTTACTTTTTCTTTTCTTTCTTTTACTTTCTTTGCCATGGAAAACCCCCGTCTAATTAGTACGAAACAACAGTGCTTTCAAGCCACGTCATTCGCCTCTTATGAGTATATCATTTTGTCTGGATAATATCTATAAAAATATCATTCGTGAACACAAATATCGCCGCGTCCCTTTTCCTTCACCTCATACAGTGCATTGTCCGCATTTTTAAAGAGCTCCTCGGTATCCATCCCCTCATGGGAAAAGGCCAGTCCGGCACTGACCGAAACTGCGGGGACTCCCTTCATGGACTTGGAAAGTCTCTCATTGATCTTTCTGATCTTCTTTTCCACCATGGTCTCGGTCTTACCGTCCACATGCACCAGGATCACCGCAAATTCATCACCGCCAAGCCTGCAGCTGTAACCGTGGCTTCGGAAGGCCTTGATGAGCGACTCAGCGACTCTCACAAGTTCCCGGTCACCCACATCATGCCCGTTTTTATCGTTGATCTGCTTGAAATAATCCAGATCCACCAGCAAAAGAGCCGCACATTCCAGATCCACATTGGACAAAAGCAGGTCATATCCCCGTCGGTTAAAAAGCCCCGTCAGCTTGTCATGGGACGCGTCATACTCCAGCCTCTTTTTATTCTCAACGTTGGTATAGTAAATTAGATTGTAGGTCTTGGCCAAAAACCTGACCTCGTAAGCTCCCTTGATGGGAATGGGCTTTTCCTCGCGGATCAGGCCCACGAACTTCATGAGAGGATTGATGACCATAATGGTGGTGGCTATCACCATACCCATAAGTATGGCCAGCAAAAGCTCGGTTAAAACATGCTCGAGGGACACCTGTGCCTTCAACTCGGCTGCCAGCTCGGACTGCTCCTTTTCCATGCCATCGGATATCTCCCTGAGACATTTTTTCATGTTGCTGGAGATATATTCCTTTTTACTCCTGTAGGCATTGTCAAAAAGCATGTTGATCGCAACATGCTTTTTTTCCTCCACGGACCTGTCCAGATCCCTCTTTGACAGCTCGATATTTCCGGGGATGTCTGAAAAGCTCTGCCTGTCATATCCATAGGCATCTATGGTCAAAAGAGCTGCGTAATACTCAATGTTCATGAGATCCAATGATCCCACCATGGCCTCGTTAAGACTGTTAAAAGCAACCGTGTCCGACTGGTACTTTTTGATGGTATCCAAAGCCTTTTCACGGCGCTTTGTCACATTGGCCTCCTCGAAGTAATTGTACAGATACTTCGTCTCTCCGGTCACCGCAAAGCAACGGATCTGCTCCGTCAGATAATCCGAAGCCAGCTGCATGTCGTAGGCACTCTCCCTGAGAGCCACCACCTGCTCGGACACATCGTAGGTCTCATCATACAGGTCGGAAGTCCGCTTCATCACAATGAACATGACACCCGTCACGATAACTGCCAGCACAAAAAGCCCTATATTGAATTTCTTTAATGATATTCCCTTATTTAATTTTTTAGGTGCACGATCTTCCATTATCTATATTACCTGTCCATACGACTTACGCCTACTATCAGCTTATCTCCTTCTTTTTCCTCAACACGCACCGCATGTAGCCTGACTGAAACCGGCGCCTCCTCCAACATGATATGATAGTATATATCAAAGGATCCCTTTTTATCGATCTCGCCTATGACTTTTTCCTTAGTAAAGGCTGAAATAAAGCCCGGCTGATCTCCCGGTACGATGACATCTTCGCTGTCCCTGACAGCCGAAGCGAAGAAATCCTCCCCGTGCTTTTTAAGCCCCAGCTCCTCATAATCAGTGGTGGCATTGTACTCGAAATACCTGTCCGTATTGACATCCACAGTGTATATTGCGATGTAGTTGCCCAAAAGAGCCATGATCCTCTTGTAGATGATCTGTGTCTGGCTGATCCTGTCCTCAATCTCCTTTTTGTTCACGAGAACATCCACATGGTTCACGCCGAAGATGATATGCTTTGTATCTCCCTCCATGCGGAGGGACTTCATGTTTACATAAACGGGAACAATATCCTTCATAACCCGGTATCTGGCCATAAAGGAACCGTTTTCCTCTATCTCCTTAAGTACATTTTCCTTTGTAAAGGCAGCTACAAAACCTGCCACATCCTCATGATATAAAACCGAAGGAGCATCATGCCTTGTCTGTTCAAAGAAATTATTTCCCCATCTTTCTACGGTTACGGTCTCCTCCCCAATATCGGAGGTATATTCTATAAAGTCCTCTGTCTCCAGATTAACATAAAAGATATTGAAGTAATCCGCAGCCAGGGCCTTGGCAATATTCTCGTAGGTTATGCCGTTTTTAACATCGGTAACCGCCAAAACAGCCAGGGCTACAGCCCTCTTACCATTATTGGGATTCTCTGCTATCCTGCGGACAAAATAGTGAGCCATGGAACCGTCAGGCAGCCGGTCGTTTACAAAGCTGGCCTTGCCGTCCTCCATGGTACGCTTCACAGCCTTGTCAAACTCCCTTCCCACACTATGCCTTGTCACTACCTTGTCGTAGGGAATCTCCGTGTTGGTAAGCTCATAGTCGTAATAACGCTTCAGATATTCCTTGAAAGACCGATTGATACGAGGAACGGAAAGCATCCCCTCCCTGAACTCGAAAATGCCCATGGGGATATTGTCGAAAAACTTCTGGAACTCATCATCGCTGCTCTGGATCACCACAGACAGGTCATGGAGATTCACCCGGCCTATGGTCTCGTAGTACCAGGACTCCTCCGGATCCTCGAAGCCGATCTGGACGCCCTTTTCATATCGTTCCAAAATGGCGGATAAGGGAATAGGCTTGGTAAAATAATATCCCTGCAGCTTGGAACAGCCTATCTCCAGCAAAAATCTGGCCTGGTCCTCCGTCTCCACACCTTCACAAACTGTATCAATGCCCAGAGATGAAGCCATCTTCATCATCTCGGTAAGGATGATCTTGCCCTCATCACCATCGTTGAACTGCTGCATAAAATGCATGTCAAACTTGATCAGGTCGAAGGGCACACTCTGCAAAACATCAAGGGATGAATAGCCGCTTCCGAAATCATCCATCCATACGGAAAAGCCCAGGCTCTTGAACCGGATGACCTGCTCCTTCATGAACTCGAAGTCCTGTCCTATGACACTCTCGGTGATCTCTATGGTAAAAAGACTTCTGGACAATCCTGATACGTCAACCTTTTTTGCGATCTCCTCCACGATATCGCAAGCATCAAAATCTATCCTGGACAGATTAATGGACTGGGGTACCACATGAAGTCCGGCCTCCTTTTGAGTCCTTATCTTTTCTATGACGCGATCCACCACGTACAGATCGATCTTGTTGACCAGCTGGGCCTCCTCCAAAATGGGGATGAAATCGATGGGAGGTATAATACCCTTTACCGGATCCACCCATCTGGAAAGAGCCTCCTCATCACAAACCTTGCCATTGACGGCGCGGACTATGGGCTGATAATACACCTCGATCCAGTGCTCCTCCAGAGCACGGTCAAGATTGGAAATAATGTACTGCCGATTCTCCTCGGCATACATCATGGACATGTCATAATATTTGAAATCGGAAGCATACCTGCCCTTAAGTGCATCGCAGGCCAGTTTTGCCCTGTCACAGGCCGTGCTGGGTCCTACCTCCTCCATTCTGTACATGAAAATGCCTACATGTACAGGGAGAGTCACACCTCCGTTAAGCTCCCTGCAATGTTCAAAAAGCTCATTAAGCTTTTTTTCTATATCCGCATCGTCAGCTACGACAGCAAAGTGATCCTGTCCCAGACGGCTGCAGTTTTCACTGCCGAAGTAATCAGAAATGACTCTGGCAAAAGCCTGCAAAAGCTTGTCGCCCTCAGAAAAGCCGAATTTTCGATTATAATACTTCATACCGCTCAGGTCCAAAAAGAGCATACAGGGATGCTTGTTCCATTTCAGCATCTCGTCTTTTTTTTCCCCGGCCAATTCGAAAAATCTGGTCATGGACGGAAGTCCTGTAAGATGATCATAATAGGACGCCTTCAGAACGCTTTCATCATGAAGGGCATTGCGAAGCGCCAGATTGAGATCCATCTCGTGGGAGGTCTCATTGTCGATATAAGTACCCTCATCGGTATACCATACCTGGGCCAGTCTGGTACCATCAGGCATGGTGATATGCTCCCCCTGAGCATGAACTATTGTATATTCAGATTTTTTAGGATTTTTGTTTCGATAGATAGCCTCGTACCTGCCGCCTTCCGTTGCAAAGCGTATAGCCTCATCGGAAATACGTCCCACATCATCAGGATGGGCATCACGATACATGTCATTATCCATAAGTTCATAGGCCTCTGCACGGTCATCAAAGCCGAAGATGTCGCAGAAGCCCTGGGATAACACCAGCGTCGTAACACGCTTATCTATGAACTGATAAATTGCGAAAGGAATCAGCGAACTCTCCATAAAAGAGAATTCGGCATCAGAAAACCTGTACCTATCCATAAGCTGCCCCCCATACCTTCTTTGAATGGTCAGTACCGTCTACACTAATTCTCCAATACCTGATGAAGTGAATTCTCCACATCACCAGAAACGTCTCTCATCATTCCGATGGAAACCGTGGTCTCCTCTGATGCTGCCACCAGATTCTGGGCACGTGAATTAACAGCCTCGACTATCTCAGAAAGCCTGCCGGACTCGGCAATAAGCTTTTCGATGGTCGCCTTGATATCGTTGTTATTCTTATTACTGTCATCGGCAGTAGTCTTGGAATCCTCAGCCAGGTTCTTAATCTCGTCAGCCACGACTGCAAAGCCCTTGCCGGCCTCGCCTGCGCGGGCAGCCTCGATGCTGGCATTGAGTGCCAGAAGGTTGGTCTGGCTGGAAATGGCGATAACGTCTGCGTTGTTGGCCTCCAGCTTCTCCAGATAGCCCTCGATGGTGCTTAAAACCTCTGTAAGGTTGGTGGCAAACTCATCCACCTCTGTCATGGACTCTGAAATGCCCTCGGTCTGGCGGGAGTTGTCCGCACTTGACTTCTCGATCTGGTCGATGGTCTCATAAAGTTTCTCGAAGTTCTCCTTGATACCCTCGGCGATAGATGCCTGCTTCTCATTCATCTCATCATGTGCCTTCTGGATATCCTCGGTAAGGGCTATGGCCTTGTCCTTCTCTTCATAAGCGCGGTCCTTGATATAATGTACACAGTTGTGTCTGTGTGAAAAACCATTGTGGATGGCAACTGCCATATCGTGACAGCTGCGATATCCGCAGCACATGCAGTCGATGTGACGCTTGTCCTCGGTATCCTTGCGCATCTTGGTAAAGATCTGCTCCAGCTCCGCAGCACTGGGATGCTTTATCACGCAGTCCTTGCTCCTGTCAGTATACTTTCTCACGAAGTCGTTAAGGTCCAGATTTGCAAACTGCTTATTGAGAGCAGCCAGCCTCTTTTCGGGAGTAAGCTTCCTGCCCCATGCAGACTTCTTGGAATCGTTCTTGCTATCCGCCTTGATCTTTTGGATGGCGATAAATGTGTTCTCATCCATGGTCTCCCTGGCCTCTACGCCGGTACCGTACAGACAGCCATTGGTGCAGTTGAGTGCATCCACGAAAAGATAAGGATTCTTAGTGCCCTTGATGCGGTCCTTATTGCGCTCAAGGTATTCGTACATATGATTCTCGCCCTCCATCTGGCGCACCATGGCATCCTCACCCAAAAGCCAGTAGACGTTCTCCTTCAGACCACCGGGCATGGGATAGATGGAACCGAGACCATACTCTATCTCATCCTTATAAGGAGTAGCTCCACTGACGGGATGCTCCTTCAGATATTTAACCAGGTTCTTGAAAGTAAGGTTATAGGAAACATAACCATGGTTGTTTGGATCATCAATCTCGTTTTTCTTGGCGATACAGGGACTGATGAATGCAAGCTTGTCTGGAAGCTTCATATATTTTTTAACATAAACGGCTGCACACATCATGGGCGACTGTACCGGCATGAGCTTGGGTAAAAGCTCCGGCAGATGACGCTCGATATAGCCCACCACTGCAGGACAGGGCTGGGATATGCTGCCATAATAATTTCTCTCTGTGATATATTTGATATATCCCCAGGTACAGATATCAGCACCAAAGGATACACTGATGAAACGGTTCACGCCCAGCTTTTTGAGCATGCCGAGATATTTCTCATACTCATTGGGATAATTGGCCAGAAAAGCAGGCGCAATAAGAACGGAGATCTTCTCTCCTTTGCGAAGATCCTCGAAGAAGGTGTCCACATCATCAACGAAATCCCTGGCATCATGCTCGCAGGCATCTATACATGCACCGCAGGCAATACACCTGGCCGGGTCTACATCGATGATATTACCACGCTCCAGCTCAACAGCAACGTTGGCTCCAATACTGGGACAAGCACGCACGCACTTATTACAACCCACACAATTATCATTAGTTTTTACTAATCCCAAGATCCTACCTCCTATAAGCTGTTTAATGATAAGTCCCCTTAAAACATTATTTTAATGAATTTCAATAGGATTTGCAACTTTTTATTGGGCATTTTCACTTGCGAACCCGTTCGAATGCGAACCGCATTCGAATATCATAAAAGAGATAGTACCTTGGTACTATCTCTTTTATGATGTTAGGCGTGCGCGAGAGGATTCGAACCCCCGACACCTTGGTCCGTAGCCAAGTGCTCTATCCAGCTGAGCTACGCACACGCATTATTCAAAATGTAAAAAAAATCATATGCCGCAGACCGGAATCGAACCGGTACGATGTCGCCACCACGGGATTTTAAGTCCCGCGCGTCTGCCAGTTCCGCCACTGCGGCTAAGTGGACCCTCGGGGACTCGAACCCAGGACCGACCGGTTATGAGCCGGTTGCTCTAACCAACTGAGCTAAGGGTCCATACAAAAAAATGACCCCGACGGGAATCGAACCCGTGTTACCGCCGTGAAAGGGCGATGTCTTAACCGCTTGACCACGGGGCCTCGCAATCGGTGCCATATATGAAAAAACTCCCCGAGTAGGGCTCGAACCTACAACCCTTCGGTTAACAGCCGAATGCTCTACCATTGAGCTATCGAGGATTACCTTGAATTTCATACTGAAAGCATATCCGATATTGATCAAGCCTTCGATCGATTAGTGACAGTCAGCTAAATACATTACTGCACTTACACCCCTGCCCTATCAACCTGATCGTCTCTCAGGGATCTTATGTCATATAGACGGGATATCTCATCTTGAGGGGGGCTTCCCGC
>JAILEN010000188.1 GCA_024687655.1 Lachnospiraceae bacterium | reverse complement strand
CTGTCATTCTGAGCGCAGCGAAGAATCTTAAGATCCTTCGTCGCCCTGCTCCTCAGGATGACATATACCCGTGCTGTCATCCTGAGCTGGTGAAGCTTCTGTCAAATACAGAAGCCTGAAGAAGTCATCGAAGATGACTTCAACTTAGCGAAGGATCTTATCCAAATAATATCCCTGCAAAATATAGTAATAACAGTACCAGCATGGCTACCCCCGGGGCGATGACCCCTATGGCCCTGGTCACTGCGTCATAGTCGCTCTCCCTGGCGGTGCGGACTCCCACGGAAAATGCGATGATGGAAAGCAGCATGGCCATGACTCCCGCCGCTCCCGGTATCTTTCCAAAATCAAGTCCCGTCGCCGACACGAACATCAGGATCAGGGCAACCAAAAAACAGACCAGCCCCACCAGGGATGACCATATGGTTGCAGCCGCAACAGGCTTTCTTTTTTCATAGGATCTTCTGCGTCGTCTTGCCACGTTCATATCCTTTCGTATAAAGATTCTTCGCGACCCTCAGAATGACATGGGATCATTCATCGTCATATTCTCCGTCGCGGATGTCGGGATGCATGAATGCATACACCAGATACCCGATGATACCCCCCAGGGTGTTGAGTATCACGTCATCAATGTCCATGGATCCTGTACCGGTCATGAACTGGGAAACCTCCACCGCAATACTGATGCACATGCTGATGGGAATGGTAAAATGGGGCCGCAGCCTCTCCCTGGCAAAAAATGAAGGGAGAAAATAACCCAGTGGCATGAAAAGCACCACATTTCCCAAAAGATTGGCCACCACTGCAAAAAGGCCCAGTGAATCCACATGATTGATATACCGTTTTATCTCGTGAAAAGGAATGAGGTTGATATCGCCAGCCGCACCTCCTCCCCTTCCCAGGGACTCCGCCGCAAACAGCAGATAATACAAAACCACTATATATGCAGTTGCCAGAACTATCTTAAGTAAAAACTTCAACTGTTTCAATTTGCACCGTACTCCTCATAGTAAGCGTCTATCCTTGACTTCTTCTCATCATCTATGTAGATGGTACCATTATATGGCTTGTTGTACAGGCATTCCACCACCTCAGCCATGGTGACTATGGATGCAGTCTGCATACCAAAGGTCCCGGCAATCTCATCCAGGGCTGCCTTTTCACCTGTGCCCCGCTCCATGCGGTCCACGGATACCATGAGCCCTATCACCTCCACGTCACCACAGGACTTTATAATAGGATAGGTCTCACGGATGGAGGTGCCTGCCGTGGTGACATCCTCAATGATGATGACCCGGTCACCATCCCCAAGGGGTCCTCCCAAAAGGCCGCCGCCCTCACCGTGATCCTTTATCTCTTTTCTGTCTGCGCAGTAGCGGATCTCGGCGCCATGGTTTTTGGACAGAGCTATGGTGGTGGCCACCGAAAGGGGAATACCCTTGTAGGCCGGACCGAATAAAACGGTAAAATCCGTGCCAAACCGGTCCGCTATGGCCCTGGCGTAAAACTCACCAAGCTTTTCCAGCTGTCCTCCTGTACGGTAGAAACCGGTGTTGATAAAAAACGGTGTCTTGCGTCCGCTTTTGGTAGTGAAGTCCCCGAATCGAAGGACATCACAGTCGATCATAAAATGAATGAATTCTTCTTTGTACTGTTCCATGTTATTAATCTCCTTTTATAAGATCCTTCGCGACCCTCAGGATGACAAGGGTGACTTATCCCCCCTGTCGGTCTGTGCATAGCCTAATCCCCCGCTGTCATTCTGAGGAGGGTGAAGCTTCTGTCAGAGACAGAAGCCTGAAGAAGTCATCGGAGATGACTTCAACCTGGTGAAGCTTCTGTCAGAGACAGAAGCCTGAAGAAGTCATCGGAGATGACTTCAACCTGACGAAGAATCTATTTTACTCTTCCAACTATGTCAGCAATATGCTTGATTCCCATATCCTCAGCGTACCGCTCCATCCCCTCGATGATCTCGGTGGTGGCGAGAGGGTTCCCGAAATTGGCACTGCCCACGGCCACCATGGTAGCCCCGGCCAGCATCAGTTCCACCGCGTCCTCATGTGTCGCCACGCCGCCCATTCCTATGATGGGGATGCTCACAGCCTGTGCCGCCTCATACACCATGCGCACTGCCACCGGATGGATGGCAGGTCCACTGAGGCCCCCGGTACGGTTGGCCAGCAAAAATGTGCGCCGCCGGATATCTATCTTCATACCTGTAATGGTATTGATAAGCGACAGGGCGTCCGCCCCTCCGGCCTCTGCTGCCCGTGCGATATCCGCGATGCTGGTCACATTGGGGGACAGCTTCATGATCACCGGCTTTTTTGCATGGGACTTGATGGCTCCTGTGATAGCCTCCACTCCCTTCGGATCCGTACCGAAGGCGATGCCCCCCTCCTTTACGTTAGGGCAGGAGATGTTGATCTCCATCATATCTATGTCAGCGTCGTTTAGTCTGTCCACCACTGCCAGGTATTCCTCTTCACTGTGGCCGCAGACGTTGACGATGATCCTGGTGTCATACTTTTTTAAAAAGGGGATGTCCCTCTCCAGAAACACATCTATACCCGGGTTCTGGAGTCCGATGGCATTGAGCATGCCCGAGGGGGTCTCCGCTACCCGGGGTGTGGGGTTGCCCTCCCAGGGTACTGCTGCCACGCCCTTGGTGGTGACGGCTCCCAGCCTGTTCAGATCCAGAAACTCGTCATATTCCATGCCGCTTCCGAAGGTGCCGGAAGCCACCGTTATGGGATTTTTAAATTCCACGCCACACATGGTGACTTTCATATCAGCCATAATATACTCCTAAGGTTACAATCATCTCCCCTGTCATTCTGAGCGCAGCGAAGAATCTTAAGATCCTTCGTCGCCCTGCTCCTCAGGATGACATATACCCGTGCTGTCATTCTGAGCGCAGCGAAGAATCTTTTCTGCTCACATGTTTATAACTCCACCCGGTCTGAGAGAAATACAGGTCCGTCCACGCAGACTCGGGCATTTTTGACATGGGAGTGTGGATCGGTGTGAGTGGTGGAGGTCACACATCCCAGACAAGCCCCCACTCCGCAGGCCATCCTCTCCTCCAGGGAGATATAGGCCGGGATGCCGTGATCCGCAGAATAGGCTTTTATCCCCGCAAGCATGGGCTTGGGTCCGCAGGCACAGAGCACCTCCGGCTCGATGCCGGACTCCCTGAGTGCATCAATGACGGTGCCATGGGTACCCACGCTTCCGTCATCAGTGGCCACGAAAACTTTTGCTCCGGCATTTTCAAATTCTTCCATTAAAAATGTATTGCTGTCACGATAGCCCAGTATCACAGTACAGCCGCCGACCAGCTTTTTCGTCAGATACAGCATGGGAGGTATGCCGATGCCCCCTCCCATTAAAACCGTTTTTTTACCCATGATATCATCCAGGGGATAACCGTTGCCCACCGGACCGGTGATACGGATGGTCTCGCCCGCCTGGTATCCGGAAAGCTCTGCGGTACCGGTAGCCTCACCGGTGATACGGTAGACCATGCGAAGTCCCCTGTCCGTGACATCACAGATACTGATGGGTCTGGGAAGGAGCCTGGCGGGGTCGTTTATATATACGTTGATAAACTGTCCCGGCACCACAGAGGCTCTGCCGTCCCACTCTATCCACAGACTCATGATATCATCTGTCAGTTTTTCCTGTGATATTATCTTTACTGTTTTATATTCCAATTGATCTTTCTCCTAAGTGTGCCCGTTTTCAAATACCTGGACTTTTTACGCAGAATATTTTTCGATCCTGCAAGGCGTCTGATTGAGTCGATGCCGTAGCATCGGCGATTCATGACAATTGAACTACTAACGTTCAATTGTAGAAGACAACGCGGCAGGGCGGAAAATAGGCAAGTAATAAAGTCCACTTATTTGGAAACGGTCACACTAAGACTCTTCGCGACCCTCAGAGTGACAATGGGGCACTCCAAGTGACACAACTGCTTGTTATTATATCAGTTTGCACTTACAGTTCAAATATTCTCCCTGATGTCTGAAAGCATATCCTCCACCGCTGCCCGGGAGGCGTCGGCGAAGTTCTCCTCTGAAAAGCGGTCCTTGTACTTATCATTTTTATATGCTGCGATGATGCCACGGGAGGAATTGACTATGGCTCCCAGACCATCCTTATTAAAGAAGTATTTTAAGTCAGCGCCGGTACCGCCCTGTGCACCATAACCAGGCACCAGGATATAGGTGTGGGGCATGAGTTCACGAAGCCGCTTGCCCATCTCGGGGTAGGTGGCGCCCACTACGGCACCTACATTGGAGTAGTCACCCTCCATGGTGTCGGAACCCCATTTTTCCACCATCTCCCCCACATACTCATAAAGAGGCTTGCCGGTGGACCCGAGATTCTGATCCTGGAACTCACCGCTGGATGGATTGGAGGTCTTTACCAGGACAAAGATGGCCTTGTCATGGGACTTGCATACATCCACAAAAGGCTTTATGCCATCTGTTCCCAGGTACGGGTTTACTGTGGCAAAGTCCTCGTCAAAAGGTGCCACTGTCCTGCCTCCTGCATCAACAGCGCCCAGGTGAGCTGAGGCGTAGGCGGCAGAGGTGGATCCGATATCCCCCCGCTTTATATCACCTATTACTATGAGGCCCTTGCTGTGAGCATAGTCTACTGTATTTTTAAACGCAATAAGCCCCGGGATACCAAACTGCTCATACATGGCGATCTGGGGTTTCACCGCAGGGATCAGGTCAGCTGTGGCGTCCACAATGGCCTTGTTGAATTCAAATATCGCAGCCCCCACCGCCTCCAAATAATCCTCGCCGCTGACATCGGCTTTGGGCATAAGATGGGATGGCAGCATTGCCAGGGTCGGGTCCAGCCCCACCACGATGGGTGCGTTTTTCTTTTTTATCTCGTTTATCAGTTTTTTTATCATCTTTTTCTCCTTACGTGAATCTCATTGAATTTTTCAAATTCAATGAGCATGGATTCTTCGCGACCCTCAGAATGACACATCATCCTGTATCTTCACATTGTCATCCTGGGCATGATGAAGCTTCTGTCAGAGACAGAAGCCTGAAGAAGTCATCGAAGATGCCTTCAACCTAGCGAAGGATCTTTATTTCTTCAACATTCTCTTTATCAGTCCCTTTTTCTCTTGCTTTTTCTCTTTCAGCTCGTACGTCACCTTGCCACTCATGATGGTGGTCACCACCCGGCCGGTAACCTCCCTGCCCTCATAGGGCATATTCTTACTTTTCCCCACAAAGCTTTTTGACTCTATGGTATAGGACTTGTTAGGGTTGAAAATGGTGATATCCGCCACCTTGCCCACTGACAGATCGCCCCTGTCCAGACCCAGGATCTGTGCCGGATTGTAGCTCATGCAGCGTGCCATACCCATGGGATCCAGATAACCCTGCAACACTAGCTCCGTATGGGTCAATGAAGCCGATGTCTCCAACCCCACTATACCAAAAGCAGCCGTGGTAAAGTCCCCTGCCTTATCCTCGGGTGCATGAGGCGCATGGTCCGTGGAGATCACGGTGATCACTCCGTCCCTGATAGCCTCCTTCATGGCATCCCGGTCAAAAGCGGATCTCAGTGGCGGATTCATCTTGTATTCCGTATTTTTCACTGAGGGGATATCCTCATCTGTCAGGATGAAATGATGGGGACAAACCTCTCCCGTCACATGTACTCCCATATCACGTGCCAGCCTGATCATCTCCGCCGACTCCGCCGCAGACACATGGCAGATATGAAGCCTGGCTCCGGTCTCCTGAGCCAGGAAAATATCTCTGGCTGTGATGTTATTTTCAACTGCCTTAAGGATACCCGGCACTCCGAAGGCCCTGGACTTGTTTCCCTCATTCATCACGCCGCCTCTCACCAGGGTGGCATCCTCACAATGTGACAGTACAGTAATGTCATTTTTCTCCGCGATCCTCATGGCATCGTATAAGAGTCCCGAGTCCATAACGGACTTGCCATCCTCACTGATGGCCACCATCCCCTCGGCCTTCATGCCGGGAATGTCGGAAAGCTCCCTGCCCTCCATGCCTTTTGTTACTGCGCCTACCTGGAGGACATTTACCAGCCCCACTTTTTTTGCCTTGTCATGGACATACCGGATGCCCTCGGGAGAATCCACCGGAGGCTTGGTATTGGGCATGGCCAAAACTGTGGTGAAACCTCCTCTTGCAGCTGCCCGGCTCTCCGTAGTGATGTCGCCCTTGGCAGTCTGTCCAGGATCCCTCATATGGACATGCATGTCTATGAAGCCGGGAAAGAGATAGCAGCCCACGGCGTCTATCACCCGGTCTGTCTCAGCCTCGATGAAGGTCTCGATCTGTGAGATGGTGCCGGTCTCTTCATCTATGATCATGTCCACCACCTGATCGGTGTCCGTGGCCGGGTTAATGAGCCGGCCGCCCTTGATCATAATGCTCATATAGTTTCCTCCTTTAAGATTCTTCGCGACCCTCAGAATGACAGGGGAGGTTTCCCATGTTGTCATCCTGAGCGTGTTGAAGCTTCTGCCAGAGGCAGAAGCCTGAAGAAGTCATCAGAGATGACTTCAACCTGTTGAAGCTTCTGCCAGAGGCAGAAGCTTGAAGAAGTCATCAGAGATGACTTCAACCTAGCGAATGATCTTTTATTCGTACCGCAGTGCATCGATGGGATTCATCTTCGCCGCCTTGTCCGCAGGGAAGTACCCGAATATCAGCCCTATGGAAATGGAAAATCCCAGGGATATCAAAATACCGCTGATGGAAGGCCTGGCCGGATATCCCAAAAGATTGGAAGCAAAGTTGCCCAGCAGCATTCCCATAACAAGCCCGATCATACCACCGATCAGACAGATGATGACCGCCTCCACCAGCAACTGGGCCCTGATGGATGAATTTCTGGCCCCCCGTGCCTTTCCGGTACCTATCTCCCTGGTTCGTTCCGTCACACTCACCA
>JAILEN010000165.1 GCA_024687655.1 Lachnospiraceae bacterium | reverse complement strand
AGTATGACTGGATGGAGCAGTTGGGCTTGACTGCGATAAAGCCTCGGTTTGTACCCAGCCTCTTTCTCTGATACTGTATGACCTCCATATGCTCGGGGTTGATCTCGGGCACCACCATGGGTACATCCGGGGTCCAGCGGTGAGCGGAGTTATTGGAGACCACGGGAGTCTCTGTTTTAGCATACTGCTCCTCGATAGCTTTGATCTCATCCTTTGTCATATCCACTGCGGAAAAAACAAAGTCAACCTCCGAGGCCACTGCCTCTACCTCGTTAACATTCTTTACGATTATGTTCTTTACGGCCTGGGGGATGGGTGTATCCATCTTCCATCTGCCACTGACGCACTCCTCGTAGCTCTTGCCTGCGCTTCGGGGAGATGCTGCAATTGTAGTCACTTCAAACCAGGGGTGGTTCTCCAATAATGAGATGAACCTCTGTCCTACCATACCCGTTCCGCCTAAGATTCCTACTTTTAATTTTTCCATAACGAACCTCTCTTCTTTGCATTACCTTAATAAACTAAGTAGTAATGATAACACAAAACCCCTTTATCTGCAATAATTCCACCTTCGATATTAATGATGCTTTCAATCCAAAATATTGATAACACCCTCCCATCACATATTTACTGGCAGAAACATAAAAGCAGCGGGCCCCGATTGGGACCCGCCTTGGGTAAATAAATAGTGGAGATTGCTTATAACGTTTCCACGTACTTCTGAATATTGGAGGCGTTGACGTATTTTTCCGTCTCATCGCCGTGAGTGATGACCAGGGTGGGTGCCTGCATGACTCCGAACTTCTGGGTCAGCTCCGGCTCCTCCTCTGCATCTATGATGACATACTCCTCATTTTCCAGCATCTGCTCCGCTCTGGCGCAGTTGGGACATGTCTTGGTAGTAAAGAGATACTTGATAGTGCGGTCGCTGTCATCCAGGGTCATCTCGCCCTCGTGCAGGACCACCTCGGACTCAGTCTCCTCTGCAGGCTCCAGATCAAAAGTGATCTGCGCTGATGAAAGATCGGAAGTTACCTCATGCATCTCATCATTTGCCTTCTCATGCAGGTCATATCCTGCTGATGAAAGGAGCTCTTCCTTTTTATCCTGGATCTGATCCAAAAGCTCGGCGATCCTCTCGGAGTCACTCATCATCACCGGATGACCCTGCTTAACATCTATCTGATGATCACCTACCTCATAGAGCTTGCGGTTCTTGTACTCTGCCAGCTTGCCCTCGTTCCAGTTCTGAACCGGACGATAGTAGCCTGTGATACGGCTGTAGGTCTCAGTAGCCTTGCCGCACTTGGGGCAGGTCTTCTGCTCACCGGTGAGATAGCCATGCTCCTTGCATACGGAGTAAGTGGGGGACATGGTGTAGTAGGGCAGCCTGTAGTTTTCCGCAATGGTGCGTACAAGCTTGGCAGCTGACTGCCAGCTGGGAAGCTTTTCACCCAGGAATGCGTGGAAGACGGTACCTGAGGTGTAAAGTGTCTGAAGCTCATCCTGGATATCAAGAGCCTCAAAGATATCAGCTGTATAGTCAACGGGCAGATGGGATGAATTGGTATAGTAAGGTGTATCGCCATCACTGCCTGCTGTCTTGATATCGGGATAATGCGCCACATCATGCTTGGCCAGTCTGTAGGATGTGGACTCTGCAGGGGTAGCCTCCAGATTGTAGAGATCGCCATACTGCTCCTGATAGTCAGAGAGACGCTCTCTCATATGGTTAAGCACATCCTTGGCAAATTCCTGGGTCTCTTTATGTGTGAGATCCATGCCCAGCCATTTTGCATTGAGACCTACCTCGTTCATACCCACGAGTCCGATGGTGGAGAAGTGGTTGTTGAAAGTGCCGAGGTAATGCTTGGTGTAAGGGTAAAGTCCCTCCTCCAAAAGCTTGCTGATGACATTCCTCTTGATCTTTAAGGAACGTGCAGCGATGTCCATCATGCGGTCGAGACGAGTGTAGAAATCAGCCTCGTTTTTGGCCAGGTATGCGATCCTGGGAAGATTTATGGTAACAACGCCAACGGAACCTGTGCTCTCGCCGCTGCCGAAGAAGCCGCCGGACTTTTTGCGAAGCTCGCGAAGATCCAGGCGGAGTCTGCAGCACATGCTGCGGACATCGGAGGGCTCCATGTCGGAGTTGATGTAGTTTGAGAAATAAGGTGTGCCGTACTTTGCTGTCATCTCGAAGAGAAGTCTGTTGTTCTCGGTGTCGGACCAGTCAAAGTCACGGGTAATGGAATAGGTGGGGATGGGATACTGGAAACCGCGTCCGTTGGCATCGCCCTCGATCATTACCTCCAGGAATGCACGGTTGACCATGTCCATCTCTTCCTTGCAGTCCTTGTATTTGAAGTCCATCTCCTTGCCGCCTACGATAGCGGGAAGCTCAGCAAGGTCATTGGGCACCGTCCAGTCCAGAGTAATATTGGTAAAGGGTGCCTGGCTGCCCCATCTGGAAGGTGTGTTTACACCGTAGACAAAGCTCTCGATGCTCTTTTTAACTTCATTATATGTAAGGTGATCCACCTTAACAAAAGGAGCAAGATATGTATCAAATGAAGAGAATGCCTGCGCACCTGCCCACTCGTTCTGCATGATGCCTAAAAAGTTTACCATCTGGTTGCAGAGCACTGAAAGGTGTGATGCGGGAGCTGAGGTGATCTTGCCGGGGATGCCGCCCAGGCCCTCTGTGATGAGCTGGCGCAGGGACCATCCTGCACAGTATCCGGTAAGCATGGACAGATCATGGATATGTATGTCAGCATTGCGGTGAGCATCACCTATCTCGGGATCGTAGATCTCGGAAAGCCAGTAGTTGGCTGTGATGGCTCCGCTGTTGGAAAGGATGAGACCACCTACGGAATATGTAACGGTGGAGTTCTCCTTTACGCGCCAATCCTCAACGTTAACATAGGAATTGACAACGTCCTTGTAATCCAAAATGGTGGATTTCATGTTGCGCATTTTCTCGCGCTGCTTACGATACAGGATGTATGCCTTGGCTACATCAGTGTATCCGCTCTGCTCAAGGACATGCTCCACGCAGTCCTGAACGTCCTCCACATATATCTTGTCATCCTTAACCTTTGACTGGAAATCGGCTGATACTCTGAGAGCAAGCAGGCTTAAGATGTCTGCATTGTACTTTTTCTCTGTAGCCAGAAATGCCTTTTCGATGGCTCCTGAAATCTTACCAATCTGGAACTCAGCGACCTGTCCGTCGCGCTTCACTACCTCGATCACGTTTCCCTCCTTAAAACTCTTCCTGTCCGATTCATTATCAGGTGTGAGGCCCACACCGCTATCGAGTATATCAAAGGATTGTGGGAATGTCAAGGTGGCACCACTATATATAGTGGTTCGGATGTAAAATGCAAAAAACCGCGTGAATACGCGGCTTTTATACTGTATCGGAGGTGATTTTTACTTTATTTAGTTTTATTTTTGGTAAAAATATATAAAATACCACTATATCTTGTAGAAGATCCTTCGCATGGTTGAAGTCATCTCCGATGACTTCTTCAAGCTTCTGCCAGAGCCAGAAGCTTCATCACGCTCAGGATGACAGATAGAAGCTCTCCAGACTGCTCATTTTGGCGTGCATATTCTCCATGAGAGCATCCAAAAGGGTGATGGCCACCATGCATTCAACCACCACTACCGCCCTGGGAACGATGATGGTATCGTGGCGTCCGGCGATCTGTATGGTGGTATCCTCGCCGTCACGGGTTATGGTGTGCTGCTCCTTTGAAATGGAGGGGGTGGGCTTTACGGCGCATCGGAGGATGATATCGCTGCCGTCGGAAATGCCTCCCAGGATACCTCCGGAATGGTTGGTGCGCTTGGAAGGCGCGCCATCTGCCATCTCAAACTCATCGTTATTCTCAGAGCCCCGGGCATCTGCTGCCGCGAAACCATCGCCTATCTCCACGCCCTTTACGGCACCTATGGACATGACTGCCGCAGCCAGAGCGGCATCCAGCTTGTCAAATACCGGTTCTCCCAAACCTGCAGGAACGCCCTTTGCCACACACTCTATAATGCCACCTACGGAATCACCCTCTGCAGCGGCTGCTGCCGCGTCTCCCGTGGAAACCGCCCGTGCAGAAACTGTGATGCCCAGTCTGCCTAAAACCTTGGCTGCCACCGCACCGGCTGCCACCCTGGCTGCCGTCTCCCGGCCCGATGACCTGCCGCCTCCACGATGATCACGAAAACCGTATTTTGCATCAAAACCAAAATCCGCATGACCGGGACGATAGACGTCCTTTAAGGCATCATAATCTTTGGAATGCTGATCGGAATTATCTATCATTATGGCAATGGGAGTACCGGTGGTGATTCCCTCGTAAACCCCGGACATGATCCTTGCCTCGTCGGCTTCAGAGCGGGCGGTGGTAAAGCCTCCCTGCCCAGGTCTGCGACGGGCCATATAGGGAGCCAGGTCCTCCGGACCAAGCTCCAGTCCTGCCGGGCATCCGTCTATGACACAGCCCAGGGATACACCATGGGACTCACCCCAGGTGGTGACTTTGAAATTCTTTCCAAATGTTGATCCTGCCATATTAACTATCTTTCCGATTTCTCGTGAGCATG
>JAILEN010000128.1 GCA_024687655.1 Lachnospiraceae bacterium | reverse complement strand
CGGTGATGGTGAGATGTTCGGCACCGACAGGACCGTGGAAGAATTAAACAAAAATAAAGATGCTTCATGTGCTAAGTTACTTGAGGGCATCTGGACTTCCGTAGGAGAATTTGTGGGCAATGCAGAGCAGTTTGATGATCTGACCATGCTGGCTTTAGAATACAGGGGTTAGATGTTTGAGATGATCTGGAGGATAAGCTGGTAGATCTCGTTTCCGAGCATGCTTGCCAGATCCAGCATTGCTTTTCCGAAGCTTATGCAAAAGGAGTTAACCGCTTCTGTAGCTGAAGGATCCACTGTCGCGGGATCGATGCCCAGTACTGTGTAGAATATCTGATCGTATAAGCTGATCATGGTTATTTCCTCCTTTCTGTAAGTAATACCCTGTTGGTTTGAAATCGGGTGCAGAAGGAGGGAGAAAAAATTACAGGAATTCGCACAGGAGCTGATTTGAAATGTCGCGGCCGGTGGGAGTGAGTGCGATGCGCCCTCCGGCTGATGTGAGCATGCCCCGTGATACAAGGTCCCGGATGATGTTCCCGTACCTGACCTCGATGTCCATATCAAAAGCAGCTGCAAAATCAGCCCGGGATATGCCTTCCGTCATCCTAAGCCCCAGATACATAAATTCCGCCATGGCATCCTGCCGTGAAATGGCAACATCTGATGCTAATGGCTTTTCACCCGAATTTACCATATCCATATACTCATAAATATCGGTGGTGTTGGTGTAGCGGTGTTCTCCGTAGAATGAAGCCGCGGAAAGTCCCAGCCCCAGGTAGGGCACCCGCCTCCAGTAGCCGATGTTGTGTATGCACTCATAGCCCTCTCGGGCAAAATTGGATATCTCGTATTGCTCGTATCTGGCCTCAAAAAGCAGCTGGCGGGCCAGGGCATAGAGCTCAAATTCCTCGTCATCCGTGGGCAGGTATTGGGTTATCTCACCGCGCCTCTGCCGCTCCAGATCCTCGGCGTATTTTTCATAAAAGGGTGTCCCCTCTTCGATAATGAGAGAATAGCAGGAGATATGCTCCGGCTTGAGCCTGATAACATCCGACAGGGTGCGGGTCAGGGTCCTCTTGTTCTGCCCCGGGATCCCGGTCATGATGTCAACATTGATATCGTAAAAGCCTGCGTTCCTGGCCAGCTCATAGGTGTGCAAAAACCTGTTGAAATCATGGATGCGTCCCAGGCGCTTAAGCTCCGCGTCGTCGGTGCTCTGAAGCCCTATGGACAGCCGGCACACCCCGTGGCTTTTTATCATATGTAAAAAGTCGGCACTTACGGTACCGGGGTTACATTCCATGGTAAACTCCGCCTCGGCTTCGATATTGAAGTGCTTTTGAAGGGCGTCAAGGATGGCATCCATGCAGTCCGCCTCCAGCCAGCTGGGAGTCCCGCCGCCTATATATATGGTAGAAAATGATGCATCAGAAAAAGCGGGGGCATACATCCCGATCTCGCGGATGAGGGCGTCGCTGTAGTCCCGCCGCACCTTTTCGTCGTATGCTCCCGATACAAAATCGCAGTATTCACATTTTTTTACACAGAAGGGTATGTGAATATAAAGCTCCATAACAAGATGGATTATAGCAAAAAAATAATGTTATTTCTATATTCTGCTTGACATTTCAGATAAAAGGTAGTAGATTATGTAAAAGGATATTAGCACTCCAACTATTCGAGTGCTAACAGAACATAAGGGAGGTTCCATGGAGGAGCTTACAGAGAGAAAAAAACAGATATTAAATATCATCATCCAAAATTATTTGGAGACCGGCGAGCCGGTGGGATCACGTACCATTTCCAAGTATCCCGACCTGAATTTCTCTCCCGCCACTATCAGAAACGAGATGGCGGATTTAGAGGAGATGGGCTTTATCATCCAGCCCCATGCCTCGGCAGGACGTATCCCCAGCGACAAGGGCTACCGCTTTTATGTGGACGGCCTCATCGCTCAAAAGGACCGTGAGATCACCGAGATCAAGGACGTGATGTTTGAACGTACCGAGAGGATGGAGCAGGTATTAAAGCAGGTGGTAAAGGTTTTAGCCAACAACACCCAGTACGCCACCATGATATCGGCTCCCGCCATATCCGGCACCAAGGTAAAGTTCGTACAGCTTTCACCGGTAAATGAGCACCAGCTTTTATCGGTGGTGATGATGAGCGGCAATATCGTAAAGAATAAGCTCATCGAGCTGGACAGCCCCCTTACCGCAGAGGAGACCCTGAAGCTTAATATGCTTCTTAACTCCAGTCTAAATGGTCTTACCATTGGGGACATCAATCTGGCACTCATCGCCCAGATGAAGTCACAGGCAGGAGAGTTTGAGGATATCATTGAGCAGGTTCTAAAGACGGTTGCCGATACCATCGAGGATGAGGAGGGCCTTGAGATCTACACCTCAGGCGCCACGAACATCTTCAAGTATCCGGAGCTTGCTGACAGCCAGAGGGCCAAGGACTTTATCGAAGCCTTTGAGGAGAAGGAGGAGCTCAAGGATCTTATCGCTGACATAGAAAGCACCGGCGAGGGAGAGCCCGGGACGGGCATCCAGGTGTACATAGGTGATGAATCGCCCATAGGTTCCATGAAGGACTGCTCCGTGGTTACCGCCACCTACGAGCTGGGTGACGGCATCAAGGGTACGGTGGGTATCATCGGACCCAAGCGAATGGATTATAAAAATGTCATGGACAACCTGACGTCCATTAAGAAAAAACTTGAACAGATAGTGAAAGGATAGACATCATGGCAGAAGAAAA
>JAILEN010000121.1 GCA_024687655.1 Lachnospiraceae bacterium | reverse complement strand
GATCACGTAAGGCATGATAGCCAGATGACGAGCACGCTTGATTGCTACTCTAAGAGCTCTCTGGTGCTTTGCGCAGTTACCTGTGATACGACGAGGAAGGATCTTACCTCTCTCTGAGATGTACTTGGAAAGCTTAGCCTTGTCCTTGTAGCTGATCTCACTCTCTTTACCACAGAATACACAAACTTTTTTTCTTCTGCGAACCGGTCTTCTACGCTGACCGTCTGACGATTTATTAAAAGCCATTTTTCATTCCTCCTAAAATCAAAAACGAAACTGAGTCTAAACCCTGTTAAAACGGAACCTTGTCGTCTCCCGGGATGTCAGGAATATTGATGAAATCATCACCTGCATCATTTGAAGGAAGCGGCTGTGAATTGCCTGAAGGTACATATCCACCATTGGCCTCGGCAGCTTTCTTGCTCTCTGCAAACTCGATAGAATTTGCTACAAAGCTGAAACCATATACCTTTTTGCCATCCTTATCGGTGTAGTTGTCATTTCTGACTTCACCTTCCATAAGGATCTTAGTACCCTTCTTGAGATACTTCTCAACGAATTCTCCCTGCTTACCAAAGGCTGTGCAGTTGAAGAAATCCGCGTCCGGATCACCATCACGCTTAAATCTGCGATCTACAGCGATCGAAAATCTCGCAATTGCCGTGTTATTAGCTCCGCCATAACGTACTTCGGGATCACGGGTAAGTCTACCCATAAATATTACTTTATTCATAATTGTCCGTCTCCTGTTCTTATAAGGCTATTAGTCCTCATCTTTACGAACAACCAGGAATCGAAGGACATTGTCCATGATACGGACATGACTCTCGATCTCAGCGGGAGCAGTGGACTCTGCTTCAAACTGAATGAAGTAATAAAAGCCCTCGTCCATCTTCTGGATCTCGTAAGCAAGTTTCTGCTTGCCCCACTCCTCGACCTCAGATACGGTGCCACCGAAACGGGTGATGTACCCCTTTGCCTTTTCGACAACAGCGGCACGAGCATCGTCTTCGATCTTAGCATTCACGATGAGTGCTAATTCATACTTGTTCATTTCTCTACCTCCTTTTGGTCTATTGGCCTCCTGCCTTGATCTGCGGTGATATGACCGCTTCGAAACTCACAGGAAGCAAGGATATATTTATATACCACGAGTTGCTATTCTACCACGGTTTTTAGGGATTTTCAAGAGAAAAATCAAAAAGTTTACCATTTTTAATAATTATTCGAAAAATTACCGAATAAACACGAAAAACGACCGAATAAACATTTAGGTGGAACACCCTATTGTGTTATGATAAAGTAATCATTTGGAAGAAATAAGGATGGTGAACCCATGAAAAATATGGTCGACATAGATGTTGTCCTCGACGAGAACTATATTGATCCCAAGGTCACGATAGAGACCTACGCTAAGACAAAGCAGGTAGAAAACATCATATACGCTATCGAGAACGCATCCGATAACGATTTTCCACAAATAGTAGGCTATGACGACGATACGCTGATGCTCATTTCCCAGCGTGATATCCTCAGGGCACATGTTGAGGGACGCAGGGTTGTGATTCAGACCGACGAGGGAACCTACGGCACAAAAAAGTCCCTGACCAGTTTGGAGGAGGATCTGAATCCCGAGAGATTCATCCGCATATCCCAGTCAGAGATCGTCAACCTGTACAAGATAAAATGCTTCGATGTCAGCGTCGCAGGAACCATAGGCGTAGAATTTGACAACGGCATAAAGTCCTGGGCCTCCAGGAGCTGTGTCAGAACCATCAAAGATACATTAAAAAAGATGGCGCATTCCGATTAAAAGGGATGCGTATTTTTTATTTCCTCCAGATCCCTGTTGATCTCCCTTACCCTGGCTCTGGAACTCAGATAATTGGACAGCCATATCATGACGTACGCCACGCACATGCATGCAAACACCGTCATATTGTCGGTCATTTCCGAGGGAGACAACCATCTGAGATAAAATGCTATGGGATAATACACCACCATAACTACGATAAAATGGGTGATGGTAGCCCGCAGAACGCTCCACGACTCAAGATAATACACAGTGGCGCTCCCCCAGTCTATACCTCCCATGATACCGCAGATCAACGCTTCTATCACCAGAGCCTTTGCCGGATCTCCTATATAGTCGACAAACTCCGGCGCACAGTAACTGACCTCGCGGTATTGTACATATCCTATAATGGCACAGAGGCCCACCCCGATTATCATACCCAGTGCCACGCCCAAAACAGACTGATAAACAATACGTGTTCTCGTATCCATAACATCTCCCATTCTTTATCCCATCAGATGGGTTATCAGGATCTTTATCCCCAAAAACACCAATATGGCTCCTCCGGCGATCTGAGCGCTGGTCTTGTAGCGCTCACCGAAGATATTGCCCACATATACGCCCCCTGCTGATATCAAAAAGGTCACCACACCGATAATGGTGGCTGCCAGAATGATGGACACCTCCAAAAAGGAAAAGGTAACTCCCACAGCCAGGGCATCTATGCTGGTGGCTATTGCCAGTATTAAAAGTTCCTTGAAATCCAGGGGCGGATCCATCTGATCCACCTCTGTTTTCTCCTTATATTCCTTGATACCGTCGGCGATCATCTTGCCACCGATATAGGCAAGGAGTATAAATGCGATCCAATGGTCCACCGCCGCCAGCTTTTCCGCAAAGGTGGTCCCCAAAAGATATCCCAACACCGGCATCAGCGCCTGGAAACCTCCGAAAAACAGGGCTATCCAAAAGCAATGTAACCTGTTTACCTTTCTCATGGCCAGACCCTTGCATATGGATACCGCAAAGGCATCCATGGCCAGGCCCACACCCAGTAAGAATAATTCCCAAAGCTGCATTAAATCACCTCAGGCAGATATAAACCATGTATGCGGCATAGAGCACCAGCATGCCTGCGCCTTCCTTTTTTCCCAAAAGCTTGCTGGTACGGCAAAAGAGATAGGTGATAAGTGAAAATACCAGCAAAATGGCTATGTCTATCACATTTTCCATAAGGAAGGTGATGGGAGATATGGCTGATGCCACACCCAGGATCATGAGTATGTTAAATATATTGGAGCCTACAACATTGCCGACGGCCATGTCCAGCTCCCCCTTTTTTGCTGCGACAACCGATGTAACCAGCTCCGGAAGGGAAGTGCCCAGAGCAACAATGGTAAGTCCGATAAGTGTCTGGGACAGGCCAAAGGCCGTTGCGATGTCCACTGCGGAATTGACTACAAAGTCTCCGCCGAACTTGATGGCAACTGCGCCCCCTACGATGTAAACCACTGCCAGGAGCGCAGGTATATCCTTTATCTCCTCGTCCTCCTCCGTCTCACCGGCCGCAAGTACCTCCCTGCGATGCTTCAGTCCTGCCCTCACCTGGAAGATGATAAAGCCCACAAAGACTACCAGAAGGATGATGCCGTCCACGTGACCCAGCTCCATACCTATGGCTCCCATAACAAGCAGGCCAATGGCACAGGCCACCGAGAAGGGATAATCCTTTTTAAGTGTATCATCTGAAACCGCTATGGGGGTGAGCACTGCAGACAGCCCCAGCACCACCATGAGGTTAAAAAGGTTGGAACCCACCACGTTACTGACTGACAGGGCGTTGTTGCCGCTGATGGATGCTGTGACCGACACCGCCAGCTCCGGCAATGATGTGCCCATGGCCACTATGGTCAGGCCTATTATGAGGCTGGGCACCTTGAGCTTTTGCGCCACCGCGGATGCGCCATCCACAAAAAAGTCCGCTCCCTTAATCAAAAGCACAAAACCTATGAGCAGAAATATGATCGTCTTTACCATGTCTTCCTCCACTTTAGAATAGTCAAAAGGGGCAGCGCTTTGCTGCCCCGCATTTTACTTTAATACTACTCGGCAGAACTTCTTCTTGCCCTTTTTCAGGATGAACTCCTCGTCAAATGCTGCCTTGTCAAAGGTAGCCTTTACATCGGAGACCTTTTCGTTATTTACCAGAACTCCGCCCTGGTCCACTGCCTGACGGGCCTCGTTCTTGGACTTGGTAAGTCCGGCCTCCACCAAAAGTGTGAGTATGCCTATGCTGCCGTCAGTGAAAGCATCCTCGGTGATCTCTGCCTCAGGCATGTTCTCCGCGGAACCGCCCCCTGCGAAAAGTGACTTGGCCGCAGACTCAGCCTTTTTGGCCTCGTCCTCGCCGTGTACAAGGGATGTGAGCTCATAAGCCAGGATCTGCTTGGCCTCATTAAGCCTGGCACCCTCCCAGCCATCCATCTCATCGATCTGCTCCAGAGGCAGGAAGGTAAGCATCCTGATGCACTTTAATACGTCCGCATCCGCCACGTTTCTCCAGTACTGGTAGAAATCGTAGGGTGTGGTCTTGTCGGGATCCAGCCAGACTGCGCCGGACTGGGTCTTGCCCATCTTTTTGCCCTCGGAATTTAAAAGCAGAGTGATGGTCATGGCATATGCATCCTCTCCCAGCTTTCTGCGGATCAGCTCCGTGCCTGCCAGCATGTTGGACCACTGGTCATCGCCGCCGAACTCCATGTTGCAGCCGTAATCCTGGTACAGGCGATAGAAATCGTATGCCTGCATGATCATGTAGTTAAACTCCAGGAATGTGAGGCCCTTTTCCATACGCTGCTTGTAGCACTCTGCCGTCAGCATGCGGTTGACGGAAAAATGAACTCCCACATCACGTAAAACCTCAACGTAATTGAGATCCAAAAGCCAGTCTGCATTATTTACCATACGGGCCTTGCCCTCACCGAACTCGATGAAACGGCTCATCTGCTTTTTGAAGCACTCTATGTTGTGATTGATATCCTCCACGGTAAGCATCTTTCTCAGATCGCTGCGGCCGGAGGGATCGCCGATCATGCCGGTACCGCCACCCAAAAGTGCGATGGGCTTGTTGCCGGCCATCTGAAGTCTCTTCATCAGGCAAAGAGCCATGAAATGGCCCACGTGAAGGGAATCTGCCGTGGGATCGAACCCGATATAGAAAGTAGCGTCTCCGTTGTTGATAAGGGGGATGATCTTGTCCTCATCCGTAACCTGGGCAATGAGCCCACGCGCTACCAATTCATCATAAATCTTCATCGTAACAATCTCCTTTTTATAGTATTAACGGCGTTTATTATAAGACATAACCCTTTTTTTATCAACCTAATTATTCCCTTAAAAGCTTCCATTCTTTTACAATGTGTTTTTTATGTGGCGGCAAAAGAAGTTTTTCTGTATAATCATAGGAAGAGAGAGGTATGATATGATCAATCCAATGGACTTACTCAGTATAAAAGAGAAATTTATGCAGTTTAACTCGGACCACCCCAAGGTGGTACCCTTTTTTATGACCGTGGGAGAGCATGCCATGGTGCCGGGATCGGTTTTCGAGATCAAGGTGACGGATCCTGACGGCAGGGAATACGTATCCAATATCAGACTCAATGAAAATGATATTGAGATAATGAGGACCATAATGGAGCTGAACAACAAATAATGAGCGGTACACTGTATCTGGTAGCAACGCCCATAGGCAATCTGGAGGATATGACATATCGGGCCGTGCGGGTACTAAGGGAGGCTGATCTTATCGCCTGCGAGGACACGCGCACATCCAGGCCCCTTTTATCCCATTTTGATATCCACACGCCTACCACCAGCTACCATGAATTCAATAAAATAGATAAGGCCGAGGAGCTTCTGGATAAACTGATTTCGGGACAGAACATCGCAGTCATCACCGATGCAGGTACTCCGGGGATATCCGATCCCGGGGAGGAGCTGTGTGCCCGGTGCATAGAGGCCGGGGTTCCGGTGGTACCCGTACCAGGGGCTGCGGCAGCCATTGCGGCGGTGACCAGCTCCGGACTGTCCTGCAGGCGTTTTGCCTTTGAGGCCTTTTTGCCCAAGGATAAGAAAAAGCGCCGCCGGATCCTGGAGGAGCTTAAAAAGGAGACCCGGACCATCACCATATATGAAGCTCCTCATCATCTCCGCGATACCCTGGATGAATTATATGAGGCTCTGGGAGATCGCAGGATATCCCTGGCCAGGGAGCTGACCAAGGTCCACGAGGAGCACCTTTTGATGACGCTGTCTCAGGCCATCACACACTATGGCGACAACGATCCCAGAGGTGAGTATGTGCTGGTCATCGAAGGACGTAGCATTGAGGAGCTGGAGGCCGAGACCCGTGCCGGCTGGGAGGAGATGTCCATTGAGGATCATATGGACATCTACCTGAAGCAGGGCATGGATAAAAAGGAGGCCATGAAGGCCGTGGCAAAGGACCGCGGCGTTTCGAAGCGGGATATTTACCAGATGTTATTGTAAAGGGGGGAATGAAATGTTAGAGGGTACAAGAGAAAAGATCGAAAAGCTGCAGGAAATGGTGGATAAGGCCAATCGCATAGTATTCTTCGGCGGCGCCGGGGTCTCTACGGAGAGCGGCATCCCGGACTTTCGAAGCGTAGACGGCCTGTATCACCAGAAGTATGACTATCCGCCGGAAACCATACTTTCCCACAGCTTTTTTGTCACCAAGA
>JAILEN010000061.1 GCA_024687655.1 Lachnospiraceae bacterium | reverse complement strand
ATCCGCTCCTCTATGTCAGCCGCAGTCCGTGTATCAATATTCAACTTCTTCCACAATTTGCGGTTCATAAGCTATAGACTCCTTTTCTTCCTCTGCCTCTTCCTCGGTCTGTGCGTTCAAATAGAACGGGAATACCAGATTGTCCAATGTATTGGTGTCAGTGATCCTGTATCTGATATCAAAAAGCACCATGCCCGAACCTGAGGTAACATCAGTGTTGATATCAACGTCGGAAACCCTGGGCTCCTGTAAGGCTATCTGCTCACGGATGGTCCTGGTGATCCAGCCTATGGATCCGGCGTTCACATCCATGAAGGTGTAGCTCATAAGCTCAGAGCCGAAATCAGGTCTCATGGGTCTCTCCGAAAGATGTGTCATCAGTATCAGATACAGAGACTGCCTGACGCTCTCCTCGGCGCTGACCGTCATAAACCTGCCTGTCGCCTTATTGATCTGAGGTGGGAACTTCATCCCTACTCCTAAAAAATCCTTATCTGCCATACTTTTTCTCCTAATTAAGATCCTTCGCGACCCTCAGGATAACAGTGAAGATCCCTTTTGTCATTCTGAGGGCAAGAATTGCCCGAAGAATCTTTTTATCCGAGTTTTATTGGTGTGCCGGAAATGGTTGTAAGTCCTTCTGCATTCAGCTTTAATAGTCCCTGTGAATCTATGTTTACGGTAGCTCCGGTAAGCTCCGCCTTGCCGCCGCCCTTTAAAAGTGCCCTACCCACGGACTCCATGGCTATATCGTTGGCTGAAACAGAGATCTTGCCGGTGGTACCATTTAAAGCAATGGAGATATTCTCTCCCACCGTAATGGTGATCTTGCTCATGGCGTTGATATCAATATTGCCGTTTAAGGTGCTCATCTCAATGGATGCATTACCATCCTTATCCTTGATGGTGATCTTATGATTCTCGTTATCCAAAGACACCTCATGGGCTCTGTCGGGAGTATAGATCTCAATCTTGTCGTTGGCTCCCTCCTCCTGTTCACCCTCAACAGGGATCTTGCGTCCGTCAGTGAACTTGATAGTGCTGCCGTGTCTGGTCTGGATCACCTTGTAAATGTTCTTCTGATGCTTGGAATCCCTGAGGAATTTGTTCATGTCCTTGGGGATACAGCCTATGATATAGGGTTCGTCTATGATACCCTGGTCAAAGGTCACCAGCACCTGATCACCCACCTCCGGTAAAAAGTAATGTCCCCATTCCTCTCCTGAACTGGGCTGAGCCACTCTGGCCCACTTGAGGACGTTTCTGTCCATATCTCTTACATGGATGGATACACAAACCCGTCCGGGCATCTCCATGGAATAGTTATCCGTCACCTCTCCTACCATGACACCGAATATCCTGGGGTCTCCGGTCTCGGACTTGACTATATTTTTCTCCGTTACCTCGTTAAAGATCTCTAAAATCGCCATGTTATCTCCTCTAAAGGATCCTTCGCGACCCTCAGGATGACAAAGCTGTCATCTGAGGGCGTAGCCCGAAGAATCTTATAAACCGGGCAGATCAAGGGCCAGCTTCTGCGCCTTGCCTAAAATCCTGGTGGTATACCGTCCGGTGGTAGCCATCTTGTGCTGTACGGTGGTCACATAAAACTCATTGGATACCGTGGATCCGAAATCACATATATTGATAAATCTCCCAGGAATGATCTCGGGCAATCCCATGATCTCCATATCCAGGGAACCAAACCTGTATGCCATGTTATCCGACAGATACCAGCTCCTGCGCTGTGCCTCGGATATCGCCGTAACTGTAGGATCGATATATACATATTCCGATCCGGAGATCAGGCTCCTGGCCATGGGCTTCCCCGATATCTTGTTGGTGTTGGTAGACTGGCCGGTGATAACCTTTGCCTTGCCTGCATCTAATCCCCTGACCACAACCTTACTCACCAGTCCCGTCACATCATATGCCACATTGAGTCCGAAGACCTTGGTGGAATTGGAAAGGGATATAAGTGTGGAGGTGTCAGCCCTGGCTGATCTGAAATACACGGAACCGCCAACACAGAAAAACTCAAAGTTATATTTTTTGGCAGTCCTTACAATAAACTCGTAGTCACTTTCTCCTACCATCTCGATGGTATCCGGACTGTCTGTACCATTGGGAACATCAAATACATCCGGTGTATCACCTATGGAAAGATCCGAGATCACGCCTGTAGGCCCCTTCATACTCATGTAAACTTCCTGAGTGAAGATCTCCTTGATGGCTCCGCTGTAATTCTGGGCCGTGAGCCTCTTATGGTAGTGATTTGCCATCATTATGGACTTGACATCCATGGCTGAAACCCTCACGTGGGGCGCTTCACCATCTTCGACCACAAACTCCACTCTGACTATGATGCCGCGGAAAACCTCTCTGGTAACATTACCATAACCCAAAGCCACCTTGACCTGGGAACCCAGGGCAACAAAATTGCTGATCTTCTTAAACTCAAATTTGGTGGTAGAATAGTTGTAGCAGTCATAGAGTGAATAGGATGCCTGTCCGGCTTCAAAGCCGCAGGTCAACTCCACCAAAACATCAGAAATGGATACACCACCCTTGTTTTCACGCATGTCTATCCCATTTACAAATATCTGCACAATGGGATCCCGAAATTGATTGTAATCACTTTCCAAAGTGGAATATGAAAATTCTTCTAACATAAATACTAATCTCCAAGAACGGCTTTTGTGATCTTCTCAGCTGTCTTAATGGCGCTGGCGCCGGAAGCGGCAGCATCATCAAAGGCTTTGGCATAAGCCTTCTTCCACATACCCAGATTGGATGTGCCACCCTCCTGCACGATATCCTTGTCTGCCAGGTAAAGTGTCAGGGCCACCTCTGAACGGATGGGTCTGCCCATGAGATCAAACATCTTGTACTGGGCATTAACGCTTTTTATAACTCCCTTATAGCTCATGGGTCCCCATACAAAGCATACAAGCCTGGTAAGAGGATTTTGAAGAGCAGCTATAAGACCCTCAGTGGCTGCCTGGACAGATATGGACAGTCCGTTTTTAGCTACCGTAACAGCCTTCATGGCAGTCTTGGCAGCAGTGGTAAGGGAAAAGTCCAGATAATCCAGAGGAAATGCATTTTGCAGTTCCAGCTGGTCAAATACCAGCTTCACTGAAAGTGAATAGTTGGTGTCAAGAGCAGTAGCCCTTGCAGCTGATCCGATCTCATTGAAACTGATGGTATCATAGGAACCACCGGACACACCGCTGATGTGGAGGGAAGCCGGATTGAACTGTACGGTAAATGCCTTGTTAAACTCCGCATAATCTCCCACACCCAAAAGGCTGGCGGCATCCATTCCCATATTCTTTTCTACCTGGTTCACAACAGCTCCTGCGGTCTCCTTGATTGCGGTACCGGCCTTTTTTGCAAGGCTTTTCAGTCCCGATCCTCCGGGAATATTACCCGGTGCACCAGAACCTGCTTCAACCGGTTTTTTGGGAATGGGGATCTTTTCCGCATCCTCTCTCATATCCGCTATCAGAATACTGGCCTTCGCCGTACTGCCTGTTATGGTCGAAAAGGCATTTGTAAGTCCTGCTAAATCTGCCATATGTGATCTCCGTTAACTACCGAATTTACCAAACTTGGTGGAAGAGCCCTCAAAAGCAATATCAAATGCAGTCTCCCACTGTCCATCGTCAGAAACATATTTAACACTCTTAGTGGAGTCGATCTGCTGGATGACCAGCCTGACCTTGGCAAGTATTGGGTGACCTAACTTGTTGAACATCTCGTAGCTCACGTCTACGTTGGTAAGCTCACCGTGGAAAAACATGTTAGACCAGACAAAAACCACCTGTTTTAATCTTTTAAAATTAAGAAGAGCCAAAAGTCCGTCACACTGATTCTGTACAGAATATCCATCTCCAAAGGTATTATATACGGTGGATGCTGCTGTCCTTGCCAGCTCCTCCGCATTCATGGAAAGCCCCTCCAGATGGAATGCATCTGCCACATTGATGGCTTCAAATACCAGGTCGACGGTAAAATTGATCCTCATAACGTTGGATGTGATCTGCGTCTGAGTGGCACCGTTGTCACCCGCTGCCGGACGTACCAGCATGTTACCGCCATTAGCAGAGATATTTATGCTCCTGGGGTTGTACTGCACCTCCATCACATTGTACTGACCCTGTGCCATTGCTGCAGTGATGGCTTGTGCCTCCATAAACCCCTTTGCCATGCTGGCAAAGGGCATTGACATACCCACCTGCTTTAGGGTAGCCGTAAACCCCGTAGCTGCAACTGCGGACTGAGCATTCTGCTTCTTTGCTTTGTTGAGAGCGGCAAGTGCTGCCATATCAGTCTCACCCACAACTTCATTCATGGCGTTCATGGCGTCGTTGTCTGAAGCCTTGGGCACATACAGCTTTGCCTTTGGCAAAAGGAGATGCATCCCCTTATATCCGGCTGTAGCGGCGGCTATTCCGACTGTACCGCCAATGTTTTCTCCCACACCCATTGTTACATACCTCTTCTACGTCGCTCGCTCATAAGCTGCCGCTCTAAGCGAGAATATACTTTACTTGTAATATTACCGATCTGACTGTTGATATTGTCCTGTATCATCCTGGTTATCTTATCGGTATTCTCTTCGGTTAAAACCGTAGTATTAACGTTATTGACCTGCTTTTCTACCACATTCTCGTGGTTTTCAACCCTGGTCTCTATGCGGCTGGTGTCGCTTTTGATCTGACTGATCTCCCGCCTGAGGGAAGCGATGGTCTCCTCATCCACGGTGACATCATTGACCTTGTGGACCAGTCTGATGGTCTCGGGAACCACACGTCCCACAGTCTGTTCAACTGCCTGCACCCGATTTGTGATATTCCTCTCAGTATCGGTGCTGCTTTCGATGGTCTCGGAAATCCTCTGGCTCTCCCTGCGGATAACCTCATCCCTCTCGGCCTCAATCTGCTCCCTGACGAGAAGAGTCTCCGCATTCTGTGAGACGGTCCTGGTACCGAAAAACATCTGGGGGTTCTCGATATACTTATCGATAACCTTTAAGACTTCCCTGCTGTGGACCGGGAGAGAATCGATAAACTCCTGTGCGGCCTCATCGGAAAAGTCCGTCTCACGCTCAACCCTCTCCATGGCCTGACGCCTGAACTCCTCAGGATGCTCTAATGCAAACTGAGATTCCCTTCGTCGTCCTTCATCATCAAGAGGTCCTCCTACAGATGCGCTCTGCTGTCTGGCAAGCCTCTCCAGGTTAGCCATATATTCATGACGACGCTGTTCGTTTTTAATGTTCATCTGGAAAAGCTGCTGCTCCAGGGAGTTGCGCTGATCCACGTGTATCTCGGTACTGCCAGTCTCGGGGGACGCCTCTGCCACCCCGGGAAGGATCATCTCGGCTGCCTCGCTGATGTCAGCCTCAAACATATTCTGTGTGATCTCATCCCCACCGCTGTAATAGTGCTGCAGGATATCATTTACTGCGGAATACTCGCTGCGGATGTTCTCCGTCAACTGACTGATCATGTCTCCCGCTCTGTGCTCGGAGATGATGTAGGCTGTATTGCCCTCCATCCTCTCAAACACGTGATCCGCCGCACCATAGTACGCGTTCTCAGTACGATAAAACCTGTCCTGTACCGTCTCTGTACGGCTGGAGATATTCTCGTAGAGATTGTCCACCAGTGATAAAAGCACTGCGGAGGCTATCTGCTCTGCCACCGCCTCAGTGGATGCTGATCTCTCGTCCTCTCCCGGCTGCTCATAGTAGTTATCATGCCTGTATACCAGGGGTAGGGACTCACCTCTTACGGACTCCCTGAGTCTCTGAAGGAGGATCTGCTGTGACAGCCTCTGCTCCTCCGTCATACGGTAGGACTCGTTATTTATAAAGGTGCTGCTGTCGGTGGTGGTGCGGAAGTTGTTCTGCATCCGATATACCGCCGCGGTCATCCATCTCTTAAAAACATCCTCGTGGAGATGGAGTATCTCATCGGGCTCCCTGGTGACCTGGGTCACGTCCCCCTCGTTTTTCTGCATCCTGTAGTAGGATATCATCTGGGAGAGCTCCTGACGGTTCTGCCAGTAGGTCTCTATGAGCCGGCTATTCTCCCTGGTCTCCTCGGTGAGCTCGTACACCTTTTTCATGAAGGTACGCTCATCCCGGATGCCCAGCTTGTGAAGGACATTGGTGATATATACCTCGTCCTGATATGTAAGGTTCCCGTCGGCGGAGACTAATATCCTGTTCATCAGGTTGTTGATTATCTCCACCTTTTTAAGCTGTGTATTGTGTATCTCAGTCTCCGATAAAAATGAGGAAGCCCCATCCCCCATCATAAATATCTCCGGGGGCTGGGTCACCACATGGAAAAGATCCTCTCGTGTGATAAACTCGTTGATCTGGTCGTAGTTGGCGATGATGCGTCTGGCAAAAGACTCGTTTGACTCACACAGATCAGGGTTTAATGTGGTTTTTATCGGTGCTTTTATCTTTAACATATCATTTATATAAAGATCCTTCGCTTGGTTGAAGTCATCTCCGATGACTTCTTCAGGCTTCTGGCTATGACAGAAGCTTCACCACGCTCAGGATGACATCATGTCATTCTGAGGAGCGCAGCGACGAAGAATCTTAACTACTCATAAAAGGAAATCCTCCTTGGACTCACTCATCCAGGGATACTTCATTGCGTAGGATGCGGCAGGCCAGGTCTTAATATTCTTCTCGATATCTGACTGAGACATCTCATTCTGGTTATGAGCTGCTCTGGTCTTGCCGTTACCTGTATACTTCTTGCCATCCTTATCAAAATGCCAGGTTTTCTCCTCAGCCTTCTTGGTGTAGTATTCACGCTCATCCGTTGTGGCAGGCTTGGTACCTGTTGTTTCAATCTTGTTGGCATGCAGCTTTTTATTACCCAGATAATCATCGGCTGTAACACCGAAGTGCCATGTGTTCTTTTTGGCCTTTTCTGAGTACAACTCGTAAGCCGTCTTACCCACGGAAGACTTGCCGGAGGCCTCGTCGTAGATAGGTCTTGCCTTGGGATCCTCTACCACCTCGCTTCGTGAATGGGTCATGCCGTTGCCCAGATACTCGCTGGCGTCCTTGCCGAAATGCCAGGTCTGGTTCTTGGCCGTCCTCTCCAGACTCTTGAGGGTCTTTTTGTTCTGAGGGATCTTGGGAACGGAAGCCCCGCTGTAGCTGACGCCGTTGCCCAGATACTCGCCGGCATCTGCACCGAACTCCCAGAGGTTTTCCTGAGCATTGGCCATAAATGCCTTGATGTCGGTCTTGTTGACCGAAAGATCGAACATGCCCTGGTTGGCGTACTTGTTGGAAATACCGTTATCTGCGAAGGTCCATGCATCCGTACTGCTCTCTCCGGGAGTATCCATGAAGTAGAGCTGATGATAGGCGATGGTGACAGTTTCTGTCAAAAGCCCGCTCTTTTCGGCATCAAAGCCGCCTATCTCCTTGTTCAGGACCTGAGCTCCGAAGAATACATAGGTACGTCTGGGAGACCAGGAAAAGTCCTGGGAATTATTTCCTCCCACAAATAACAAAAGAGGCAGAACAAAGGCTGTGCCGTTGGGAATGGGATCGTAAAAGTCCTCTGTAAGATATCTTTCGATCTGCAGTGTATGGGGCTTTGTCACATGCTTTCTCTTAAGGTGAACGTAGTCGTTCATCCCGCCCTCTTCGATCTGCTCAAATTCATTTTCCTTGGTAAAAGGTCTGATGGACTTAAGGGCCACATCGAAATAGCCCTCAACTCTCAATATAAACCGAAAGCTGGGAAGCAGTTCCCATCTGTCTGTTTCATAACCGTTTTTGATCGCTGTATTCTCATCTGACATATCGTTACCTCATCTTGTTACCACTGTGGAGAAGGTTTCATATCCAGGATACTCTTCTCTTTTCTTGAATCTGAGGGAGTAATGCTCGCGTTGATGGAGGATATCTCCCTGCACCATCTGCGCCTCGTCGCATGGTCAAGTCCTAGTACTTCATGCTCGGGCCAGTGGAAATAGTAGGAAATAAACGCCATCTCCCGATACATCTCATCCTGTGGGTAGAGCGTTATCCCTCTCTTGTAAAATTTATGGGAATGGTGTGCTCCTTTCCACAGTCCGGACATACAAAACGCATGGTGGGAGGCTCTATGTCGTTGATCCTCTGGTACATGTCCTGTAAAAATGCCAGGTCTGCAGTAAAAAGCTTTTCTATGGTGGCAGGTGCGATAATGTTCACACCCTCTATCTCGGTGATCACCGATGCCAAAAGCACTATAGTAAGATATGCGGGATTGGAAAGAACCCTCGGATCTCTCTGGGCGTTCATCTCATCCCCTGCCGTAGCCAGTCTCATGGTGCCATGTCTGTGCACCTCCCCCGAACTGTCTACATACCCCTTCGGAAGATCAAATTCAAATAGTGTTTCCATTACCCCTCTTCTCCTTTTCTTTTTCTGTTATGTAAGTATTCGGTAGTGTGATATGTTCTTTTAAGCGATTTAGCGTCGCGCTTAGCAAGCCCAAGCCGTAGCCCCGGCGAGGAGTGCTAGCGAAGCGATCGCGCCGCAGCCGGGAAATGCGAAGGCGCAGGGCGAGCTTATGATTATTGTTTGCTAGCCTTTGGTTTTCTTGAAGGGTTTTACAAGCAAACAATAATATAGCAGCAGAGCGACTAGCGAAAAGAATATATCACACTACCGGATACGTAAATCGTACCCGGTAGCGTAACAATCTTTTAGTTCGGTATTACCATTTCCTCGAAGGCTATCTCAACAGACTCAAGAGCTACGTCTGAGTTTGCTGCATCAAGCTCGGGTCCTGTGTAATGAGCTACCCATGCATTGGTGAGCATCCATACACGGCTGCCGGCAGCGATCTGCTCGGTGGTCGTCTGAGGAGCACCGCCATTGATGTCGATAAGCTCGATCTGAACGTTGTTTCTGGGAATAGGTCCGCGACGCTCGGAAACACATTCCTGTATCCATGTCTTGAATGCATTGTTGAGTGTGTAACCAAAACGAAGTGTCACGTTACCATGCTTCACAAGACCGGGGATCTTAACAGGGGCCAGTGAATTGGCATTGCCCTGTCTGAATTCGATCACATCGATCTGTGCATCAATTCCGGTCACCTGGTTAAAGGCAGCTGCGCCGTTAACACCATCAACGGAGACACGGAAGTTCATTTTTGTCAGGGGGTATGCTAACCCGCTACCATTATCATAAGCAGTTGCTTGTGCCATTTATCTGTTCCTCCTT
>JAILEN010000044.1 GCA_024687655.1 Lachnospiraceae bacterium | reverse complement strand
TGTATGATCTCGTCGAGAGGGCACCTGTATTCTCCGGTCTCTCTGTCCCTGCAGTATGTCCTCTCATAGTGGATGTCGCCTACCGTGGATATCAGGTTTCTTTCCCTTTTGCGCTGGATGATGAATCGCTCTTTGCGCCTTAGATTATCCATCAGTTGATCATCCATCTCGCTGAACACTTCACCTATGAATCCGGCGGCAGTCTTATGGCTTGCATCTGCTACCATCTGTTCAAACTGAGCCAGCTTATCAGGGCTGTCATAAAAACAGTCCCTGGCTTCAAATAATTCATCCACAAATGCTTGCAATAGTGTTACAATGTTCATGAGAGTACCTCCTTGGTAAATATTTTTTTGTTCAATTCCATTATACCTTTTTTGGAGTGTACTCTCATTTTTTGTTCTTATTCAACTGACAAATTTTTTACGCCAACTAACAATTAAGTCCGTCCTCACATCATCAGAAACGACGTGAATGATCCAGTTACTTAAAACCCGATGTACTAGACGTTAAAGCAGCTGCCCCCAATAAACTCCCTGATCAGTGAATTGTTGGCAATATCATCCGTGGCCATGGGAAGTACATAATCCATGAGCTTGAGCAGACGATTGGCCTCATCATACTCCGGCTCCCCGGGCTCTATGTCGCAGAGCTGGGGATAGGCGTAGATTTTCAGAACTGCCAGCTCATATATAAGAGCTGAGTTGAATGTGGCATCCGCATGGTCCTGGAAGGGGAAGATGTTTTTCTCCTCACCGCGTCTCACCGACGGCCACATGGCTATGGTCCCTGCTGCCGAGGTGCCTCTGGTCCTGGCATCACGTACTATACGGCGTATCAGACGTCCGTCCGAGGTGGACAGGGGATTGTGCTCATCTACGGCCAGCTGGGTCAGGGCAGAGATGTATATCTTGAACTTTGACTCATCCGGCAGGGAATAACTCATGCGGTCGTTGAGGCCATGAATACCCTCGATCACCAGTACATCTCCCTCACCTATCTTCATGGGGTGGTCATGCCATTCGCTCTTGCCGCTCTTGAAATTGAACCTGGGCAGGATAACCTCCTCGCCATTTAATAGCCTGCTCATGCAGTCGTTAAAAAGCTCTATATTCAGGCACTCAATGGCCTCGAAATCCCTCTCGCCGAACTCGTCCACCGGCATCAGATCGTGGTCCAGGTAAAAGTCATCCAGGGGTACCGGATGGGGATGGAGTCCACGGGCCATAAGCTGGGTGGAAAGCCTGTGTGAAAATGTGGTCTTGCCTGAGGATGAAGGACCCGCTATCATGACAAACTTTCTGTGTGAGTCGGAAGAAATCTCCCTGGCCAGAGCTCCTATCCGCTCCTCCATCAGCGCCTCCTGAGTCAACACCACCTCTCTGGTCCTGCCCCGGGCGATAGCGTCATTTAATGCACCAACTGTGGGGATGTCCATAAGCCTGCCCCACTCCGTAGACTTTCTGAGAGTGACAGAAAGCTGCATGGAAGGTGTAAATCTTTTGATCGAAGATGGATCCTTCTTGTCGGGATATATGAGCACGAAGCCGTCCTCAAAAAGCTTCACGTCAAAGACCTTCAGATACCCTGTGGAGGGAACCATAAAGCCGTAGAAATAGTCATAACAGCCATCAAGCTCGTATATATTGATGTTGGAGCTGGAGCGGTATCTGAGGAGTCTCTTTTTATCCGGCATCCCCTCTTTTTCAAAATGCCCCATGGCCTCATAGGTCTTCATGGTGGACTTTTTAAGAGGGATATCCTCCTCCACCAGTTCCAGCATCCTGAGCTTGAGGGCTTCCACCATCTCCTCAGTGACCTCGCTGTCATCGGTAAACCTGCAGAAATAGCTGTCCGCCAGGGAGTACATGACACGTACATCCTTGCCTGCTGCCACGTCAAAAAGTGCACGCTCCATCAAAAATACCAGGGACCTGCGGTAGGTACGGCGGCCGTTTACGGTATGGGTCGTGATGAACTCCACCTCACCATCACCCATGGGGATCTTGAAAAGCTCGATGAGCTTCCCCCGAAACTTGGCCAGCACTATCTCCCTGCCTGCCTCCGGCTCCATATCCGGCAGCATATCCAAAAAAGTGCACCCGTCTTCGTATTGATATTCTTTTCCCTTGTAAGTGATCTTCAGCATAAAAACCCTCCAACTTATTACAGCACGTTATTGTTCTTCCTCAAAAACGTCACGAACTCATCCCTGGGCATGGGCTTGGCAAAATAATACCCCTGGATGTAATCGCACCCCATCTTTTTAAGCTTGTCAACCTGGGCCCATTCCTCCACGCCCTCGGCCACTATCTCCATACCTATATCCTGCATGAGGACGATGGCATTTTTAATGACCGACTCGCCCTTTAATGACTCCATGGAATCTATCATGGTCTTGTCAAACTTGATGATATCAAGAGGCAGACGAAGTATCCTCTGGATATTGGAATATCCAGTACCGAAATCATCCAGTGACAGGGCAAAGCCGCAGTCCGAAAGCTCCGACAGATTGCTCATGAAGTGGGCGTTGTCGTCCTCGTAATCTGTCTCGGTGATCTCCAGATTGATCTGCTCCGGGCTGACCCCGAACTTCTTTTGGTAACCCACGATATCATTAACTATGTTTTTATCTATGCACTGCTGCCCTGAAAGATTGAGTTCGATATAGGAAAGCCCCAGACCCTCAAAATCCCTGGAGCCTATAAACTCGATGACATCGTGCAAAACGTGGATGCCCACAGCCTGCATCAGATGCCTCTGCTCCGCCTCGGGAATGAAGACTCCCGGGGAGATCATGCCATAGTCCGGATCGTGCAGACGTATCAGCGCCTCAGCGGAGATGAACTTGCCCTTTCTCAGTGAATAGATGGGTTGATAGTACATCTCAAAGGAGCCCTGTGAAACGGCCCGGCGCAGGATATCATCCATGTTGTTGAGGATATGGAACTCTCTGGTACCCACAACATCCGCTGCCCGCACCAGATGATGTCCCGGATCTGTAAACTGCACAAACTTGTGACCAAAATTGATGATACTCTCCTCATCAGCCATATCATCAGGCGCAAAGACCATGGCCATCACCGCATCCAGTGTCAGTCCGTTTCGCTCATCGATGACACTCTGTGTCAGCACCATCCGTGCAAACTCCACCACCTTGTCATCGGTGAGGATATCCTCGGAATTGTCCATTACGATATAGATGTTGCCCGGCTCCTCATAGAAGAAGTCAAACTCATGTCCGGTCCCCTTGAAGTATGCCACCAGGGAATCCAGCATCCCCATGATCTGCTCACTGTATACCTCGGCTCCCAGATACTCACGGATGGTACGTGCGGCTTTGAAACGGATCATAAAGATCTGTGCCCGCTCGCCGGTAGCAAGGATCTTTTTTATCTCCCTCTTATAGACTTTGTAGTTCATGACCCCGTTGACGGAATCCACATACTCCTCCGGTCTCTGGATGTATAAAAGCACCGCCATCAGCGAAAGGGACGTAAAGAACATCTCCACCAGATACTCACCATGGAACATCTGTATAAGCACCGCGATACCGGTGAACACGACCAGTATGGACAGAGCCAGCCACCTGTCCGGCTCCAGGAGTTTATTCTTCATACAGTATACGGTAAAGCCCACCACGTAGATAAGGTAGAAGCCGGAAGAAATGTAAAGGAAGGGCATCAACTCTCCCCTGGCATATCCCAGGTAGGGATCCACCGAAAACAGCCTGTGATGGAAGAAATTGGAGGTGACCAAAAGGAACGTCACCAGATAGGGCGCCACCACCGCAAACCTGGTGAATCTGTAATGCAGCCTGTACCACATCCTGGTCTTGGACAGGCAAAACAGCAGATATACGAGGATGGTAAAACTCCTAAGATAAAAATAGGCATAGAAAAGAGCAGTATACGCCCCCCGTTTTATCGGATCAGTCAGAGGAAGCTCAAACAAAACGTAGGGCAAAAGATCCGTAAGAGTAACCACGATGGACACTACCACCATGTATATGAACAATCTGTTGGTCCTGCCATGATGCAGCTTCTTACGAAAGATGGTGATCAGTATAAGACCCAGCACCATAAGAGCCGCATAATCAAATTCTAAAACCATACACACTTCTCTTCCATGTAAAAACGCCAGTCAAACTCCTGCAAAAGCGGCGAAGCGATCATCGGATCACCGCACCCAGCAGTCCATAGGAAACAATACTCATAATGACCGTCGCTATGGCTATACCGCAGAGCTCTGCTGCCACAGCCTTTTTGATATCCATATCCAAAAGGGATGCAATGAGGCTCCCGGTCCAGGCTCCCGTGCCCGGAAGGGGAATGCCCACAAAAAGCATCAGCCCCACAAACTCCGTACCCTCTACCTTTCCGCTCCGCTTCATGGCATGATCCTCGATCCTGTCCACCAGGCGTCCCAGATGTTTAAATCTCTTCATCCATTTGAATATAGCCTTGATGAAAAGCAGGATAAAGGGTATGGGTATGATGTTGCCGATAATGCAAATGGGTATGGCCGTCTTAATGGGAATATCCAAAAGGCTCGCCGCCAAAAGGCCACCCCTGAGCTCCAATATCGGGAACATGCTTATTATAAAAACTACTGCCTCTGCGGACACATACTGTCCCAGAGTGTTGGTAAAAAACTCAACTAATGATTCCATGTATCTCCTCAAAGATTCTTCGCTTCGCTCAGAATGACATCAAGCGCTTCAAATAATTTTTCCATCTGCTCGTCGGTCCCTATGGTGATCCGAAGATAGTTGTCTATCCTTGGCTTTTTAAAATACCTCACATAGATACCACGATCCCGAAGCTTTGTAAATATCTCCTCTGCCGGTACGTCCCGGTGCCTTGCGAAAATAAAATTGGTGGAGGTCTCCGGGAAATCAAACCCCATCTTTTGCATTCTCTTGCAGCACCAGCGGCGGGTCTCAACTATCCGTGCCACTCCACGTTCAAAGTACTCAACATCCCTGACAGACGCCACTCCTATCCTCTGGGTAATGGTGTCCATGGTGTAGGAATTGAAAGAATCCCTGGCTGCCAGAAGATAACCGATGAGCTTTTGGGAGCCCATGGCATATCCTATACGACTGCCTGCCAAAGCTCTGGACTTGGAAAATGTCCGTACCACCAAAAGATTGTCAAAGCGCTCAATATATGGCAGCATACTCTCGCCGCCGAAATCCACATACGCCTCATCCACTATCACCACACATTCAGGGTGGGACTCCACCAGTCTGCCAAGCGAAGCCGTATCCAGTGCCAGCCCCGTAGGCGCATTGGGATTGGCAATAACTATGCCTCCGCACCTGCCCTCATATCCGCCAAACTCTATGGCAAAACTGTCTGCCACCGGCACCTGTTCATAATCTATGGCGAAAAGCTGGCACCACACATCATAAAAGCTGTAGGTGATATCAGGAAATCTCACCGGCATATCGGCATCAGAAAAATAGGTAAGAAAGCTCATAGCCAAAACGTCATCGCTTCCCACTCCCACAAAAACCTGCTCAGGCTCTACGCCGTGAAACTGTGCCAGCGCTCCCCGAAGCTCGTAAAGGGTAGGCTCCGGATAACGTCTCAGCTCATCCGCATAGAAATCCTCCAAAACCTCCTGTACCGCCGGAGCCGGAGGATAAGGGTTTTCATTGGTATTAAGCTTAATTATATTCTTTTCACGCGGCTGCTCCCCTGGAACATAGGGGACCAGCTTTTTTACATTCTTTTCCCAATCAGACATATCAGTCGTTCTTCTTTTTCTTTTTTGTTTTTTTCGAATCTGTTTTATCGTCCTTTTGGACTGTCTCTTCAGCCTCTGCCTTGAGCTGCTCTAACTGTCTCTCGTACTCATCCAGATCGGCTATATTGGTAACCAGGCTCTTGCCGTTATCTGAAAGGCTGTTATAGGCCGATCTCGCCAGTTTGATGGCTGTCTCACTCTCCAGTGTAACGGGGGCGATGATATCAATGGACTCCACAATGGATGCTGCCTTTTTCTCCTCTTCAGCCGGATCTACAGTATAGACCGGCTCCTCCTCCGTTGCATACACCAGCACGGGGCAGCCCTCGTCTATGGTCTCAAAGATGGTCTTGGCCGTCTCAAATGGACAGTTTACACAGCCGTGGGAACCGTTGGATCTGTATATGGTGCCTCCAAAGACTCCTCGCCAGGTGGCATCATGGAGTCCCTCATTACCGTGGAAGGGCATCCAGTAGGTTACGGGAGTAGCATAATCGTCTCCCCGTAAAACAGCGTCCTTTTCCTTGTAAGCCACGTAATATGCGCCCACATGGGTACCGTTGCCCCTGTTGGGATTGCCGGTGACCACATCGGAATCCATCACCAGCTCTCCATCCTTATAGAGCCAGAGATGCTGGGCTGTGATGTTCACCTCCACATAGGTATCGCCATAATCATGCTTGCCGTGGGAGTTGGCATAGTAGGTATAATGAAGCTCCCTGGTCACATCCTCACCCTTTAAAAGATCGGACAAAAGAGCCTCAGTCTCTGCTTCCTCATCCACCTTCCAGCCGTAGGTGCCTCCGGGGACAGTGATCTTCTTTTTGTCCAGGCTGGACTTAATGGTCTTGGGCTGGCCAAAGGTGTTGACCCTCGCCGCCAGCGTACTGACATATGCCCTGATGGCCTCCTCGTCAAATACTGGATTGCCCTTTTTGTCATACTTTATAAATGAAGCCTGGGTCTCCTTGTCCAGGACCACGTTCTCATCCAGCGTAAAGGTGATATTGGCCGCCAGCAGCTGATTCAGCTCATCCGCCCGGGAATTGAGCTTTTCGTCATCGGAAAAAACCACGGGCTGTACATAGCATTGATCCGCCAAAAGCCCAACTGAACGCTGCAAGGCCTCCATTTTTTCCATCACCGTATCCGTCATGGCATCCACGTCGATATCAGTACCGAAGACCTCCGGGATCACCTCGTAGCGCTCCCCGGTAAACTCCAGTCTGGCATTTTCCGTCATGACCACATCATCCGCATCCACGCAGGGCAGTCTCTTTATCTCCTTTTTCAGCTTTTTCGGGTCCATGGTCACCACATGATCCGTCTCGTACTCGGTACGCTCCACTATGTGTGCCGGCCACGCCATCCCCGACTGGCGCCTTAAAATATCAGCCACCTCGCCGGAAGCCACATCCGTCACCATGTCCACATCCTCTGCAAAAATGGTATAGGTATCGCCTCTGCCCTCATCTATGATGTCGATGGAATAATCCCTGGCAGCCTCGGTTATAGCCTCCTGCACGGTCTCCAATGATCTGCCGGATGACTTGACGCCGTTTATTGTACTGTTAAGATAAAAATGGTCGGAAAAGTATAAACATCCTCCTACATATATGCCTGCCAGCACCAGCAGACCGATCAATACTCCGAGAAAAAGCTTTTTGCTTTTCATCACCCTACTTCCTCACTTGTCTCGGACCCTTCGCCGACATCAAAACCCTCGGCATTGTCCGATTTTATTATATCTTCTGTGCTCTTTTTTACAGAGGAGCGTCTCTTCTTTTTCGCATCATACAGCGACTTGTCCGCCTCTCTGATGAGAGACTCTATACTGACTGACGCACTGCATTCGAAGCAGGCGGTACCAATGGATATGCCCAGATAATAGGGCTTGCCGGATACTGCGTTGAAAAGGTCCGCAGACAGCTTCACATCCGCCAGCCTCCTGCCTATCTCCTGCTCCTCGTTGTCGTATACCAAAAACATGCCCAAAAACTCATCGCCGCCGATACGTCCCAGGGGAGCGCGATCTCCTATCACCCGGCGCAAAACCTCAGAGCATGCCTTGATGGCAAAATCTCCCTCATTGTGTCCGAAGGTGTCATTGATCTCCTTGAGATGGTCCAGGTCGCCTATCATCAGGCAGGCCTTGATGCCTTCATTTTCATTAACGGTCTGATGTATGAGCTCCTCCACACCCCGGCGGTTTAAAAGTCCCGTCAGCGGATCGGAATGGGCACTGTAGGACAGCCGTGCATTTTGCATCATGAGCTTATCACGTTCGGCTGTCACGTTGTTGTTGATCTCATGGAAATGGAAGGCCGTGCCAAAATGCAGCGACATCAGATACATGTAAGGGATATCCTCGGATGTCACCTCCAGGATCAGTATGCCGTACTGCTTTTCTCCGTCAAATATCAGGAAGGTGAAATACTGCCTTCCGGGCTCATCCGGCTTGCCTCTGGGGATCAGTCCGCGCTTTAAGCTGATAAGAGGACTGTCCTCCCTGGGATAAACATGGAACTTATCCTCGTTCTGTTCAAATACGAGATGCACCTCATCAGCCATGGTATAGCCATTTTCAACGGTGTTGATCATGGGCTCAAACTGCACATACAGCTTAGATGAACGTACCCCCATGTCGATGAGATTTTTCGCCATGCGTGAGAAAAAGCTGATGATATTGTCCGAAACCGAAACCAGTTCACGGGTAACAATGGGACCCATAAGTGCATAGTTCCAAATACGCCGTATATCATCCACCACGCCGGATACGGACTCGTCCCTGGCTGTGGCCAGATCCATTTTCTCATCGGGCAGATTACACCCACAGGAATTGCGGGGAATCAATGTTGTAGGTATCTTGGTGACCGCTGGCACCTCCTGTCCCTCAAGATACTCAAGTGCCAGTCTGGCAGCTGTACGTCCCAGTTCCCGCGACTCCTGTCTTACCGTAGTAAGAGGCGGATTCAAAAAGCTGGCCAGAGGTATATCGTCAAAGCCTGTGACAGCGATATCCACGCCGACCCTCAGGCCCCTCTTTTCACATACACGATACACGGCAGACGCCATCTCGTCATTGGCACATACCACGGCCTGGACACCCCGGTTGACATTCAAAAGCTCCTCAGCTATGTCATCCACGTTTTCCGTATAATCTCCGTAACGGATCATGGAGTCACTGACTGCGCAGCCATGGGATATCATGGACTCCAAGTAAGCCTGACGGCGCTGTGTGGAATCCTCATTGTGCTCAGGTCCGCACAGCAGCACTATATTTTCAAATTCATGGAACTCGATGAGGTGATCCACTATATGCTTCATGCCGCCGTAGTTGTCAGAGATGACGTTGAAGCCCTTTTTCGGCGGTACCACATCCTGCAAAACCGCACAGGGGATATGGGCAAATTTTTCCAGGTATACCAGCTTGTTCTCAATGCCGGCGGCAATGTTCATATTACCAAAGGCAATGATGAGAAAATCAAACTCCTCGAACTTTTCATAGTCATAAATGGAAAGATACTGGTAGTCAAACTGTGCCTGGGCATCCGTCAGATCCCCCACGAAGCTGACAGACTCCGTGCCCAGAAAATAAAGCACGTCAACGGACTTGTCCCTGAAGTACTCCTCCATGGCCGCCATCATGGCCCGGGGATGTACAAAATGGACATTGCCCAAAAATACTCCTATCTTCCATCTTTTGTCTGACATGGCATGATCCCCCTTTTAGATAAAGTCCTCGTACGAAGCATCCGACGGCATGCGCCAGTCACCTCTGGGTGAAAGCGCCACAGTACCCACCTTGGGTCCATCGGGTACGCAGGATCGCTTGTACTGGGATGTGAAAAACCTCTTATAAAATGTGGTAAGCCACTTGTCTATGGTAGCACCGTCGTAGGTGTCGGAAAATGCAATACGGGCCAGCCTGTATATCTTGTCCCTGTCCTCCCCCTGTCTGATGAGGTGATAGAGGAAAAAGTCGTGGAGCTCGTAAGGTCCCACCAGATCCTCGGTCTTTTGGGCAATGGTGCCGTCCTCCTCTGGAGGTAAAAGCTCAGGTGAAACAGGAGTATCCAAAACGTCATATAATACTCCTTTGAGCTCATCGTCACCGCAGGTGTCGGCATAATAGCCCACCAGGTATCTGACCAGAGTCTTGGGAACGGAGGCATTGACACCATACATGGACATATGGTCGCCGTTGTAGGTGGCCCAGCCCAAAGCCAGCTCCGAAAGGTCGCCGGTACCCACCACTATACCGCCTGTCTCATTGGCGATATCCATGAGTATCTGGGTACGCTCCCTGGCCTGTGCATTCTCATAAGTGACATTTTTATCATTGATATCGTGTCCGATGTCGGAAAAATGCTGTGTCACCGCATCCCTGATGCTGATCTCCCGGCCTGTGACTCCAAGCTTTTCTATGAGCTTGATAGCATTGTCATAGGTGCGGTCCGTGGTCCCGAAGCCGGGCATGGTAACGGCTGTGATGCCCTTGCGATCCAGCTTTAATATATCAAAGGCGCGTACGGTGACCAAAAGAGCCAGGGTGGAATCCAGTCCCCCGGAAATACCGATGACCGCGCTTTTTGCATGGATATGCGCCAGACGTTTTCTGAGTCCGCAGGCCTGGATGCCCAGGATCTCCTCACATCTCTCACGCCGCTTTTTACTGTCATTCGGAACAAAGGGCATGGGATCGATGGGACGTGTGATGGTGGTCTGCTCCTCATCAAGGGAGAACATAACCACAAAATGGCCCTCCCGGGGCTTTGTATTAAAAAATGTATTCATCTGACGACGGCGCATGGAAAGGGTCTGCACGTCTATTTCCGTGATGAGTGCTCCCAGAGTAAAAGGATCGCTCTCCAAAAGGAGCCTGCCGCCCTCGGCAATGATATCATGTCCGCTCATGACCGTATCCTGGGTGGACTCGTCAAAGCCTGCGCTGGCATAGATATATGCCGAATACAGCCTGGCTGAGGCATTCTGGATGAGCTGTCTCCTGTAGGCCCTCTTGCCCGTCAGCTCGTCGCTGGCTGAAGGATTGACGATGACGGTAGCACCCGCCATGGCGTGGTATATGCCGGGGTCATCGGGAACCCATGCATCCTCGCAAATCTCAGCCGCCACCACCAGCTCGGGAACGGTATCGCAGGCAAAGAGGATATCCGTACCCAAAAGGGTCAGGCTGCCATCGGGAAGCTCTACCCTCACCGGTTCTTTTATGCCGGGGGTAAAATGCCTGGTCTCATAAAACTCGCCATATGAAGGGATATGTGTCTTGGGGACCAGGCCCAGTACACTGCCCCGGGAAACTGCAGCAGTCACATTGTAGAGTCTGTCACAGTATGAAAAGGGAAGACCCACAAAGACCAGACCGTTTTTGTCGGCGGTATGCTCCGCTATATCCAAAAGACCCTCAAGTGCCGCGGAAATAAGTCTCTTTTGAGCAAAAAGATCACCACAGCTGTATCCCGTGATACAAAGCTCCGGGAATACCACTATCCTGGCTTTTTGCTCATCAATGGCAACATCAATGAGGCGCTCTATCTCTTTTACGTTTTCAGTGATCCCGGCAACCGAAACCCTGGGGGTCACCGAGGCTACCTTTATAAAACCGTCCTTCATATTTATCCTTATCTAAGATCCTTCGCTAGGTTGAAGTCATCTCAGATGACTTCTTAAGGCTTCTGGTTCCGACAGAAGCTTCAACAGGTTGAAGTCATCTCTGATGACTTCTTCAGGCTTCTGCCAGAGGCAGAAGCTTCAACACGCTCAGGATGACATATATTCATTCTTTACAAATCTTCGTAAAGCCACAAGGGATCGCTCCACCTTTTCCGTGTCGATACAGTAGGCCATGCGGAAGTAGTCGGGGGCCCCGAAGCCGTCTGCAGGCACCAGGATCAGGTCGTAATTTTTCGCCTTGTTGCAGAAGGCAACTGCATCATCCTCAAGGGCCTTGGGGAAGATGTAGAATGTACCGCCGGGCTTTACAACGGTAAAGCCCAGGTCTACCAGTTCCTTGTATAAAATGTTGCGGTTGGTCTCATATACCGACAGGTCGCTGGTCTCATCCAAAACCCGGGCCACTGCCAGCTGGGGAGTGGACGAAGGACAGTTGTGTCCTATGCCGCGGCTGATCTGACCGCACATTGCAGCTATGATATCAGCGTCCACTGCGGCGGGATTGACAGCCACATATCCGATACGCTCTCCCGGAAGAGACAGGCTCTTGGAGAAGGAATAGCAGGTAAGGGTGTTCTTGTAGAATTTCGCGGGATAGGGTACGGTGGCACCGTCAAATACTATCTCGCGGTAGGGCTCGTCACTGATCAAAAAGATCTCATGGTCATACTTTTTCTCGCAGGTCTCCAAAAACATCGCCAGACGCTCCAGGGTGTCCTCTGAGTAGACTACTCCGCTGGGATTGTTGGGAGAGTTGATGAGCACAGCCTGGACCTTTTCGTTCATCATCTTCTCAAACTCGGTGAAGTTGATCTGGAAATCCTCGGTACGGGGCGGAACTACCCTAAGGATGGCTCCGGTCTCGTTTACATAAGGATTGTATTCGGGAAAATAGGGTGCAAAGGTGATGACCTCATCCCCGGGAACAGTCACTGCACGAAGTGCATGGGCCACGGCACCGGCTGCTCCGGAGGTCATGAAGATATGCTTTGTCTCATAGGGCAGGCCAAAGCGCTTTTTAAGCGATGCCGCCACAGCTTCCCTGACAGATGTATTCCCAAGAGAGGGACTGTAGCCGTGGATGGCCATGGGATCCTCATGCTCGTGGAGGTCGATGACCGCCTTGGTATAGTCTTTGGCACAGGGCACGGAAGGATTGCCGAGACTGTAGTCGAAAACATTCTCGTAGCCGATCTCCTCTCCCCTGGCTGTGGCATACTCTGACAGCACACGGATCACATTTTTTGCATTGAGCATTTCCTTATATTTCTGATTAACCATATCCTACCTCACTTACTGTTCTTCCTGCACCCGATACTCCTCAGGCAGCTGACCTATGCGATATCTGGACTGTCCGGCGATACGCCTGTCGGGAAACAGTTCTATGACCTTGTTGTAGTACTTTGCTGCCTTTTCAAAATCCTCAGACAGCTGATAACTGCGGGCCAGATTAAACATGGCCTGACCCTCGCCAAAGGTCTTGTCGTATTTTATCACCTCATGATAGGCCTCTATGGCTGCCGGATATTCCTTTTCGTTAAAGGCCTCTTCACCCTCATTAAAAAACTGCTCGGCCACGGCGCCCTCCACTATTTTCGAAAGTGCGTCATAGGTCCTTTTACCTTCATTTTCCAAAAGATCCTTGTTTACCTTGGAAAGCTCGGTGGATGCCACCCGTGCATCGGGCTCCTCGGAGTTCATCAGGGAAAGTGCCTTCATCAGCTGCTCGTAGGAATCCTTGATATCCGCCTGGCCCTCATATTTTTCAAGTCTCTCAGTCAGATCGTCGATCTGGGCGTTTAGCGCCACTATGTCGCTGGCGTTGCCCGCAGCCTCTTCATTGGCAGATACCAGCGCATTGGCCGCAGTGGAATTGGCGTTCTGCCTGACGGTGGGGACTACCAAAAATACTGTCACCAAAAGGCCGATGACTCCGCCTATGAGAATATTAAAAATGCCGCCCTTCATATTGTCGATGGTCTCTATAAGGGTCTGCCGGGGCATGGCCAATGCCTCGTTATTGTCCCTGAAATCCACCGATGCCGGACGGGGCTGTTTTTTCTTCTTTTTCTTTTTCTCGTCACTGTTAAGGACGTTCCTGACCTCCTGCATGTACTCGATGGTACGGGGGTTGGACATGTCGATCTTGCCGGCTGCGTGGAGTTCCTTTCTGGCCTGCTCCCACTCATTGTCCTGCATATGCAAAAGGGCCAGAAGCTGTCTGGCTCTCACCATCTTCGGGTTCATGGTGATGACTTTTTTAAGCTGGATCTTGGCCAGGTCACGGTTGCCCTGATGGCAGTAATCTATGGCCTGGTTATATTTTTTAACGGTGGTATCCAGCTGCTTTAGGGCTCCACTGCCGTGGGCTATCTTGCCCAGGTACAGATCCGCCCGGTTATTCTGGGGAGAAAAGTTTTTGCTGATAACCCACTCCCTCATGGCCAGAACAGGCTCGCCATACTCATAGTACACCAGTCCCAGAAGGTTCCTGGAATCCGTGTGACGCTTGTTGAATCGCAGCGCCCTGTTCAGGCTCTCTATGGCTCCCGACAGGTCACGCATTTTGGCGCGCCGCAATCCGTCATTGTATGCCTCGTCGCAGGCCCGTACAATGTGTCGGTATGCTCTCACATCGGCGCCGCATACAGGACAGACGTCCTCCCGGTCCACCACCATGTTGCAGACGTAGCAATTCATCCCTTGCGTTTCCTTTCCATGGTGATCTCCTTAAGGATGTCTATCATGTCGGTGAGGTCACGGCTCTGGATGGCGTCCTCAGCGTCCTCCACCTCTATGCTCTTAGTGAAATTCTTTAACTCTTCTTCAAAGTCTATCATACTTTACTTCTCCAGCAGATCAAAAGTCAGGGGCAGAAGCTGTCCCAAAGTGTACTCATCATAGCCCTCAGCCTTGGCCAGATATATGGGCATGTCTGCATCACAGAACTCCGACAGCACCTGGCGGCAGATCCCGCAGGGCGGACAGGCCTCACCTATGACTCCCTCCGGACCTCCGGCTATGGCCAGGGCAGAAAAATGTCTGTAGCCCTCACTGACTGCCTTGAAGACCGCCGTCCTTTCGGCGCAATTGGTGCCACCATAGGAGGCATTTTCTATATTGCAGCCTGTATATATGGCTCCATCGTCACATAAAAGTGCAGCCCCTACATGAAAATGTGAATAGGGCGCATAGGATCTTTTTGTCATATCCTTGGCCAGTGCCAGCATATGATCTATGGTAACCTGATCTGTCATATCGTCACGCATCCTTTAAAAGCTTAACCAAACGACTTGTACCCAGACGGTCTGCACCCAGCTCGGCAAACTTAACTGCATCGTCCACGGTAGTGATGCCGCCTGCTGCCTTTATCTTTTTCCCGCCTGTCATGTTCTTTGCCATGAGCTCAACGGCATGGAAGGTGGCACCCTCTGTGGAAAAGCCCGTGGAGGTCTTGATAAAGTCCGCATCGGACTCGGAAACCACACTGCACATCTCCACTATCTCCTCATCCGTAAGCAGGCAGGTCTCGATGATGACCTTAAGAAGTCTGCCGTCACATGCCTCTTTTACTGCATTGATCTCATCCAGCACGAAGTCGTATCTGCCTTCCTTGACCCAGCCCACATTGATGACCATGTCTATCTCCGAGGCGCCCTTCTCCACTGCATCGTGTGCCTCGAAGCACTTGGTGGCGGTGGTGCTGTAGCCATTGGGAAAGCCGATGACCGTGCATACGGGAAGCTCTGCTCCCTCATCACGGATATACTCTGCAGCAACTGCCACAAAAGATGCGGGAATGCACACCGAAGCGCATCCGTACTCGATGCCCTCATCGATGAGCTGTCTCACCTGCTCCCAGGTGGAGTCCACTTTTAATAATGTGTGGTCACACATTGCCAGTAATTTTTCTTTCTCTATCATTTCATCGCCTCCAGTCGTGCTTCTACATCTGCCATCATGGATTCATATTTCTTCTGCTTTTCCTTTTCCTCTTCCACCTTTGAAGCGGGGGCCTTGGCCAGGAACTTCTCATTGGAAAGCATCCCCTTTGACCTCTTGAGCTCTGCTGCCAGTCTGTCACGCTCCTTAGTCAGACGCTCGATCTCCTTGGCCTTGTCCACCAGATCCTCAAGGGGAACATAGACCACTGCATCGGGGATGACGAATGAAACCGCATCCTCGGGGATGCCTGCGTCACCCTCCTGTACCAAGACCTCAGTGGCGCCTGCCAGTCCCATGTAGCAGGGACGGATATCCTCAAACACATCCCTGATATCTGCCTTGGCGGATGTGACAAAAAGCTTGGCCTTTTTCGAAGGCGGTACGTCCATATCCGTCCGCAGATTTCTCATACCGCGTACCAGATCCTTGGCGTGATCCAGCTTGATCTCTGCCACCGGGAAGTGATACTTCTCTTTGTACTGGGGCCATTCGGAGATCATGATGGACTCCTCCTCGGGATGAAGGGATGTAAATATGGCCTCCGTAACAAAAGGCATGAAAGGATGCAAAAGCTTCAGCGCATTGGTAAGCACCGTATTAAGTGTCCAAAGTGCTGCGTTGGCGCTGGCGGGATCATCCTCCTTAGCATAGAGCCTGGGCTTTACGATCTCGATGTACCAGTCACAGAACTCATCCCAAATGAAATCATATACCTTCTGAACGGCGATACCCAGCTCGAACTTGTCCATATTCTCGGTGACATCACGAGCCACCGTGTTAACCAGCGAGAGTATCCACTTGTCCTCGTCGTGGAGGGCGTCTACTCCGGGATCCTTACCGTCAAATGCCTCCAGATGCATCATGATAAATCTGGATGCGTTCCATACCTTGTTGGCAAAGTTCCTGCTGTTTTCCACACGCTCCCAGTAGAAACGCATATCGTTACCCGGTGCATTTCCGGTAATGAGGGTAAGCCTCAGGGCATCCGCGCCGTACTTGTCTATCACCTCCAGGGGATCGATACCGTTGCCAAGTGACTTTGACATCTTGCGTCCCTGGTCATCACGGACCAGACCGTGGATCAAAACCGTATGGAAAGGAGACTTATCCGTATGGGCGTATCCCGAAAATACCATCCTAACTACCCAGAAGAAGATGATATCATATCCCGTTACCAAAACATCCGTGGGATAAAAGTAATCCAGCTCCTCAGTTTTTTCGGGCCAGCCCAGGGTCGAGAAGGGCCAAAGCGCCGATGAGAACCAGGTGTCCAGTGTGTCGGGATCCTGTTTCAGATGTGTGCCGCCGCACTTGGGGCAGACAGTGGGTGCATCCTTGGTCTTTGCCACGGTGATCTCACCGCAGTCGTCACAGTACCATGCAGGGATCCTGTGTCCCCACCACAGCTGACGGGATATGCACCAGTCGCGGATGTTGTTGAGCCAGTGGAGATAGGTCTTGTCAAACCTTTCGGGAACAAAGCGAAGCTCCTTTTTCTCAATAGCCTCGATGGCAGGCTTGGCCAGGTCTGTCATGGCCACAAACCACTGGGGCTTTACCATGGGCTCCACTGTGGTGTGGCAGCGGTCATGTGTACCCACGTTGTGATCGTGGTCCTCCACCTTTACCAGAAGTCCCTGCTCCTGAAGCTCCTTTACGATGAGCTTTCTGGCCTCGTATCGGTCCATGCCCACGTACTTGCCACCGTTACTGTTGATGGTGGCATCGTCATTTAAAATATTGATGATGGGAAGATCGTGTCTCTTGCCCACCTCGAAATCGTTGGGGTCGTGTGCGGGGGTGATCTTTACCACGCCGGTACCGAACTCCATATCAACATATTCGTCTGCAACAACGGGGATCCTGCGGCCCACCAGGGGCAGGATCACATTTTTGCCCACCAGATCCCTGTACCGGTCATCATCGGGATGGACAGCCAGAGCCGTATCTCCCAGCATGGTCTCGGGACGGGTGGTGGCTATCTGTACAAAGCGTCCCTCCTCACCATCAACGGGATAATTGATGTGCCAGAAATGTCCGTGCTGATCCTCATACTCAACCTCGGCATCGGAAATGGATGTCTGACAAACGGGGCACCAGTTGATGATGCGCTCGCCCTTATATATGAAGCCCTTTTCATAGAGCTTGACGAAAACCTCCTCTACGGCATCGGAGCAGCCCTCGTCCATTGTAAAACGCTCGCGCTCCCAGTCCGCTGAGGAACCCATCTTTTTAAGCTGCTTTAATATCCTGCCGCCGTACTCCTTTTTCCAGTCCCAGCACTTTTCCAAAAAGCCCTCACGTCCCAGGTCATCCTTGTCGATGCCATGCTCCTTGAGGTTCTCTATGACCTTTACCTCAGTGGCGATGGCGGCGTGGTCCGTACCCGGCTGCCAGAGAGCGTTGTAGCCCTGCATCCTCTTGTATCGGATCAAAATGTCCTGCATGGTATTGTCCAGGGCATGTCCCATATGAAGCTGTCCCGTGATATTGGGGGGCGGCATCACGATGGTAAAGGGCTTTTTATCACGATCCACTACGGCGTGGAAATAGCCCTTCTCCTCCCAGTTTTTATAGATCTGATCCTCCATCCCTTTGGGATCGTAGGTTTTTGCAAGCTCTTTCATAAGATACTCCTCGTGCTTTCTATCAAAATAACCCAACAATTATAACACAAATCAGGCCCATAGCCAAATCCACAGGGACCGTTTTTTTCGTCTGAACCCGTTGTTTTTCAAAAATGATATGCGATACAGCTTGTTTTTCCCGGAAAGTGACGCAAAACCCTCAAGTATCCGCCTCTTATCCTCAGACAGGTCCGAAAGCAAAAGCCCGGCACGGGCCAGGTTTTTCGCATTATCGTAGTAGTCTTTTTTCTTTGACGCCAGATCTCCTGCCACGGCGCCTGACATATTCCGTCCTGCCTTTTTTGCCACGGACTCGGTTTTGGCTCCCATCTCGTTGTCACCGTGCTGGCGATAGTACACCAGAGGCTCGTCCATCACATCCACCCTGCCCAAAAGTGCAGCGGTAAGAAGCACCCACACATCGTGCATCTCCACCAGAGATGAAGCCTGCGCAAACTTTTCATCGGCCTTTTCATCTGTCGCAAAGATCGCCGCATCCCTGCAGGCGCGGTTAAAGCACAGGGTGCAGCCGGCAGCCGGATTATCCATGATGATCTCCTGGAAGCTATGATAGGATGGATCGCGATCCAGCGCCCTGATAAAGGATCCGTGGGTGACATTCAGGTTCTCGTCCGTGACCTTCATATCCGAAAAAACAGCGCAGGGACCGGCATCACCCAGTCTGCCCAAAGCATCCAGGGACTTTTCCATCTTATCCTTCATCCATACGTCATCCGCATCCGCAAAAAAATAAGTGTCTGCCTCAACGCTTTTTAGCAGATGCAAAAAGTTACCCTTTGCTCCCAGATGGGATGTCTCATCCCTGAGGATGTAAAACTTATCGGGATGAGAGGCGGCATATCCCTCCAGTACCTTTAGCGTGCCATCCCCGGATCCGTCGTCATGAATATAACAGACGAAGTCCGTAAAGGTCTGGTTTAAAAGGGAGGATATCATCTCGCCAATATATTTTTCACTGTTGTATGTAGCTAAAAGTATGGCTGTTTTCATATCACCTGTTATACCCGTAGGGTGTCTTTGTACGCAGCTTGTATATCAGATTTGCCGCAAAGATGTCCGGGTTTTTAAGCGTAAGCCCCAACTTCCCCATCAATCCCGCTCTTCTGAAATCCGCCTTATAGCTTATCATGCGGCGTAGTTTTCTAAGCTCATCATCGGATAGAAAGCTGCCGTTACCCATCATGTCTATGAATTCATATGAGGACTCGTCCGTGACCCTGGTGTCGGCGGACAGATTGTCACCGGTATAGGAATGTATGTACAGATTGCGGTCCAGATAATGAAAGCCTATGCCCTGTCCCAAAAGCAGAAGCCAGAGGAAGTAATCGTCCGCCCCGTTTTTACCCATGATGTTCTCACACCAGAACTCCGGTATCACCGACCTGGGAATGGCACACTGTCCCGGGGAAATGATCTGGGTCCCCACCTTGATATAGGCAGACAGTTCTCCGATCATGGCCTTGTGGGCATCAGTACGATAAATGCGATGAAGCTCATTTTTTATCTCAAAATCACCGTTGGCAACTATCACCTTATAGGGATGACGCTGGGCAGCCCTCAGCATCTCAAATGCAGTCTCTGGTCTTATTTTATCATCCTGATCCAAAAAGCATACCACGTCTCCAGTGGCCACCGCCAGTCCCGCCACCCGGGATCCATGGATACCCATATTTTTTTTGTTGGTGATGATATGCCAGTTTTCCCTTCCGGTGTATATGCCGTCCAGCCTGATGGCAGTGCCCGGGCTGTCATTGACCAGGATCACCTCCATGTATAGATCCGTATCATCCACGGCGTTGGAAGCCTTCAGTTTTTCCTCGTTTTTTTCCATCATATCCTGATAGTCGGGCATGTATATGTTGCCCTCGTAAAAGGGTGTGATAAAAGATATCTTCATCAGAAGCTCTCCTCGTATTTTTTATGAGCAAATTTGGCCATCAAAAAAGCGCTCCCTTTTTTTAACCAGTTCTCCGGATCCAAAGGCATGTACGCCACTTCCTTAACGCGCATACCCTCCTTTTTGGCCTTGAGCACCCAGGCGTTGAAAAGCACCTCGGACACCCTGCCGTAGAGACGCTTATGAAAATCCGAAAGCACGTCGGTATCTATCTGTTCCTCCAGCTTGAAAAGCACAGGAAACAAAAATGACAGGTAGTCATCATAATACTCTTTTTTCAGTATCATCATGTTGAACATATAGCCCCAGGTATTGGTATAGGCCTCATCCACATAGGGGATGTACTCGGGGCAGTCCCTGGCGATAATGTCCCTGGCCATCACCAGATGGTCTATGCCTATGGTATGGATGTAGTGGCTGTAGAGGCTCTCGATAAAATACTTGCGCCTGACGGGCACGATGGCATCATAGCGTTCAAAGAGCTTTTCGGCCTGGGTCTTTTTTAAGACCAGCTCCATCCTGTCCTTTGACAATGCCCTTTTTATCCATGGCGCCACGGACAAAAACCTGCGGTAATGCACCAGCCCCAGGGCGTCTGCCTCAACATTCTTCCAGGCAAAATAATGTCCCGTAAGTTCACAATAGTATGGGTTCTTATCAGATATGTTTTCTCCCGCATCGTCACGCAGATCTATCCCCTCTATGGAGGGCTTGCCCACGGACCCCACATGAATGGGAAGGTACATGGGATCCTCCGGAAGCCTGCAGGGCTTGTGGGCCGCGACTAATACTTTTATTTCCATAATAGTTCCTTTATTAAAAGATCCTTCGCTTGGTTGAAGTCATCTTTGATGACTTCTTCAGGCTTCTGGCTATGACAGAAGCTTCATCTGGTTGAAGTCATCTCCGATG
>JAILEN010000028.1 GCA_024687655.1 Lachnospiraceae bacterium | reverse complement strand
GGACACCTCCGATCCTGCCTGAGTAAATCTGAAAATGTTGTCGATGAACAAAAGCACGTCCTTACCACCCTCATCACGGAAGTACTCCGCCATGGTAAGTCCCGTAAGTCCCACTCTCATACGGGCTCCGGGGGGCTCGTTCATCTGACCGAAGACCATGCAGGTCTTGTCGATAACGCCGGACTCCTTCATCTCGTAGTAGAGGTCGTTACCCTCACGGGTACGCTCTCCAACGCCTGTGAATACGGAATATCCGCCGTGCTCTGTTGCGATATTGTGGATCAGCTCCTGAATAAGCACCGTCTTACCAACTCCGGCACCTCCGAAGAGTCCGATCTTACCACCTTTCTGATAGGGGCAGAGCAGATCAACTACCTTGATACCCGTCTCCAGCATCTCGGAGGATGTAGCCTGCTCCTCAAAGGAGGGAGCCGGTCTGTGGATGGGCATCTTCTTCTCTGTCTGGGGTGCGGGCTGCTCATCTATGGGCTCACCCAATACGTTAAAGATACGTCCCAGTGTACCCTCACCAACGGGAACCGAGATAGGACCGCCGGTAGCCACCGCGTCCATACCTCTTACCAGACCGTCTGTGGGTCCCAAGGCGATACAGCGGACCGTATCGTCTCCCAGATGCTGTGCAACCTCAACCACCAGCTTTTCACCGTTTGTCCTGGTGACCTCGATGGCCTCATTGATCTCGGGGAGTGTGCCCTCCGAGAACTTGATGTCCAAAACCGCACTGATTATCTGGGTGATCTTACCAATATTATTTGCCATTGTTAACTCCTTTACGAAATCGCCTCTGCACCGGCTATGATCTCTGTCAGCTCCTGAGTGATGGAGCCCTGACGTGCTCTGTTGTACTTGAGCGTCAGATCATCGATCATCTCCTCCGCGTTGCTTGTAGCCGAATCCATGGCCTGCATACGTGCGCCGTTTTCCGAAGCAGCCGCCTCGATGAGTGCGCCGTATAATAGCGAGGTAACATACTTGGGAATGATCATTCCGATCGCTTCCTCGGGATTGGGCTCAAAGATCATCAGCACATTGCTCTTGGCCTGCTTTTCCGCCTCCTCGGGATCGATCTCCACCGGAAGCAGCTTCAAACACGTGGGCGTATGTACCACCGTATTCTTGAAATGTGTATAGCACAGATAGATCTCATTGATCTCCCCCTCCGCATACCTATTCAAAAGAACCCTGGTGATACGTGCGGCATCGGTATAAACCGGGGCCTCCATCACATCGGACTCATCATCCGAGATATTGTACCCGCGGTGCTTTAATGCCTCTATTCCCTTATGACCTATGCAAAACAGCTCGGTGTTATCCTTGTCAAACCGCTCATCTCCCGTGACGAGCTTTACAACATTGCTGTTGTATCCGCCTGCTAAGCCACGGTTGGATGTGATAACGATAACTGCCTTTTTTCCTCCCTCCTTTACCGTAAGGTAAGGATGCTCGATGTTTTTCGTCTTAGCGAGCATGGAGCAGACCGTGCTGTACATATATTCAAAATAAGGGGCCACATTCTCGGCATGGCTTTTTGCTTTTTGCAGCTTTACCGTAGCCACGAGCTTCATGGCCTTGGTTATCTGCTGTGTGCTGGAGATACTGGTGCGGCGTCGCTTAATATCTCTCATTGATGCCATATTGCGTTACCGCCTTTCTTATTTGAGAAAAGACTCCTTGGCCTCCTCAATGGCTGCCACAAGCTTCTTTTCGATATCCTCCTCAAGCACCTTCTTTTCGCGGATGGAATCGGGAATCTCAGGATACTTTGTCTTCACATGCTCAAAGAGAGCCGACTCATATTCCAGGATCCTGTCAACGGGAATATCCAAAAGGTACTTCTGTGTAGCCGCATAGATGATCATGATCTGATACTCTACGGGCATGGGTGCATACTGAGGCTGCTTCAGGATCTCCTGAACGCGCTCGCCCTGTGCCAGCTTCTCGGCTGTATCGGCATCCAGTTCCGAACCGAACTGTGCAAATGATGCCAGCTCTCTGTACTGAGCCAGGTCCACACGGATGGGAGCTGCGATCTTTTTCATAGCCTTGATCTGAGCCGAACCACCTACTCGGGAAACCGAAAGTCCCGCATTGATAGCCGGGCGCTGACCTGCGTTAAATGCATCCGTCTCCAGATAGATCTGTCCGTCTGTAATGGAGATAACGTTGGTGGGGATATAGGCCGAAACGTCACCTGCCTGGGTCTCGATGATGGGCAGTGCGGTAAGTGATCCGCCGCCAAGGGCATCCGACAGACGAGCGGCTCTCTCAAGCAGTCTCGAATGCAGATAGAATACATCACCGGGATATGCCTCACGTCCGGGCGGACGACGAAGCAGCAGGGAAAGTGTACGGTAGGCTGTAGCATGCTTTGAAAGGTCATCGTAGATGATCAGCACGTCCTCACCCTTTTCCATCCATTCCTCACCCATGGCGCAGCCACTGTAGGGAGCGATATACTGAAGGGGTGCCAGCTCCGAAGCCGTGGAAGCCACAACCGTGGTCCATGCCATGGCGCCGTACTCCTCAAGTGTCTTAACCAGGGCAGCAACCGTAGATGCCTTCTGTCCGATAGCGACATAGATACATTTTACGCCCTGACCCTTCTGATTGATGATGGTATCAATAGCGATGGCTGTCTTACCGGTCTGCTTATCACCGATGATAAGCTCACGCTGTCCGCGTCCGATGGGGATCATGGAATCAATAGCCTTGATACCTGTCTGAAGCGGTGTGTCAACTGACTTACGAGAGATAACGCCGCTGGCAACTCTCTCGATCTGACGAAACTTGTCCGTCTCAATGGGGCCCTTGCCGTCAATGGGTTGTCCAAGAGCGTTAACAACGCGTCCTAAAAGAGCATCACCTACGGGAACCTCAACCACTCGTCCAGTGGTCTTAACGGTGTCACCCTCGTTGATGTTCTTCTGGTTACCCAAAAGCACAGCACCCACATTATCCTCCTCGAGGTTAAGTACCATGCCGTATACTTCGCCGGGGAACTCCAAAAGCTCTCCCTGCATGGCCTTCTCGAGTCCATGGATACGAGCTATACCGTCCGCAACCTGGATAACGGTACCTACATCGGATACCTCCAGGTCAGAAGCATAGCGTTTCATTTGCTCTTTAATTACTGAGCTGATCTCCTCCGGTCTTAAATTCATGGAGCGCTCTCACCTTCTTCCTATAAAACTGATTGCCTATGCGCGACTTAGTTCTCTTGACAGATTGTAAAGCTTGGTCCTGATGGAGGAATCCACCACACGGTCTCCTATGCGGATCACCATGCCGCCGATGAGTCCCTCATCCACCTTATAATCCATCTCAAAGGACTTGTAATCTGTGGTCTCCAAAAGTCTTTTTTCGATCCTGTCCTTTTCGTCTGCGGTCAATTCCATGGGAGTGGACACATGGGCCACGCCTATGTTCTTGTATTCCTTGACCCTGCCGACAAAATATGAAAAAACAGCTCGTATATCGGAAAAATGTCCTTTTTCCACGATCATACGCATCAGGCCGATCATCTCATCCGAGATCTTACCCTTGAATATGGCGTCAACCGTCTGAAGCTTTTCATCCTGAGGGATCTGGGGATGTGTCATCATTGCCATGAAGTCCTTGTTATCATCAAGTACCTCTATCAGAAATCTGACCTCATCGTAAAAGACATCCACCTTATCCTGTTCCATGGACAGCTCAAACAGTGCATCGCCATATACGGTCTCTACCTGCTTTGCCATGAAAAACCACCCATTTCCTTTAATGTGTCATCCACAAGCGACGCCTGAATGGTAGTGTCGATGTTCTTGGTCACTACCTTTTGTGCCATGAGTGCCGCTACGGCGATCATCTGCTGCTTCATCTCATCCTCCACAGCCTTGGCCTCGAGTCTTGCATCCTCTCTGGCCTTTGCGATGATGGCTGCTGCTTCCTCCTTGGCATCACTGATTATCCTGTTTTCATTGGAAAGCGCCTTGGACCTCGCCTCTGCAAGGATCTTTTCCGCTTCCTTGTCGATATCCTTCAGCTTCTTTTCGTATTCTTCCTTGAGCTTTTCTGCCTCTTCCCTGTCCTCAATGGCATCGCTGATGTTGTTGGCGATGCGGTTCTTACGATCGTTCATGAACTGACGTACCGGATTGAACAAAAGGTACGAAAGCAGGATGAACAGGAAGGGAACGGCTATTATCAGAAGCGTTGCGTCTGCAAGAAGCTGAATGTCAAGATTAAATAATCTTTCCATCTAAAACTCCTTTTTTAGCCAACTAAAGGTTTTACGAAGAGCAGAAGAAGCGCTACCAGAAGTCCGTACAGACCTGTGGTCTCTGCTACGGCCTGTCCCAAAAGCATGGTAGACATGATCTGTCCCTGTGCACCGGGGTTACGACCAACTGCTGCTGCCGCATGACCTGCTGCTATACCCTGACCTACACCAGGTCCGATACCTGCTATAACAGCAAGACCTGCGCCGATGGCTGAGCATGCTAAGATTAAATCCTGTCCTGTGATTCCCATTTTGATGTCCTCCTTTTGAAATTTAATTCAGAAAATGAATGGACTCATTTTCTGTTGCGCCGACACGGAGCCGCTGAAGGCGGCTTTCCGTGCCGTGTCGTGTGCATCCTTGTTTAACATAAACGCATGAAATGCGTTTTTGTTACTTTGTTGTTTTTTCCGCTACTGCAGGAGGGGGATCTCCCATCTGCTGTGCGATGTATGTCATGGTCAGCATACAGAAAACGTATGTCTGAATGGCTCCCGAGAAAAGGTCGAAGTACACATGAAGTACTGCGGGCCAGACATAGGCGATGGACTTGAGGAGTCCGTATACCAGTGCCATGATGATGGTGCCCGACAACACATTGGCGAAAAGACGCAGACTCATGGAAATGGGTACCGCTATCTCGCTGATAAGGTTGATGGGGAACCAGATCGGAAGCCAGGGTGGCAGAGGTGAACACATATCCACCCAGATGCTCTTAAGGGAATTGTGCCTAAACTGATTGAAATGTATCAGTGTAAACGTAATAAGAGCCAGGGCCAGTGTCGTCCCATAATCTGCCGTGGGGGGCCGCAGGCCGAAGATGCCGGAAATATTGGATACCAGTATGAATAAAAACAGGGTACCTATATAATTCCGAAACTTCGGAGCGCTCCATCCCATCGCTCCTTCCACGATGCTATCCAAAAACTCCACTATGACCTCGATCACATTCTGAAAATCATCCGGCACCTCCGTTGCCTTTTTCATCTTGCGGTTCACAATGAGCGCAAAGATTATGAGTGCCAGCATAACGATCAGAATACACACATGCGATGTGGTGATCCAGACTTCATGACCAAAGTACTTGTACTTGAACAGTCCATGTATCATAAAGTCAATGTCATCAGCGGATGGCATGGATGACATCACTACCACATTTCCCACTCTATCACCTCCTCTTATTTCCAGGAATCGTAGATCTGCACTTCCTAAGTCTGTATATTTCCGTCATCGAAAGGGCGCATGCCCGAAGAGTCCTTATTTAATAATCTTTTCAGCATGGGCTGGGCATATGCACTGGCCTTGAGGCTAAGTACCCCAATGAAAGCCGCATAGAAATTGCCCAGTTTGAAATATACCATGGCAAAAAATACAAGAACCACGCATACATACCTGAGAGCCGAGAAAAACGCCATCTTTTTGGTGGCGGTGCCCTCAAACCTGACTGACTCCTCCAGTATCCATGCTATGTGGATGCCCATGCCTGCGGCACAGCCAATCCCAATCAAAACCCCTGTGGTAAACCGCAGCTTGTCAGCCACGAACCATACGCCGATGAGCTCCTCTGCGATCCCGAAGATCAGTATCCCCAAAAGTAACCCCGGCAGGGCTTCATTCATCCTTTTTAATGCTTTTATCATCCTTTTTATCGATATATTTTTTTACTATCTTATAAACCGATTCAAGGCCCGCCACTGCACCGATCACGAATCCCACCACGGGGATGACGTTGGACTCAGCCCTTTTTCCGAGCCACACCCCGATCAGGGTACACATCATGATGGGCACCAGCATGGATATTCCCAACTGCATGATGAGGGTGAGCATTTCAAATACTTCTCTGTTTTTTCTCATACGTCCATGGTAATGGTGCGTCCGGTATGCTCGTATTTCTTGAAGGTCACCCCGGCAGCATCAAGCATCCTCTTGGAAGCTATGACGCTGGGAGTATGCTCGTACTTGTCACTGTCGTAAATGATCTCCTTGATCCCCGACTGTATGATGGCCTTGGCACATTCGTTGCAGGGAAACAGTGATACATACAACTTGGCTCCCTCCAGTGATCCGCCTCTGTAGTTTAAAATGGCGTTGAGCTCACTGTGGGTGGTGTAAAAGTATTTATTGTCCAGGGGGTCGCCGTCCCGGTTCCATGGAAACTCATCATCCGAGCATCCCAGAGGAAAGCCGTTATAGCCCATGGACAGGATCTTGTTGTCCTGGCTCACTATGCAGGCTCCCACCTGAGTGTGGGGATCCTTTGAGCGCATGCCGGATAAAAAGGCAATGCCCATAAAGTATTCATCCCAGCTTAAATAGTCTTCTCTTTTTTCGCTCACCTAAGCCTCCTTGGTATCATCCTCACAAAGCCTGTCATTAAGCTTTTTAAGTGTGGTCTTAAGCATCTCGAAGCATATTCCGTAGGTCTGGAGAGTCCCGCCAAAGGGATTCATGATGGGAAGCTCCTCTCCCACAAAATCCGTGAGTAGGAATGTATTCTCCTCATTGGCAGTATCTATACTCTCAAGGATCTTTTTAAGCGATGATGCCTCCATGGTAAAAACTATGGTATCCAGGGTAATGTCCGAAGCCACCAGCTTTTGGGACTCAAAATCAGTAAGATCTATACCGTTACTGATCATCACAGCCTGTGCCTTTTGATTAAGGGGCTCGGAAAACTGAACTATGATCCCCCGGGATAAAATCTCCGCATCGCCGCTGTATATGCTTTTAAAAATCTCTGCCGCCATGGGTGCCCGGGTGATCCCATTACCCTCGGCAAATATCACACGTTTGTATTTTCTCATTTTTCAACCAAAAAGTCTATCATATTATTAAAAAAACTGTAAGTTTTGTATAAAATTGTATTTTACACTCTGATAAGTCTGTGTCCTGCTGCCTTGAGAAGCCGGTTCATAATGGCCGTCCCCACATTTGGAGTATCAAAGGACTCCGAATAGATCTGCTCTATGTCTTCTTCATCCAGCTTTCTGAGGATGTCATAGAGGTTGTGAGCGATCTCTTCCTCGTGGCTTAGGGCCCCTATATCAAAGACCCGGTAACCCTCATAATTCTTTGCACTCTCGGTGCTGGAGATGACGGCAGTCCTGTGCCCTGCGTTTTTGCTTTCCTCACACAGCTTTTGTATCCTGCTTATCACAGCCTGCCTCTCGCCCTCTACTATTGTAAGCTCTCCCCGGGGAGCATAGTGTCTGTATCTCATCCCCGGTGCTTTGGGGCGTGTGGTCTCGTCTTCCTTTACCAGTCCCGGATCCATCCTCGCCTCACCTGTAACACTTTTAACCTGTGCCAAAGTGATGGCTCCGGGACGTAAAATTGTGGGAATGTCCTCAGTCAGGTCTATGATGGTGGACTCCAGTCCGATCTCCACGGTCCCTCCGTCTATAATGCAGGCAATGCGACCATCCATGTCCTCAATAACGTGAGATGCCTTTGTGGGTGAGGGTCTGCCGCTGGTGTTGGCTGATGGAGCTGCAATGAAGCATCCGCTTTTTTTAATGAGCTCCCTGGCTATGGGGTGCGAGGGAAGCCTCACTGCCACGGTATCCAATCCTCCCGTGGTCTCATAAGGGACCCCGGCTTTCTTTTTTATGATAAGAGTCATGGGACCGGGCCAAAACGCCCCGGCCAGATCAAAGGCTGCCTCCGGAATATCCGTCCCGATATCATATAGACTCTCCGTCTGTGCTATATGGATGATCAGCGGATTGTCTGAGGGCCTGCCCTTTGCCGAATATATCCTTTTGGATGCACCGGTGTCCATGGCATCACCACCCAGTCCGTACACTGTCTCCGTGGGAAAGGCCACCAGCTCCTTTTTCCTGATATACCCTGCCGCCCGTTCCATGGCTGCGGCATCTATGTTTTCCGGATCGATCCTTATTATATCAGTTTTCATTGCAAATACTCGTTGATCACATCCCATGTACTCTCGGGTTCCAGACCCAGCTTCCAAAAGGCTGCTCCCGCCAGGTTATTTTCCTCCATAACCTGCAGCTTCAGCTCAAGAGATCTGGTATCCTCGATCCAGGTCTGATAATGCGATCCTTCATAGTCAAACTCTGCGTAACTCTGACCCACCTCATCAATCCAGTTGGTGGTGGCTCCATACTTTTCCAGCATACTGTCCGTCTCATCCATATGGATCACGGAACTGGTAAGCCCAGTTTCATTGGTGATCCACAGGCGATAATAAAAGGGCATGCCCAGGATTATCTGATCAGGCGACACATATTCCAGCATATCCGACGCCGCCTTTTCCACAAAGCCCAGACTGGACACACTGCCCGGATCATCGCTGCCAGAATAATGCTCGTCGTAGGCCATGATCACCACGTAATCCGCATATTTGCCCTGCTCCTCGTAATCATAAAATGCATGGAAGGATGAGGGAACGTAGTTATCCACGGAAAGCACCAGATCATTGTTCCTGCACTTTACGGAAAGCTCCCTGATAAACTCCAGAAAACCATCTGCATCTGCGGGCTGAAGAAATTCGAAGTCCACGTTGATACCATCCATATCGTATGCCACCGCCGCACCGATCAGATTGTTGATGAGATTATCCCTGGCGGAGGCGGAGGTTAAAACTGCATTGGAGGAAATATCCTTATTGTCGAAATTGTTGACCAGACCCCAAACCTGTATGCCCATATCGTGACATTTGTTGACGTAGTCATAACTGGCGATATTATCTATCCCACCCTGATTGTCACTGAGTCTGAACCAAGTGGGTGAGATGACATTGATGCCGTCACCAGCCTTATTGAGTACGCTGTCAATACTGACGTTGCCCGGCTTGTCCATGATCTGGACCCAGCCCATGGAAACCTTTTCGTTCATAAGGATATGCTTGTAGCTCCTCTCGGGCAAAACCGCTTCCACTGTCTCGGTATTCTTGTCAATGATGTACTTATCCAGGCAGTAGCCCATAACCCCGTCATCGGTCATGATCTCGGTCCATTTTCCTATCTCATCCAAAACTATGACGTGATCACCCTTACTGACATCCTTCAGGATCTTGCTCTTGGGGCCGCCCAGCCGTCTGATCTGGGTGTTCTTTTTGATGGTAGCCGTCTTTTTCTCCCAGCCCGCCAGCTGGATGATGATACGATCCGGGTCACTTTCCACGGAATATCCGAGATCCGAATACTTCTGGACAAACTGCACCGCAAGATAAACCCCGGCTCCCTCCTGCTCGATAATGGGTGCATCTATGCTCTCCTCAGTACGGCCCACGCTGTAGGTATTATCACCGATATTCACGGAAATGATGTCCGTATCTGTGGTGTACCGAAGCACTTTTTCGCTGTCATCGTAAACATAGCGGTTATCGATATTGTTTTTAATAAAATCCAACTGGAGATAGGGTGTCCCGGAAAGTATCACACCGTATGCACAGCTGTCCGTCTCCTCAGTGGGCATGTATTCCCCGTTTAAAATGACTGCTGCCTCATTTTCAAAATGGCTCTCATATACCTCGGAAAGCTCCATCCTTTCCCGGGTAGGTGCGTATTTTTTGGCAATTATCAACAGACCCGCCGTCAGGATCAGAAGGCCGAAAGCCAGTGCTATATACAGACCGCTTGCAGGTTTCTTTTTTTTGTTCATAAAGCATCTCCTTCAGTTTGTTTCGCTCATTAAGGCATTATAGCACATCTTATCTTCAACATAAAGCAGGAGCAGGATATGTATCCTGCCCCCATCTGATTTCTGAATTCGTTTTATTAAGTCCCTATGAACTTATTTACAGACTACTCAAATAATGATACAAACACCGGTTTCTCCGACAGCAGTGTCAATACGTACATTACTGCTGTCAGTCTCGGCTATTTACGTTTTTCATACCACCTCCCATCTCAGCCTGGCATACCATTTGTCACTTCGATCCTCCCCAGGATGCGTAAAATTATTCTTTACACTAGTTCTTTACCATTTTCCGTGTGGAGGCAGGAACCTCGTGGTATATAGGTATATCCCTGATAAAAACTCTCCAAAACCTTCTTCTCATAAACTCTTTGATGGAATGACTATCGAATTTAGAATATGATGAACAGAAAATGTCGGTATGCAGCTATCATTTACAGGATCATATCTTTGATCCGCGCTTAATATATCAGCAAACTATCTGCTTTTCAATAGTTTCAGGCCATTGTTAACCTTTGTTAATAATTATTAAATTTCTGTAATAATTCTTAATAATTATTAACTTTACTTAGGACCGGGTTATACTCTATAATGTAAATACAAATATGCGTATTTTTATAAAGGTTGATATATGAGAATAGAAAAGATAAATGAAAACCAAATCCGGTGCACACTTAGCCGGGAGGACTTGGAGCAGCGTAATATCCGACTTTCGGAGTTTGCCTACGGTACCCCCAAGGCCCGCACTCTCTTCAAGGAGATGCTTCGCTGGGCCTCTTACAAATATGGCTTTGAGGCGGAGGATATCCCTCTTGTGATAGAGGCCATTCCGGTTTCTGCAGACGGCATCATACTCATCGTTACCAAGGTGCCCTATCCCGATGAGCTGGACACCAGATTTTCCAGCTTTGCGGACCTTTCGGATATTTCCTCGGATATGGATGAGGATTATGAGGACTATGATGATATTTCCCTTGAGGACTTCACAAGCCCCCTGCCCTCCATCGACTACAGCCACACCGCTAATGACATTCTTAAGCTCTTTGCCGGTAAAAATGCCAAAAAGGCCGCTTCCGAGAGCACCGAGGCAGATGTTCCCTTTGAAAATGTGGTTCGTTCCTTCTGCTTTGATACTTTGGATGATGCGGTGGATGCTTCCCGGGCTTTTGATTTTACCTATCCCGGCAGCAGCAGGCTCCTCAAGCTCTATACCGACGAGTACTGCCTCATTCTTTCCATGGACGAGGCTACGCCGGAGGTTTTCAACCGCCTGTGCAATATCTTAAGTGAGTACTCATCACCCCTGCCAGAGACCCTGGGGTTGGATTGCCACCTGACGGAGATCTCAGAGATGATCATCCCCCAGGATGCCCTTCAGGCGCTTTCACAGTTATAATTTAGTTATAAAAAAAGTGGCCGGCATCAGCCGGCCACTTTTTTATTTGCTTGCCAGAAAGCTGTTGATCTCGTCCACCAGATCATCCGGATTGATGCCGTGTACCATGGCGGCCTCCTCCAAAGATTCCATCTGTGATGCGGGACATCCGAGACAGTGCATCCCGATACCGAAAAGGATGGGTGCAATGTCCTGATCTATCTGTAAAAGCTCGCCAATAAGAGTTTCCTTTGATACCTGAGCTGTGCCTTCTGTCTTTTCCTGCAATGTAGCGTCCATGTTTCGTCTCCTTTCCTGTTTATTTTCGCCTACATCATATACTAATTTTTCAGAATTATCAAGTGTAACTATCCGCTGTTTTAGCCTGCTAACTTTCGCAATTTGAGGATTTTTACTTGAATTATTACGGTTTATGATTTAAAATAGCATTTGTATCTGAAAAGATACGGATTTGTATTGTATTTGAAAACTAATTTAGGAGGTAATGTATCATGGCTTATGTGATCAGTGATTCTTGTGTATCCTGCGGTACCTGTGAGCCCGAGTGCCCCGTTGGCGCTATTTCTGCAGGCGATTCTCAGTACAACATTGATGAGAGTGCTTGTGTTGAGTGCGGAACTTGCGCAGGTGTTTGCCCTACAGGAGCTATTTCCCAGGGTTAATCCATTGACACCAAAGGACATCCCGAAAGGGATGTCCTTTTTTTATTTCTTATGTTCTTTTTCCCTGTTTCTGAACATGGTAAACTCGGGAAGCCATACCAGATCCACGGTACCGATGGGGCCGTTTCTCTGCTTTGCAATGATCACTTCCGATATCCCCTTTCGGTCCGAATCCTTGTTGTAATAATCATCCCTGTATATGAACATGACCACGTCCGCATCCTGCTCGATGGCACCCGAATCACGAAGATCCGAAAGCATGGGACGCTTGTCCTCCCTCTGCTCCACTCCACGGTTGAGCTGGGACAGTGCTATGATGGGGACATTGAGCTCCCTGGCCAGTCCCTTAAGGGATCTGGAAATCTCTGAGATCTCCTGCTGCCTGGACTCGGTCTTTCCCGTACCTGTCATAAGCTGCAGATAGTCTATGATGACCAGCTTCAGATCCTTTTCCCTGCTGTACTTTCTGCATTTACTCCTCAGCTGTGCCACGGATATACCGGGCGTATCGTCTATGATCAGATCGGATCTGGCTATATTGGATGCACCTTCTACCAGCTGCTCCCACTCACTCTCCTGGAGACTGCCGGTACGCAGTTTTTGCGCATCGACTCTGGACTCCAGGGAAAACAGTCTGTTGACCAGCTGCTCCTTTGACATCTCCAGAGAAAAAATAGCTACGCAATGGTTATCATGAAATGCCACATACTGGGCGATATTCAGAGCCAGCGCCGTCTTACCCATGGAGGGACGCGCCGCCAGAAGGATCAGATCCGAGGGCTGGAGCCCCGCCATCTTGTAGTCCAGATCGATAAATCCCGTGGGTATTCCGGTGATCCTGCCTTTTTGCCTGGAGGCTGCCTCTATGGCAGAAAGAGCATTTTGCACTATATCATTGATGGGAACATCGGCCTCTACACCTTTATTCTTTATGAGCTCGTTCAGTCTCCTCTCGGTCTCATCCAATATCTTCTCAGAAGAATCCTCGCCCTTGAAGCAGGCATTCTCTATCTCCTGGTTGGTCCGGATAACCTGACGTAACAGGGACTTTTCCTTGACGATTTTGGCGTGCTCCGCTGCGTTGACCGAAACACTGACTCCCTCGATAATATCAGCCAGATATACCGGATCCGTAAACTGTCCCGGCAGATTCTTCTGTTTGAGCCTGTCCTGGAGGATCACAAGATCGCCACTTTTCCCCTCTTCATACAGCTGGAGCAAAACCTCGTAGATAACATTGAAGGGCGCATTGTAAAAATCATCCGGCGTAAGGATCTCCATCACCTGAGTGATGGCGTCGCGATCCATCATCATGGAACCTATAACAGAGCGCTCAGCACTGAGGGAGTTGGGCATGACCCGACTTATCTGTACCTCGTCCATATTTCCCTCCTACGACTGCTCTGCCACATGGACACGAAGTGTGGCTGTCACCTCCTGGTGGAGCTTTACCTTTACCTCATGTGTGCCCAGACTCTTGATGGGCTCAGACACGATTATCTTTTTCTTGTCTATATCCGTATCATACTGATCCTTTACAGCCTGTGCGATCTCCTTGGAGGAAACGGAACCAAAGGTTCTGCCGCCCTCTCCTGACTTGATGGAGGTCTCCACTGTCCACTCCTCTATCTGCTTTTTAAGCTCCTTTGCGGAAGCCAGATTCTCAGCGGCAACCTTGTCAGCATGCTGGTTTTGGAGCTTTAAGTTGTTCATATTCTGGGGAGTCGCCTCTACGGCCTGATTCTTTTTGATCAGAACATTTCTGGCCAGGCTGTCCGAAACATCCACCACATCTCCCTTTTTTCCATGGGGCTTTACATCTGTAAGTAAGATCACCTTCATAGTTTTATCTCTCCTTCATCCATCATTACATCTATAATATCCTCGACCCTGCGCTTGACCTCGGATACGGTAGCATCCTCTATCTGCGCTCCGGCCACGTTTAAGTGTCCGCCGCCACCGAGACGCTCCATAATGAGCTGTACGTCGATCTCGTCAATGGAACGGGATGAGACGTATATCTTTCCCTGATACTCGGTAAGCACAAAGGATGCCTTGATCCCTACTATATTCAAAAGCTCGTTGGAAGCCTGGGCACCTACGATGGTAGGGCTCTCTGCCTCCTTGGCCTCGCATACGGAGATGGCAAATGCGTTCCTGTAAACCTCGGCGTTTCTCACCACCTCAGCCCTGGCCTTATATGCACTCATATCCTCGCGCAAAAGCTTTCTGACACGGATGACGTCCGCGCCGCTCCTGCGAAGAAAAGCTGCTGCCTCAAAGGTACGGACTCCCGTCTTTGTCATAAAGTTGTTGGTATCTATGAGAATACCTGCATAGATACAGTCCGCCTCCTGATTGGTAAGGGTGATACCATCTGCAAAATACTGCAAAACCTCGGCCAGCATCTCACAAGCTGAGGATGCATAGGGCTCGATATATGAAAGCAGCGGATTTTTGATCTTTTCATTACCGTGCCTGTGGTGGTCGAATACCACTACGCCACCGCCACGGTTGAGAAGCTGGGGACACTCGGTATAGGTGGGTCTGTTGGTATCCACCACCATTACCAGGGTATTGTTGTCCACTATGGTGAGGGCCTCCTCTGAGTTGATGAAAAGATCCCTGGGATATCCAGCATCTGTGGTAAACATATCAACCAGGGGACGCAGTGAGGATGTCACCGTGTTTAAAACGATCTGACAGGGCTTGCCGAGAGCCGTTGCCGCAACATATACTCCCACTGCAGCACCGAGGGCATCCGCATCAGAGATGGAATGTCCCATGACAAGCACCCTGCTCCTGGTCTCCATCATCTCCCTGAGAGCCTGGGCCTTGACCCTGGCCTTGACCCTGGTGTTCTTTTCTACCTCACGTCCACGGATACCATAGTAGGAAACATCCTGATTATCCTTGATGACCACCTGGGATCCGCCGCGGCCAAGGGCCATACCTATGGCAGCCCTGGCATACTCGGAGCACTGGGTGTAGGAAGAAGCTCCCATACCGATGCCGATACTGATGGTAAATACCGAGTCATTGCCTACCTTGATGGTCTGGATGTCCTCCAAAAGGGAGAACTTGCCATCCTCCAGGGTCTTGAGGTACTGGCTCTGGAAAATGATAAAGTACTTGTCCCTCTCCAGCTTTTTTACCACGCCGTCTATCTCTCTGAAATAGCGGTTCACCTTTCGATCGATCATGGCCACCAGCATGGAACGCTTTACCTCGTCCACTGACTCCATGACCTCCTCGTAATTATCCACATACACCAGGGCAGGTACCATTTGCTGCTCCAGGTTCCGCTTTTTATGAGTCTCACGCTCCGTCACATCCACCAGCATGATGGAGGTGATCTCCCCTATGCCCTCTATGATCATCTTTTTGCTGTCAGTAATGGGGGTATAATCCTCGGTATACTCATCCAGAGGGAGCTTTTCCAAAATGGCGTCATAGATACGGTCGTTGTAGGTAAGCTGAACGGTAAAGCTGCCGGATTCGATACGGCCGATGTTCTCCCTGGTGACCTCGCTGAAAATGGAGCTTATGGACTTTCTGTATGACCTGTCCTTGCCGGAAAGCTCCATAAACCGCTCATTCATCCACAGGATCTTGCCCTCTCCGTCCATAACGGCGTAGGGCAGCTGGAACTTGCCCAGCAGGCGGTTTTGTACCGTCCCATACTGGACTGCGAAATTGATGATCTCGTCCGTAAGCTTTTTCCAGGTGATGCGATAGGCTATGTAAATGGCTACGGCGTAGCAGAGTGACACTATCCCCGCAAAAAGACCCAGCCTGAAATTGACCTTGAGAAGTATAAGAGAGCCCGCCAAAAAGAGCACTCCCATATAAAGGGGTGCCTGCAAATATGCTTTTAATCGACCTTTTATCTGTATTGTGTTCATATCATATCCCAAACATTGGTATCAGAAACCACTATATGATACCACTTTTTTTCAAATTATAAAAGTATAAGACCCTATTTCGTTCCGTAAAGCTCTGAAAGGATGAGTGCCGTGCGACATATCACCGCGTCGTCAAATCTCTTCAGATCCAAACCCGTCTGTTTTTGAAATTTTTCAAGTCTGTAAACTAGGGTATTCCTGTGTATGAACAGGGCCTTGGCTGTATCGGCAATGTTCAACTCGTTTTCAAACAGGGTCCTGATGGTATTTTTCATTTCATTGTCGAGAACAAAAAGATCCGCATCCGGAATACTTTCCGACAAGAACTCCCGGGCCGCATCCTCACTGACGGAATACAAAAGCTTTTCAAAGCTCAGATCTCCATAGGAAATGACCCGGCCGTCCCCGGGCAAAAGAGCGGAAAGCCTGAGTGCCGCCTCACAATGCTTCAGGCAGACGGGCAGCTCAAATATGTCGTCAACCGGTCTGTCATAGGCTATACCGGCGGAAACCATGGCCTCTGTAAGTATGAGATCCGACATACTGTAAGCCTCGTCCCCCGGGTCGATGTCCTGGGATCCCTTTAAGATAACTATATGCCTGTCGTCCAGCTCGATATATTCATCCCTTTTTCCCAGAGTCTTTTTTAAAAGAGATGCTGATATATCGTCAGCCGGCTCCGAAAAGGCAACAAGAAAGAGCACCCTGGGGGCGCTCATATCCATATGAAACCGGTGGGACAGCAGAATCGCTTCCTCCCGGGACAACTGCCCCAGGAGGAGATTCTGCCAAAAGAGATCCCGACGAGAGTGGTCTTTTACAGAAAGCAGTAATTCCTGTAAACGTAAGGAGGTATCATCTTCCACGTCTGCTTCGGCAATCTCCAGCCTCAGACCGGTTTCTTTATTCAGCTTTTTTAAAAGAACTTTTACATCCTTGTCCATACACACACCTCGCAAAGTATTTTACTACTTTACGGGGAAATGTGCAAACTATACTAGTTGGTAATGGTCTTCTCTGTATCCTTGTCAAAGAAGTGGGTCTTTTCCATATCCAGAGCAAACTTGACTGTATCACCTACGCCGGCTGTGGTACGGGGGTCAACTCGTGCAGTAACCTGAGCGTCTGCATAGTCGAAATACAGGAACACCTCTGCGCCTAAAAGCTCGTAAACACGGATAACGGACTCGATAACCGCATTGGGGTTGGCATCGATCATCATCTGTGAATCGTAGATATCCTCAGGACGGATACCCATGGTAACTGTCTTGCCGTCATAACCGCCATCGATGAGGGCCTTTGCCTTGGTAGCGGGAACAGAAAGCTTTGCTCCGCCAACTGTAGCTGTAACTGCATCACCACTCTTTTCGATCTTGGCATCAAAGAAGTTCATCTGAGGTGATCCGATGAAGCCTGCAACAAAGAGGTTGCCGGGCATGTTGTAGAGATTCTGAGGTGTGTCGATCTGCTGTACCACGCCGTCCTTCATAACTACGATACGGGTACCCAGGGTCATAGCCTCTGTCTGGTCATGTGTAACGTAGATGATGGTAGCGCCAAGTCTGTCATGGAGCTTGGAGATCTCTGTACGCATCTGAACACGAAGCTTGGCATCCAGGTTGGAAAGAGGCTCGTCCATGAGGAAAACCTTGGGGTTACGAACGATGGCACGACCCATGGCAACACGCTGACGCTGTCCGCCGGAAAGAGCCTTGGGCTTACGATCCAAAAGCTTGTCAAGATCGAGGATCTTTGCTGCTTCCTGAACGCGCTTGTCGATCTCCTCCTTGGGCATCTTGCGGATCTTAAGTCCGAAAGCCATGTTATCATATACTGACATATGAGGATAAAGAGCGTAGTTCTGGAAAACCATGGCGATATCGCGGTCCTTGGGCTCCACGTTGTTCATGATCTTGTCGTCGATACGAAGCTCACCACTGCTGATGTCCTCAAGACCTGCTACCATACGAAGGGTGGTAGACTTTCCGCAACCGGAGGGTCCTACGAAAATAATAAACTCCTGATCCTGTACCTCAAGATTAAAATCCTTAACAGCCTCAAAACCATTGGGATAAACCTTGCAAATATTTTTCATTGAAATGCTTGCCATTTTGTTCCTTCTCCTTTCAAAACTGAGATCCTACTTAGTGTAGTGCCGGGAAAACCTCGGCCTACGAATGCCATGATACGACTTTTTGTAAATAAATACTATGTCACAGATGACAAAATCCTTTGTATAAAATGTAAAATCCGGTGAAGCTGTCTCGGGCTGCACCGGATCCTTTACTTATCTTATCTCGTATTTCCCGTCCAAATATTCTTTGGCGGCCTTGACGTATACATTGATATTTCTGCGACGACTCTCGAAATCTGCCTCAGTCATCTCTCGGACTACCTTGCCGGGAACGCCGATCACCACCGAATTATCAGGTATCACCTTGTTTTCACTCACAAGAGCTCCTGCTCCGATGATACAGTTCTTACCGATTTTGGCTCCGTTTAGGACCATGGCACCCATACCGATGAGCGTCCCGTCTCCAACCTCACAGCCGTGGACGATGGCTCCGTGACCGATACTGACCTCGTCACCTACGGTACATGAAAACCCCTCACCCACATGGAGGGTGGCGTTGTCCTGAACATTGCTGTGTCTGCCGATGGTTATGGGATATTCGTCACCACGGACCACGGCATTGAACCATATACTGGATCCCTCACCGATGGTCACGTCTCCGATAACCCTGGCGCCGTCAGCTATAAATACGTCTTTTCCTATGTTCATCCTATTTTTCAACTACCTTTATAATATAATCTGCTCCTGCTACCTCTCCCGCATCGCTGCACACTTTGATATAGATTTCCTGTTTCTTTTTCAGGGACACGCCGATGCTGCTGCTGATCTGAACACCCTTGGAAAGCTTGTTCTTCATCTTCTTGCCCTTGGAATTGAGAACATAGATGTCCCAGCCCTCTCCTATCTCCTGAGATGAATAATCTGCAAAATAGATCCTGTAGGTTCCCTTTTTGGGTGCCACAAACCTGTAGTAATCAGCGTCCTTTTCTGTCTCTAACACACCAAAATAATCCAGTGTGGGGAATATAGTCGTTGCTGTCTTTCTGCTGCCGTTGTCCTCTTCCTCATAATGGGCATCCTCGGTAGTCTTGATCTGCGTGGATGCTGCAAATACCGGACATACGGATGAGATCACCAGTGCTGCCGTTAAGAGGATAGTTGTGATCTGTTTTTTCATTTTGTTACTCCTTTCGTGCCTACTTTAGCTTATTAATGAACCACTTTCCTGATGTGGTAAGATCCGACTTGGTAAAACCACTGGTTTTCGTTACTTCGGGCTTTATAATGGATGATGCCTCTGCCTTGTTGGAGATATTCCACATGCAGTAGCTGGTCTTGTTTTTATCCAAAAGATCGATCCATTTGTTTGCAAAGTCCTTGTCTATGGTGCCGTTACCGTCCGCACTGCAGATGCCGAACTCGGAAACAAATACGGGGAGTCCGGAATTGATGGCGTTGGTGTAGGTGTCCTGCAGCCACTCTCTGTGTGTGGCGGCGTAAAAATGAAGGGTATATACCACATTATCAAACTCCAAAGGATCAGCTGCTGCCTTGTCCAGCTCCTGACTCCATGTGGGTGTGCCGACTATTATCACCGAATCGGGATCGTATTTTCTGATCACCGGGATAACCTGGTTTGCGTATTTTTTGATATCCGCCCAGGAAGTGCCGCCGTTTGGCTCGTTGCAGATCTCATATATGATGTTGTTCTGCTTGCCGTATTTTTTGGCGACCCATTTAAAAAAGCCCTTGGCTGCCTTGGTATGCTTGTTGGGATTGTTATCCGACAGGATATGCCAGTCCACGATCACATACATGTCGTTATCTGTGGCGTATTTGATGGCTTTTTTCACCAGCTTACGGCTTTCCTTTTTGCCGCCGGTGCAGTAGCCGTTGTATTCCTCGGTGTACATAGCGGCCCGAACAACGTTGCAGCCCCATTCCTTATGCATCTGTTTGAAAAAGGCGTTGTTCACATACTGGGGAAACCACATCATGCCGTGGGTAGAAAGCCCCCGAAGCTGAACAGTTTTGCCGTCCTTGTCTGCCAGTGCCACTCCCTCTACGTGTAGGGGAGAAAGGGTCTGCTTTGCCTCCGCTTTTCCTGCATTAAAAAATATCATACCTGTCACCATGGAAAATGCTAAAATGATTGAAAGTAGCTTCTTGATGTTCCTCATAAGTAATCACCCCCTGTTTTTCGATTATACACCTCTATAACAAAAATCGGAAGACCCGAAATCCAGGTCTTCCGAAATATCATTTTATTTAGCCTGCTTTGACAGCTTTTTCTTTATCAGCATGGGTACGTCTATCTTTTCCTCCTGTCCATGTCTGATGCGGACAAAATCCTTTCTGTGGGCTAAAAGCATGGCCAGGCTAAGTACCGCATATACTATGGCCCCCTCTTTTCCGGCGTAGTACCAGGCTGCCGGGATAAAGGCCACCGGTATAAAAGCCGCTCCTATGGACAAATACTTGGTACCGAATACCACAAACATCCCAACCAGCATGGCCGCTATGCCCCACAGGGGATGGATGCAGAACATGGCTGCACAGCTTGTGGAAACCCCTTTGCCACCCTTGAAGCCATGCCAGATGGGATAGTTGTGTCCCAGGACCACACCCAGACCGGCATACAGACAGGCCAGCATACCAGTCTCCCCGGGAAATATCACGAATCTACACAAAAGGCAGGGGATCAGGGTTTTTATCAGATCGCCGGCAAGCACGCATATTCCGGGCCTGAAGCCGCACTGGGCCATGACATTGGCCATACCGGGATTGCCGCTTCCTATCTCAAAAGGGCTGCTGCCGTTATGTTTTTTGGTCACAATGCATGCGGTCAGTATATTTCCGAATGCATAACCCATGATGATCGAGATCAATCTGTACATTTCCACTCTCTCCTCTAAATATAAAAGCCGGAAAGACCTGTTAGGACTTTCCGACTTGTTACTTCAAGGTGCTGAACGGATTTGAACCGATGATCAGGGAGTTGCAGTCCCACGCCTTACCACTTGGCTACAGCACCTTATATGTCGACGTATACCGTCGAAACGGAGAAGGAGGGATTTGAACCCTCGCGCCGGTCACCCGACCTATACCCTTAGCAGGGGCACCTCTTCGGCCTCTTGAGTACTTCTCCGAATGATTATCAACACTCAACCATGCCGATAAACGCAAGTGATATTGTACAAGAACAGCAGCCTTTTGTCAATGAAAACTTTATCTTCCCCTTTTAAATCATTGCAGGCATGCAGATCGCCTAATCAAGTATCCCTGCTGCCTCTTTCATCAGTTCGATTATCGGCAGATGCTGAGGGCAGACACTCTCACACTGGCCGCAGGCGATACAGTCAGATGCCTTTCCGCTCCTTTGTATGAGTCCCGAGTAAAAATTCTTTGAACGCCAGTCGTCCGGATATCTCCTTAAAGTGTTTATGGTCCTGAAAACATCCGGGATGCTGATATTCTGCGGACACCCGTCGCAGCAATACTTACATGCGGTACATCCGATCTGCGGCATCCCCAAAAGAGTCTCAGTAACCTCGTTTATTATCTTAAGCTCATCCTCTGTAATGGGCTCAAAGTCTGTGAAAGTATGGATATTATCATCCATCTGCTCTTCATTTGACATGCCTGAAAGCACCGTCATCACTCCGGGAAGCGACGCAACAAACCTGAGCGCCCATGATGCCACGGACTTATCCGGCTGTCTGGCCTTAAATTTTGCCTCAATTTCCGGATCCATTTTGGCAAGCATGCCTCCCCTTACCGGTTCCATAACGATAATGGGTATGTTTCTTTCACTTAAAATATCATACAGTCTCTGGGATCTGACAACCGGGTTTGTCCGGTCCAGATAGTTAAGCTGTATCTGGACAAATTCCATCTCGGGATGGCTGTCAAGCACCCTCTCCAAAAGCTCCGGACTTCCATGGAAGGAAAAACCAAAATGCTTTATCTTACCCTCTTCCTTTTTCCTCAGGCCCCAGGAGAAACAATCGTATTTTTCATATATATCAAAATTAGTCCCATCCTCTATGGAATGGAGAAGATAAAAATCAAAATAGTCAACACCGGCTCTTTCTAACTGTTCGGAAAAGATCCGCTCTATATCCTCTTCCTTTTTGACCTCCCAGCCCGGCAGCTTAGTCGCCAGCATAAAACTCTCACGCGGGTATCTTTTTACAAGGGCCTCCCTTGCGGCCACCTCCGATCTGCCCTCGTGATAAACATAGGCAGTATCAAAGTAATTCATGCCGGCTGACATGTATTTGTCAACCATTCTGCAGACCTGATCGTGGTCGATCACTTTTTCAGTCTCAGGCAGTCTCATAAGACCAAACCCAAGCTTTGGCATAGTATTCAGATCAATCCCCATTCCATATTCCTCCTTTATTAAAGCTCATGGCAATGCCACTTCCTCCTATGACACTACTATACACCTTTAAGCTGACTTCAAGTCAAGTATAAAAAGTGTGCTTTATCTTTTTACCCTGGCACCGGCACCGGACATAATGGCCTCCACCTCTTTTTTTGATGCCATGGTGGTATCCCCAGGCGTGGTCATGGCCAAAGCGCCATGGGCAACGCCGTAATCAACGGACTTTTGCGGATCCCCGGTGGTCATCAGACCATATATCAGACCGGATGCAAAGGAGTCCCCGCCTCCTACCCGGTCCATGATCTCCAGATCCTTAAGTTCCATACCCTTGTATATCTTACCATCTGCCCAGCAGATTGCAGACCAGTCATTGACCGAGGCTGTTTTTACGGTACGAAGGGTGGTGGCAACTACCTTAAAATTAGGATACACCGCTGCCGCCTCACCGATCATCTTTTCATAGCCTTCAATGTTGAGCTCTTTAAGGTTTTCATCATTTCCTTCAATGGAAAAGCCAAGGCAGGCGGTAAAATCCTCCTCGTTTCCGATCATAACATCCACATATTTTGCGATCTCCTTGTTTACCTCCATTGCCTTTTCATGCCCGCCGATGGCATCCCACATGGAAGGACGGTAATTCAGATCATAGGAAACTACCGTACCGTATTTTTTTGCAGTCTTTATCACCTCGATCACGGTTTCTGCGGAAGTCTCTGAAAGTGCAGCATAGATGCCGCCGGTATGGAGCCATCTGACGCCCAGCTCTCCAAAAAGATACTCCAGATCAAAATCTGATGCCTTTGCCTTGGAGATTGCGGTATTTGCCCTGTCTGAACAGCCTATGGCACCGCGGATACCAAAACCACGCTCTGTAAAATTAAGGCCGTTGCGACATATCCGTCCTATGCCGTCGGTTGCCATCCATGCAATAAAAGAAGTATCCACGCCGCCCTGGAGTATCAGATCCTCCATAAGCTTTCCCACTTCGTTGGCTGCAAAAGCCGTAAGAACAGCGGTCTTCATGCCAAAGCATCTGCGCAGGCCACGGATCACATTGTATTCGCCGCCTCCTTCCCAGACCCTGAAGCTCCTGGCTGTCCTGATCCTGCCCTCACCGGGATCCAGCCGCAGCATCACTTCGCCTATGGATACCGCATCGTATGTACATTCATTTTGGGGACGTAAGTTAAGTTCCATGTTGCCTCCTGTATAAGATCCTTCGCTGCGCTCAGGATGATATGGGTTAAAGCTTTGCTCAAATTAGCTATACTCAAAGTAACGATTTATATTATCTTAGTGATATGCCGGTTTACGTGACAGCAGATATTTACCGCCACGGGAAGACCGGCTATGTGAGTGGCGTATGACTTGACATTTACGGAAATCGCCGTCACCGAACCACCAAGTCCGGCAGGTCCGATACCCAGACCGTTTACCTTATCAAGCATCTCCTTTTCCAGGTCCGCAGCCCACTGTGGTTTATCCGTGCTGCTTCCCACCGGCTCCGCCAGAGCTTGCTTTGCCAAAACAGCCGCCTTTTCAAAAGTTCCTCCTACGCCGACACCCACTACCATGGGGGGACAGGCATTGGGCCCCGCATCCTTAACCGCCGTGAGGATGGCATCCTTTACGCCCTCTATCCCCTGAGCCGGCTTTAACATAAAGACACGGCTCATGTTTTCGCTTCCAAAACCCTTGGGCGCCAGAGTGATCCTCACCTCATCACCGGAAACGATATTGTAATGGATCACGGCAGGGGTATTATCTCCTGTATTCTTTCGCTCTATGGGATCGGAAACCACCGATTTTCTAAGATATCCTTCCGTATATCCTTTTCTCACGCCTTCGTTTACCGCATCCTCTATATATCCTCCGGTAAAATGCACCTCCTGGCCCACTTCCAGAAATACCACTGCCATTCCCGTATCCTGACAGATGGGGATCATCTCCTCCCCGGCAATCTTTAAATTCTCATTCAGCTGATCCAAAACCTGTCGGCCGGTTTGTGAAGTCTCCATTTCTTTTGCGCGCGTCAGCGCGCCGCGCATATCCTCCGAAAGCTCATGGTTCACCGATATACACATTTCACTGATGGCCTCTGTGACGACCGATACATCTATCTCTCTCATATGGTTTTCCTTTCAAGGGAATCATTGCACTAAAAAATCCTAAAATGCAAAGATTCTTCGCTACGCTCAGAATGACATTGTCCGCTAAGAATAATATTGTCCTGTGAGTGTCTTGATTATATAATAGCGACACCATGTGATGTCGCTAAATCAAAATGACTCATTATTCTATGTCTTTGTATAATACACCGCCCTGACTGTCCGCCACCACTATGACCGGGAAGTCCTCCACATAAAGCCTCCTGATGGCCTCGGCTCCCAAGTCCTCGTAGCATACTATATCCGAGCGCTTTATACATTTGGAAAGCAAAGCTCCGGCTCCTCCTATGGCCGCAAAATAAACCGCACCGTTTTTTTTCATGGCCTCATATACTTCAGGAGTACGTTTGCCCTTTCCTATCATGGCCCGAAGTCCCATATCCAAAAGGGTGGGTGTGTACTTGTCCATCCTACCTGCGGTAGTGGGTCCGGCGGAACCTATTGGTCTGCCCTCCCTGGCCGGAGAAGGTCCCATATAATACACGGTCTCCCCTTCTATCTCTATGGGAAGAGCCTCCCCCTTTTCGATGAGTTCAAAAAGTCTCTTGTGAGCTGCATCTCGAGCCACATACATCTCACCGGTCAGAAAACAATAGTCTCCTATTCGCAGATCAAGGGCATCTTCTTTAGTTAACGGTAATGATAATTTCTTTTCCATATATCAGATCCTTCGCTTCGCTCAGGATGACATAATTATTGATGTCATTCTGAGGGCTTTAGCCCGAAGAATCTTTATTCTTCGGATACTTCTGACTCGTCGATCTCTTCCTCAACTATATCTTCCTTGCGGACCTTGGAAATGCTGGCAACCTCCACGCCATCCTTGAGATCGATGAGCTTAACACCCGATGTGATCCTGGATAAAAGCGCTGTCTCAGCAACCTTGATACGGATGATTATACCCTCAGTATTGATGAGCATTACCTCATCCTCCTGAGTTACTGCCTTGACACCCACCAGATTTCCGGTTTTTTCAGTTATCTTGTAACACTTGACACCCTTTCCGCCGCGATGATATGAGGGGAACTCGGTCAAAAGTGTGCACTTTCCAAGACCCTTTTCGGATACTATCATGACACTCTCACCTTGAGACGTCATCTGCATGGCAATGACCTCGTCAGTATCCGACAGGGACATACCCTTGACACCTATGGATACACGTCCCGTGGTCCTGGCCTCCGCAACCTTGAAACGGATGCACTGACCATACTTGGTAAAGAGCATGGCCTCGTCATCATTTTTAGCCTTTTTAACCTCGATGAGCTTGTCGTCCTCACGAAGAGATATGGCGATCAGGCCGTTTTTCTTGACATTCTCATATTCCGAGATCTTTGTCTTTTTAACGATACCGCATTTTGTAGCCATGAAAAGATACTCGTCATCACCGTATTCCTTAATGGGTATCATAGCCGTGATCTTCTCATCCGGCATAAGGGGTAAAATATTGACAATGGCAGTACCCCTGGCAGTCCGGCTGGCCTCCGGGATCTCATAGGCCTTGATCCGGTAAACCCTGCCGAAATTCGTAAAGAACATGAGGTAATGATGAGAGGTGGTAAGCATCATCTCCACAATATAATCATCCTCAATGGTCTCCATACCCTTGATTCCCTTGCCACCACGGTGCTGGGCCTTGAAATTATCAACGTTCATACGCTTGATATAGCCCACCTTAGTAAAGGTAACCACGGTAGATGTCACCGGGATCAGATCCTCGGCATCAATATCATATACATCATATCCGATGGAAGTCCTGCGGTCATCGCCGTACTTATCGGCATATACATCTATCTCATTACGGATAACAGTAAGGAGCTTCTTCTCATCAGCCAGAATCTCCTTGAGCTCCGCGATGAGTGCCATTTTTTCGTTATATTCACCTTCAAGCTTCTCACGCTCCAAGCCTGTCAAGGCACGAAGCCTCATCTCCACGATGGCTGCTGACTGCATCTCGGAAAGACCAAACCTGCTCTCCAGTTCCTGTCTGGCTATGGCAACAGTCTCGGACCCGCGGATGATCTTTATGACCTCATCGATATTATCAAGAGCAATGAGCAGACCCTCCAAAATATGAGCTCTCTTCTCTGCCTCGGCGAGATCGAACTTCGTCCTTCTGGTCACCACATCCTTCTGGTGGTCCAGATAGTATGAAAGCATCTGCTTGAGATTTAATATCTTGGGCTGGTTGTCAACCAGAGCCAGCATGATCACACCAAAGGTGTCCTGAAGCTGGGTATGCTTGTAAAGCTGATTGAGCATAACGGAGGGATTCACATCCTTTCGAAGCTCGATGACTACACGCATTCCTTCACGAGATGACTCATCACGAAGGGCAGTGATCCCGTCCAGCTTTTTATCCCTTACCAGCTTACCGATATATTCAACCAGTCTGGCCTTATTTACATTATAGGGAAGTTCCGTAACGATAATGCGGTTCTTGCCGTTTTGCATGGGCTCTATCTCAGTTACCGCACGGACTCTGATCTTGCCGCGTCCGGTACGATATGCCTCGTCTATTCCGGCATGACCGAGGATAGTCCCGCCTGTGGGGAAGTCTGGTCCCTTTATGATCTCCATGAGCTCATCGATCTCGGTGTCCCTGTCCTCTAAAATCTGATTATCGATTATCTTATCAACAGCGGCTATGACCTCACGAAGATTGTGGGGAGGTATATTTGTAGCCATACCTACCGCAATACCGGTGGTACCGTTCACCAAAAGATTGGGATATCTGGCAGGAAGTACCGTGGGCTCCTTTTCCGTCTCATCAAAGTTGGGCATAAAATCGACGGTATCCTTGCCTATATCAGCCAGCATTGCCAGAGAGATCTTGGAAAGACGGGCCTCTGTATATCGCATTGCCGCCGCACCGTCGCCGTCCACGGAACCGAAATTACCGTGTCCGTCCACCAGGGGATATCTGGTGGACCAGTCCTGGGCCATATTTACCAGTGCACCGTAGATGGAGCTGTCACCATGAGGGTGATATTTACCCATGGTATCACCAACGATACGGGCACACTTACGATGAGGCTGGTCCGGCATATTGTGCAGCTCCTGCATGGAAAAAAGCACACGCCTCTGAACCGGCTTTAATCCGTCCCTTACATCGGGAAGGGCACGTGAGGCAATAACACTCATGGCGTAATCTATATAGGAGGTCTCCATTGTTTTTTTAAGATCAACCTCCTGAACGGTATTAAAGGTTATGCCATCCTCTATGATTTCGATGTTATTCTCGTCCATTTTTACTCCTAAAACTTAAAAAGCCTTTCAATGCTTTTTATGATCTCTTCCCATATGTCAAACTTATGCCTTACTATTTTAGCGTCTTTAAATATCAAGGTTTTTAACATATTTAGCATTTTCTTCTATAAACTCCCTTCTAGGTTCAACCTTATCTCCCATCAGGGTTGAAAATACTGCATCTATCTCCGATGAATCCAGCTCATCCATGGTCACCTTTTTAAGTATCCTCTTTTCCGGATCCATGGTGGTATCCCAAAGCTGCTCCGCATCCATCTCACCCAGACCTTTGTATCTCTGGATCTTGTTGTTGCTGTCACGGCCTACCTCAAGGAGGATATTGTTGAGCTCCTCATCACTGTAGGCGTACCACGTTTTTTTATTTTTCTCCAGCTTGTAAAGCGGAGGTGTGGCCAGATATACATATCCCTGCCTTATAAGCTCCGGCATGAACCTGTATAAAAATGTGAGCATCAACGTGGCTATATGTGCACCATCCACGTCGGCATCAGTCATGATGATGATCTTGTGATATCTGAGCTTTGTGATATCAAAATCCTCATGTATACCGGTACCGAAGGCTGTGATCATGGCCTTGATCTCGGCGTTTTCGTATATCTTTTCCTCCCGGGCCTTTTCTACATTCAAAATCTTTCCGCGAAGCGGAAGGATGGCCTGGGTCGCACGGCTCCTGGCTGTCTTGGCCGAGCCGCCGGCGGAATCTCCCTCGACTATGAAGATCTCACATCTTTCAGGATCGTTGTCAGAGCAGTCTGCCAGCTTTCCGGGAAGTGAATTGCCCTCCAAGGGAGACTTACGACGGGTGAGATCCCTGGCCTTTCTGGCTGCTTCCCTGGCGCGCTGCGCCAAAACTGCCTTTTCGCAGATGATCTTGGCAGTCTGGGGATTCTGCTCCAAAAAGTAGGTGAGCTGCTCGCTTACAACTGAATCAACAGCACCTCTGGCCTCGGAATTACCAAGCTTTTGCTTGGTCTGTCCCTCAAACTGTGGCTCCTCTATCTTGATACTGATAATGGCAGTCAGACCCTCGCGGATATCGTCGCCCGAAAGGGGCTCATCCGTATCCTTGATGATCTTCATGTCCTTGGCGTAATTGTTGAAAACTCTGGTAAGAGCGCCTCTGAAACCTGTCAGATGGGTACCGCCCTCAGGAGTGATGATGTTGTTAACAAAGGAAAATGATGAGTCATTGTATGCATCATTATGCTGCATGGCAACCTCGACATAGATATTGTCACGGATGCCCTCGCAGTAAATTACATCATCATAAAGTGCCGTTTTACCCTTATTAAGGTAAGTGACAAACTCCTTGATACCGCCCTCATAGTGGAAAACCCGCTCCACAGGCTCTTCCTCACGCTCGTCACGAAGAGTGATCCTGAGGTTTTTGGTAAGGAAAGCTGTCTCACGGAGCCTGACCTTTAATGTATTAAAATCAAAGACGGTCTCCTCGAAAATCTCAGCATCCGGCTTGAATGTAACTCTGGTGCCGGTACGCTCAGGCTCACATGTACCTACCTCCCTGAGGGGATACATGGTCTTGCCACGCTCATAACGCTGTTCCCATATTTTTCCCTCACGGCATATTTCTACGGAAAGCCACTCGGAAAGAGCATTAACAACAGAAGCTCCCACTCCGTGAAGTCCGCCGGATACCTTGTATCCTCCGCCTCCGAACTTTCCTCCGGCATGAAGAACCGTAAATACCACCTCAACTGCCGGTATCCCTGCTTTTTGATTGATACCCGTGGGGATACCACGTCCGTCATCCTCTACAGTAATGGTATTATCGGGATTGATGGTGGTGATGATATGAGTACAATAGCCCGCCAATGCTTCGTCCACCGCATTGTCGACTATCTCGTATACCAGATGATGAAGTCCTCTGACCGAGGTACTTCCGATATACATTCCGGGACGTTTTCTGACTGCTTCAAGTCCCTCAAGTATCTGTATTTGATCTGCACCGTATTCTGCTGCTGGGCTCATACTTCCTCCTGATTGGTACAATTGATTTCCACTGCTTTGTTGTCCTTTATTTCAAATATCCTGTCGATATGCAATCTGCTCTTTATCAGTTCATCTACACCTGTACATGTGAGTAAAATCTGCATATCTTCAAGAGATGATAAAATATCATTTTGTCTCTTTCTATCAAGCTCAGACATAACATCGTCAAGTAGAAGAACGGGCTTTTCACCGATCACATCCTCTACCAGCTTTATCTCCGAAAGCTTCAGAGATAAGGCACATGTCCTCTGTTGTCCCTGACTCCCGTATTTTCTGATATCCACGCCATTTATCAAAAAGCTGATATCATCTCTGTGGGGACCAGTGGATGTGGATCCTGTCCTGATATCCTTTTCGCGATTTCTGATCAGCTCATCATAGAAAAACATGTCATCTATGTCCGGCTCATAGGATATGGAAAGTTCTTCCCTTCCTCCCGAAATATCCGAATGCATCTTTGATACTATGGGAGCTATCTCAGAAACAAATCTCCTGCGTGTTGATATTATCCTCTTTCCATAATTGGTCAGCTGTTCATCCCATACATCAAGCGTCTTTTTGTTTTCCGGTTTAAAAAAAATATCCTTGAGCAGCTTATTTCGGTTATTCAAAACCTTGTTGTAATTTGTCAGATCATTAAGATATATCTTGTTGATCTGACAAAGCTCGCTGTCCATAAACCTGCGGCGCTTGTCAGGACCGGACTTGATGATGTCCAGATCCTCAGGTGAGAAAAAGATTATATTTAAAATGCCGAAGATATCAGATGCCCTCTTAAGAGGAACATGATTTATGGCAATCCCCTTTCTCCCATTTTTTTTAAGATGTATGTCTATTTGATAATTCTTGTCGTTTTTAATTACTTTTGTCCTGATATGAGCTTCACTCATATCAAATCTGATAATCTCTTTATCTCTGCTGCCCCTGTGAGATTTGGAGGTACCACTGATATATGCCGCCTCCAAAATATTGGTCTTTCCTCTGGCATTATCTCCATAGATGATATTTGTGGAGGGGGAAAACTCTATTTTCATCCCCTCATAATTTCTGTAATCTTTAAGTTCTATGGATTCAATTATCATTTTACGATCTTAACTTCTTCTCCATTGTAGGAGATAACTTCTCCTCCGAAAAGCTTTCTGCCGCGACGTGTATCAATCTCACCGTCAACAGAAACCTCTCCTTCCTGTATCACCATCTTTGCCTCTACTCCGGATGAGACCAGCCCAGCTTTTTTAAGTACCTGACCGAGCTTTATAAACTCCTCACCCTCTCTTATCTCTACAGTCTCCATATCATGCTTCCTGGATATTAACAGGCAGGATCACGTAAATATAGCTTTCCTCTTCATTTTTAATGAAGCAGGGTGATCTGTGATCAACAAAGTATGCAGTGATCTCCTCATCATCGATCACTCTCAATGCATCCATAAAGAATTTGGGATTAAAACCTATCTTGATATCCTTACCGTTTTTCTCAACAGGTATGTTTTCCTTCATCTTTCCTATGAAAGAGCTCATGGAAAGAGTAAGGTTATTGTCAGTAATGTCCATAACTATAGGCTTCTTTTCCGCCTCTTTTACAAGCATGAGAGTAGATCTGTTAATGGAATCAAGAAGGCTGCGCTTATTGATCTTCATCTTCGCATCATAGTTTCCGGAGAACATGTGATCAATATTGAAAAACTCACCATCTATAAGTCTGGAAACCACTGTGGTCTTTTCAAATTCAAAGATAATATGATTGTCTGTAAAGAAAATCTCCACCATATCCTCGATACTTCCGGATATTATCTTTGATATCTCGTTAAGTGCCTTTGCGGGAACTATTACCTTTTTATCCTCATAACTGTTCTTAAGCCTGATATTTCTGATGGATATACGGGAGGTATCAAGAGCTACTACCTTGAGCATATCGCCGGATATCTCAAAAAGCTCACCTGTCATCATCTTATTTACCTGATTCAGATCACTGATGGTAAATGTGGTCTGTCTGATAAGCTCTCTCATAGTAAACTGGGAGATGATCACAGGATTGTTCCTGGCTATGGCAGGTATCTTTGAAAAGTCCTCACCTGATTTTCCGGTTATGTTGAAATCTGCGCTTTCACAGGTGATCTGTGTCTTGAATCTGTCATCAACACTAATGGTAACATCACTATTCGGAAGATTTCTGACTATGTCACCGAAAAATCTGGCATCAAGAGCGATTATACCCGGCTCGATGATGGTTCCATCCACAATAGTCTCTATGCCTATCTCCATATCGTTGGCAGTCAGAACTATCTGATCCTTTGAAGCATCAATGAGAATACATTCAAGGATAGCCATGGTAGTCCTGGTGGGTACAGCCTTGGATACGATATTGACTCCCTTGACCAATTCGCTCTGTGAACAAGTGATCTTCATTAATGTGATCTCCTTTCTATATATACATATAGTAATAATTTAGTAGTAATTATTAATAATGGCTGTTAAAAAGTTAAAAAGCTCTGTAAACGGCTTATTTAAAGCAATCATCACTGTCAATACATTATAGAAAACTAAAAAATGATTGTCAGTTTTCTGTGGATGTATGTTAACGGATCATTCTCATGTATCATATGATCAACACTATCCACAGATATGTTAAAAAAGTAATCAACCTATACAGGACTGATCTTCTTTTTTATTGCATCAACTTCGTTTCTGAAATCCTGGCTCTCATTGTATTCCTGGGCTATTGTATTAGCTCCGTGGATAATGGTTGCGTGATTTCTGTCTCCCAAAAGAGCTCCTATGGCATTAAGAGGAGTATCAACCATCTCTCTGCAGAGATACATGGCGATCTGCCTAGGTCTGGATATCATCTTTTGTCTGCTGGATGAAATCATCTGATCCACAGTGATACCGTAATGGTCGGCAACCACCTCAATGATAAGCTGCGGAGTGATCTCTCTTGGCTTGTCAGGAGAAATGATACTCTGAAGCTCCTTTTCAGCAATGGCAAGAGTGATCTCTTCTTTTTCCATGGCTCTGTATGCAATGAGCTTATTAAGAGCACCCTCAATTTCTCTGATGTTTGACTTAATATTGTCTGCTATATAGTTTAAGATATCATCGTTAAAATTGATATTCTTTTCTTCTGATTTTTTTCTGAGGATGGCCATTCGTGTCTCATAATCAGGATATCCTATGTCGGCCATAAGTCCCATCTCAAACCTGGAACGGATACGAAGCTCAAGTGTCTTCATGTCCTTGGGAGGTCTGTCTGATGTGATCACTATCTGCTTTCCTGCCTGGTGAAGAGAGTTGAAAGTGTGGAAAAACTCCTCCTGTGTACTCTCTCTGCCTATAATAGTCTGAATGTCATCTATCATTAAAACATCAACATTGCGATATTTATCCCTGAACTTTGTCATGACTGTAGGATCATTTCGATTGTCACGAATAGACTCGATAACCACATTCATGAATTCCTCAGAGGTAACATAAAGCACCTTTTTTTTGGGATTCTGCTGGATGATGTAGTTACCGATGGAATGCATCAGATGTGTCTTGCCCAGTCCCGGTCCTCCATAGATATAAAGAGGATTGTATGCCTCTCCGGGAGTCTCAGCAACAGCAAGGCAGGCCGTCTGTGCAAAACGGTTGTTATTTCCAACGACAAATGTTTCAAATGTATAGATGGGATTAAGATTTGTCTTTTCGTATGATGCATCCATCTTAATAGTAGGAACATCATTCTTTTTGATCATCCCTGAAAGATCTTTTTCAGGTAAAACAAAATGTATGGTATACTCAACGCCGGTAAGTTCTGCTATCTTAACCCTGATCGGAGTCTCGTATCGTCTCCTTAAAAATGTAAGTGCCACTTCATTGGAGTCAGTTGAATATACCAAATACAAATCTTTTTCTTCTATTTTTTTGATCTTGAGTGGTTTCAGGAAGCTGTTAAAGGTAACATCCTGTATCTCATAATCTGTCTTGATGTCTTCAAGTATCTGAGGCCACTGTTCTTCTAAATTCATAAGCTAAAACCCTGTATATATAATAAGGAAATGATCCTTTTATGTATCCCTTTCTCTGTCAAAAACCCAAGCTATATTTTATTATAAATGACAATAATTATCAACATAAAAAGCAATTTTGAACATGTTATTATAGTTATCAACATTATTAACATTATTGTTGTTGATAAGTAAAACTGTGGTTTTATGGGGATTTGTTAATAATTCTTTGAGATTTTGACATTATAATGACATTTTATCAACATGTTGTGTTGAATTATAATTATGGTGGATATATTGTGGAATGTTGATTTTTGGCCATTTTTTAACGATTTTTGTTGACTTTTTCAAATTATTTTTATATAATGTCGTTTGTGTCTATGCACAAAAATCTAAAAGGAGGTAAATATTATGAAGATGACATTTCAGCCTAAGAAGCGTCAGCGTTCAAAGGTTCATGGTTTTCGTAAGAGAATGAGAACTGCAGGTGGTCGTAAGGTTTTAGCGGCAAGACGTGCAAAGGGAAGAAAGAGATTATCCGCTTAGACCACATTATTTGTGGTCTTTCTTTTTGATGGGATTACTAATGAAGTTTTCAGAGAGTCTTAAAAAAAATGACGATTTTAAAAGAGTATACAGACGAGCCAGATCAAAAGCGGATGGCAGGCTTGTGTTATATGCCATGAAAAATGACCTCGATGAAAACAGACTGGGTATTTCAGTCAGTAAAAAGGTTGGTAATTCCGTTGTCAGACATCATTTGGCGAGACTGATAAGAGAAGCATATCGGCTACATGAAGAGGATTTCCACATTGGGTGGGATCTGGTAGTCGTAGTCAGGCAGGGATCCGCGAGGATGTCATTTTCCGAGACAGAGAGATCCCTTATAAAGCTGGCTGATCTTCACCATGGATTACTGTTATGATGAAAAAGGCGGGGGATTATTATGATCCGACGTTTTATGATATATTTGATCCGACTTTATCAAAAGTATCTGTCACCTCTTAAGACTACGAGGTGTCCTTATTGTCCCACCTGTTCAAATTACGGGATCATCGCGATCAAGCATCACGGTCCCATAAAAGGCGGGGTTCTTACTGCATGGCGTATTTTGCGATGCAATCCTTTTTCTCATGGAGGCTTTGATCCCGTACCCGGGGTAGAGGAAGCTGACTGGTGATCCGAAGTTATTAATTGAATAAAATGGAGGTTTTGTTGTGGCAGGAATTATTATGACTGCTTACGACGGATCTATCCTGGGACCTATTGCCAAGGCCCTTGGCTGGATCATGGACAAGATCTACCTTTTCTTCTCAAATGTAATGGGAGTAGAAAGTGTAGCTCTTACCATCGTCGTATTTACGGTTTTTATTTATCTTTGCCTTTTGCCTCTTACCTACAAGCAGCAGCAGTTTTCCGTTCTGACCAGAAAGATGCAGCCGGAGATCAACGCTGTTCAAGCTAAGTATAAGGGGAAAAAGGACCAGGCATCCATGCAGGCTCAGCAGGAAGAGACCCAGATGATCTATGATAAATATGGTGTTTCTCCCATGGGATCCTGTGTTCAGATGGCTATCCAGATGCCGATACTTTTTGCTTTGTATCGTGTATTTTATAATGTACCTGCTTATATCGGCAGCGTTAAGAGCATTTTTACAGATCTCGTAAATGGTATCATGGGTGTGGACGGTTATGCCCAGAAGATGGATACTATTTACAATGAGGCCAATCTTCGTGCGGTTAAGGTAGATTTTACTACTACCGATCCTGTTCAGATGAAGGGATTCATCATTGATGTGGTCTACAAGCTTTCTGACAGCGGATGGGACAGCTTAAAAGCTGCATTTTCCAGTCTATCGGATGTTATTGCGACTACACAGTCCGAGCTTTTACAGGTCAACTACTTATTTGGACTTAATATTTCAGATACACCCTGGAACCAGATGAAGGCCAGTTTTTTCGGACATGAGTGGTTACTTCTTTTTGTAGCGGCTCTGATCCCTTTGCTTTCACTTGCTTCCCAGTATCTTACCATTTTGCAGATGCCTACCAACGGAGCAGGTAATGATCAGATGACTCAGCAGATGCGTACCATGAACCTCATGATGCCTCTGATGTCATTTTTTATCACATTTACTGTTCCTGCAGGTCTGGGACTCTACTGGCTCACCGGTGGATTTATCCGTGCCGGGCAGCAGTTTTTGCTCAACAGGCATTTTGATAAGATAGACTTGGATGACATCATCGAGAAGAACAAGGAAAAAGCACAGGCTAAAAAGGAAAAGCGCGGTGTCCGTCGTGAGCAGCTGATGCAGGCAGCCACCATGAATACCAGAAAGAGTCTTTCCGAGAGAGCTTCTATCGCAACAGAGAATGAAGAGATCCTGGAAAAGGCTGCGGAATACCGTAACAACGCAAAGCCCGGATCACTTGCTGCAAAGGCAAATCTGGTCAGGGAATTTAATGAAGGAAAAAAGAAGGATTAGGAGGCATATAATGAGTGCAAAGGAATTTTCCGGAAGATCGGTTGAGGATGCACTGACACAGGCTACGGTTGAGCTTGGAGTTACCAGTGATCAGCTCAGTTATGTGGTTGTAGAAAAGGGAAGCAGCGGACTTTTCGGTATCGGAAGCAAAGAGGCTGTTATCAGAGTCAGACTCAAGTCTGAGGAGCCCGAGGCAGAAGAAGAGGTAAAGGAAGAAGCACCTGTTTCTGAGCCTGTTGAGGTTAAGGAAGATGTTTTTGAAGAAAAGACACCAAAGGAGCATAAAAAGCTTGAGGATCCTGAGACTGCAAAGAAGGCAGTTGAGGAGTTTTTGAAGGATGTCTTTGATGCAATGGAGCTTGAGGTTACCATCACCACAGATTATGATGAGGATGACAATACCATCAATGTAGACCTTGCAGGTCCTGAGATGGGCATTATCATCGGAAAGCGCGGTTCCACTCTCGACAGCTTGCAGTATCTTGCAAATCTGGCTCTTAACCGCAGGGTTGATGAGTATACCAGAGTCAAAATCGATACAGAGGATTATCGTCGTCGCAGAAAAGAGACATTGGAGAATCTGGCCAAGAACATGGCTTATAAGGTAAAGAGAAACAAGAGACCGGTTTCATTGGAGTCCATGAATCCCTATGAGCGCAGGGTTATCCACTATGCTCTGCAGAATGACGAGTATGTTACTACTCACAGTGAGGGCGAGGAGCCTTACAGACACGTAGTTATCACACTTAAAAAGTAATAACAGATCTTTATGACGATGCCTGGTCTTTACAGATCAGGCATTTTTTATTATATTATCTCTTATGAATGAATTTGATACCATAGCCGCAATATCGACTCCCATTTCATCAGAGGGAGGCATCGGAGTCATCAGGATCTCCGGACCAGAAGCGATAGAGGTGGCTGATAAAATCTACAGGGGAAAACAGAGGCTTTGTGATGTTCCATCACACACTGTTCACTACGGCCATATCTATGATGATGAGGATATGATCGATGAGGTGATGGTGTCGGTTTTTTTTGCTCCGAAGACCTATACCCGTGAGGATGTGGTGGAGATATCCTGTCATGGGAGTATTTTCTTATTGCGTCGGGTATTATCCTGTGTTTTGAAAAATGGAGCCAGACCTGCGGATCCCGGTGAGTTTACCAAGAGAGCTTTTTTAAATGGCCGTATTGATCTGTCCCAGGCGGAATCGGTCATGGATCTCATATCCTCCGAAAATGAGATGGCTGTGAAAAACTCACTTTCTCATTTGTCGGGTGCCATGAGCACAAAGATTTCTTCCATTCGTGAGGGGATCCTTTTTGAAACAGCCCGTATCGAGTCGGCTCTGGATGATCCGGAGCATTACGATCTTTCCGGTTATTCGGAAGAACTTTCAAAAAAGCTGTCTGAATGGAAGGATGTATTGTCTGATCTTATAGACAGTGCAGATGACGGAGCAACCATAAGAGACGGTATCAGTACCCTGATATTGGGCCGTCCCAACGTTGGAAAGTCATCTTTATTTAACCTATTGGTGAATAAGGAAGCGGCAATTGTCACCAGTATCCCCGGTACAACAAGGGATGTGGTGGAGGAAAAGATTTCCTTTGGTGACTTTTCACTGAGGCTCATGGACACTGCCGGTATCAGACATACTGAGGATACGGTGGAAAAGATAGGAGTGAAAAAAGCACTTTCCCTGATAGATGATGCATCACTAATAATCTATGTGGTGGATGGTTCTGAGGCATTGGATGATGATGACCATGATATCATGGAGAGGATCAGAGATAAGAATGTGATCGTCCTGTTAAACAAGTCTGATCTGACCCAGGTGGTATCTGAGGATGATATCAGAGGATTCTTTGATGGTAACCTTTCGGAAAAGAGCATCATATCATTTTCAAGTAAAGATATGCTTGGAATTTCGTCACTTAAGGACGAGATAAGCCGCTTGTTCTTCAAAGGTGAGGTTGAAAATTCCGACAGGCTCTATATTACAAACGAAAGACAGAAGTTCGAACTTATAAATGCCCTCGGATCTGTTAAAAGAGTAAATGAGTCAATAGCTTCCGGTTTGCCGGAGGATTTTTATACAGTGGATTTGATGGATGCCTATAGTGCACTGGGATCAATAATCGGAGAGTCCATAAGCGACGATCTGGTGGATGAGATCTTTTCAAAGTTTTGTATGGGAAAATAGATCTGTCATCCTGAGCATAGCGAAGGATCTTTAGGAAGAAGTATAATGAAAAAACTTGAGGAAAATTATGATGTAGTTGTAGTCGGTGCAGGTCATGCAGGTTGCGAAGCGGCTTTAGCCTGTGCCAGACTGGGACTGAAGACAATTGCATTTACCGTAAGTATGGATTCGGTTGCCATGATGCCTTGTAATCCGAATATCGGAGGTACGTCAAAGGGTCATCTGGTTAGAGAGGTTGATGCTCTGGGTGGACAGATGGCAAAAAACATCGACAAGACATTTTTGCAGTCACGTATGCTCAACGGATCAAAGGGACCTGCGGTTCATTCACTTCGTGCCCAGGCAGACAAGGCCATGTATTCTCTTGAGATGAGAAAGACTCTTCAAAGAGAAGAAAACCTCACTCTCCGTCAGGCTGAGGTCAGTGAGCTTTTGATCTCAGATGAGAAAGTGATACAGGGAGTAAAGACTGTTTCGGGAGCGACATATCATGCACGGGCAGTCATTTTGTGTACCGGTACATACCTTGCAGCCAGATGCCTGTATGGTGATGTGATCGAGCACACCGGACCCAATGGTCTGAAATCTGCCGATCATCTCACTTCATCACTTTCCGATAACGGAGTGGAGATATACCGATACAAGACGGGTACTCCCGCCAGGCTGGATGGAAAGACTCTGGATTATGACAAGATGACGGAACAGCCTGGGGATGAAAAGATCGTTCCTTTTTCCTTTACCACAGATCCTGAGTCCATACGTCGTGATCAGGTGAGTTGTTACCTTACCTATACCAATGAGGACACTCACAGGATCATCCGTGATAATATAGATCGTTCTCCGCTTTTTTCAGGAGTCATAGAGGGAACCGGACCCAGATATTGTCCTTCCATCGAGGACAAGGTGGTTCGTTTTGCCGACAAGGAGAGGCATCAGCTTTTCATCGAGCCGGAGGGAGAATATACAAATGAGATGTATATCTCCGGAATGTCATCATCCATGCCGGAGGAAGTTCAGTATGCCATGATACATACGGTTCCCGGACTGGAAAATGCCAGGATAGTCCGCAATGCTTATGCTATCGAGTACGATTGCATTAATGCCAATCAGCTCAAGCTTTCATTGGAATTTAAAAATATCGACGGTCTTTTTGCGGCTGGCCAGTTTAACGGGAGCAGCGGATATGAGGAAGCAGCCGCCCAGGGTATCATGGCAGGTATCAATGCATCCATGAAGTTACTGGGTCGTGATCCGGTGATCCTGGATCGGTCACAGGCTTATATTGGAGTTCTCATTGATGATCTGGTTACAAAGGAGAGTCATGAACCCTATCGTATGATGACATCCAGGGCAGAGTATCGTCTGATGCTCCGTCAGGATAATGCGGATCTTCGCCTTACAAATATCGGACATGATGTGGGGCTCATTTCCGATGAGAGAAATGAACACGTTGAGACAAAGCGTCGACAGATCGAAGAGGAGATTGCACGAGTTTCCGGTGTGAACATAGGTTCGAGAGAAGAAGTCAATGCCCTTTTGGAAAGCTATGGTTCCATACCCATCAGTAACGGGGTCTCACTGTCCGAGCTGATACGCAGACCGGAACTTGATTATGACAAATTATCGCCCATCGATCCCGACAGACCGGATCTGTCCGATGAGGTCAGGGAGCAGGTCAATATCAATATCAAATACCAGGGCTACATCGACAGGCAGTTAAAGCAGATAGAGAAATTTAAAAAAGTTGAGCAAAAGAAGATACCGGCAGATATAGATTATGATGATGTATCGTCACTCAGGATCGAAGCCAGGCAGAAGCTTTCATCACTCCGGCCCGACAACATCGGACAGGCATCACGTATATCCGGAGTATCTCCCGCAGACATCTCAGTGCTTTTGGTTTATCTGGAGCAGAGGTACAGAAAATGATAGACCTTTCACTTTTACAAAAGTATATGGAGGAGCATGGTGTATCCCTGTCACCGGATCAGTTTCAGAAGTTCTCGTCATTTTATGATCTTTTGATCGAGAAGAACAAGGTGATGAATCTTACTGCCATTACCGAACCTGAGGAAGTGGTGACCAAGCATTTCATTGACAGTCTGTCTGTCATTTCTGTTTTTGAGGATATCTCCTCTGCTGAGTACAGACTCATCGATGTGGGTACCGGTGGAGGCTTTCCGGGCATACCCCTAAAGATCGCTTTTCCCAATCTTCATATCACACTTTTTGATTCCCTTCAAAAGAGGATATTATTCCTGCAGGATGTGATCTTAGAGCTGGGACTTTCCGATATAGATGCCATCCATGGTCGGGCTGAAGATTTCGGAAGAGATGAGTCATACCGGGAAAAGTATGATCTTTGTGTATCCCGTGCGGTGGCAAATCTTTCTACCCTCAGTGAGTATTGCTTGCCTTTTGTAAAAAGCGGTGGTACATTTATATCGTATAAGACTGATTCGGTGGATGAGGAGTTGTCGGCGGCATCGGGTGCCATAACCATTTTAGGGGGAGGGAATCCCCGTATTCAAAAGTATGAGTTATACTCTACCGATGCCATGAGATCCCTGCTCATCATTGATAAGGTAAAGTCCACTCCGAAGAAGTATCCCAGGAAGGCACCTTTACCGAAGAAGTCACCCCTATAGGTTTATCACAGTCAGTGATAACATACATATTTCACAGGCGGGATCTATTCTTTGACTGCGATAAAGAGGAGGATCGGGTTATGATAGTTGATTTCTTAAAGTCCTATGAAGATGAACTGCGTGCTGAAAAGGCCGACATAGAGGAGAGTCTTGATGCTGTTCGTACCCGACTTCTGGAATCTGAAAAGTTTCTTGATGTCATCAAGGAGGAGACTGCGGAGGTCTTTACAGATTTCACGCCTCGTAATATCAATTCCAAGAATAAGGAGCGTATTGATGAGACGGAAGCTGAGATCGCGGATTATACACAGCAGATCTCTGCAATGGAAAATCGACTTTCCGGTATTGAGGATCGTTTGGCGCAGACCCGTGAGGCAGTTCTCGAAGCTACGTCTTTTACTACCCGTTCAGGGAAGTATGTTTCTATTCCCAAGGATGATCTTTTGAATATCACTTCGTATATTCTTTCCGACCCCATGCGTGCAAAAATTGAGTTGGAGCAGTTGCTGTAGCTCTTTTGTTGTTATCTGGGTTGCCGGACTGTCCGCTTCTATATT